>CAYWNB010000071.1:7905-14513 GCA_964459195.1 uncultured Desulfobacula sp.
GCCGATGCTCAAGGCAATCTGGGCCTGGAGGGGGGTATAAAATTTTTTCAACATTTTGATCTCAGCACCGGAATCGGTGGCCGGATATCCGGCTGGCATACTGTCGATATGTTCCCGCAGCCTATTATAGATTTCGTCTTCCATCATTTCCTCCTCTGATTGGTTTTGTACAGTTGTACAAATACTTCTCATGGGCCGCGCCCGGTGTCAACAGATTTTTGTACAAGTGTATAAAAAAGTTGAATCCCGGCCAACCCTGTGATAGATTAGGCCATCCAAAATCGGAGAATGAACAAGGAATGAAGAAAAAGAAAACAGATGCCAAACAGACCCGGCAGGCCATTTTAGATGCCGCCGTCCATGTATTTGCCCAAAAATCATACACAGCAGCTTCAATCAGGATGATTGCAACCCAGGGTGGGGTCCCCCATGCCCTGATCCGGTATTATTTTCCCACCAAGGGAGATCTTTTTGATGCTGTAGCCCAAAGCATTTGTGCCGACCTTTACCAGGCTGCCAAAAAGGCTGTCGTTGAGGTAAAAACCATGGACCGGGCCCAGGGCTTTTCCCTTTATGTCACCCGACTCATTGAGTTTTCACGTCTGAAACCCTGGACCTTCAGAATTTTATTGCTGAATCTCTCCGCTGAAACCGTGGAAACTGTTCCCGGAAGAACCCGGTTCATCGATACCGTGGAATCGGTCCGGGAACAGATGACCGGGTCCCTGAAATTTAAGGCCTCCCACGGGGACATCTGTCGTTTTACGGACAGTTTTAATGCCCTGTTGTTTTACTACCTGGGAACCCCGGAGAGCGCGGCCTGGCTCCTCCACCTGGATCCGGATTCAGATTCCTATTACCAATGGGTCCATCAGACCCTTGTGGATATTTTTCTTCCAGCCCTGGATGATCTTTTCCAGGGAGAGGGGAAATAGGATCTCTCCAAAAGGAAACAACCTCCTTTCAAATTCAAAGGACTCTTTTTTCCCAGGATATTGCCAGAATGATTGATTTTTGTTACGGTTTGGTTGCGCATGTATTCACTGTCCACATTGGGGTGTTAACCATGAAAAGGCTGTTCTATGAAGGAAGAGGAAACCTACAGGCGGATTAAAGAGATCATTCTGGATCGAGGCTGGCTTGAAACCGTGGAAAAGGTATCGTTCCTGGCCGCCGGTGAGTACAATGAAAATTATGTGGTCGCATCCAAAGATCATCAATATGTCTTTCGCATTAATCACGGCAGCCAGCTCAATCAGATTAACCCACAAGATCAGATCCGCTATGAGTTCCATGTGCTCCAGGCGGTGGCACCTTCGGGGGTTACCCCCGCTGTTTTTCAGGTGGCTTCGGATACGGCCCTGGGGGGAGTGTTGCTCATGGCCTTTATTGAGGGACGGCCCTTTGATTTTAAACGGGACCTTTCAACGGTGCCTGGCATATTTGCCGCCATCCACTCCCTGCCCCTGCCCCAAAAGAACCATGAAACCTCTTTCGCCGGGGGGGCCCTTCCCCCCCTGATCTGCCAGGCGGATCCCGTGGGGGACATTGCCCGTGAAAGTATTGGCCTCGTCAACCGTTTTGCCAACCACCCCTTAAAAAAAGAAAAAACACTTCTTCAAGCATACCATGAACAAATATTAACCCTGGGGCAAACCCATGGGGATCTTTTTGACCAAGAACCCCTTTGCATTGTCAACACAGAGGTCAACTCCGGCAACTTTATTATCCAGGAAAACAAGGGCTTTCTGGTGGATTGGGAAAAGGCGGTGATCTCCTGCCGGTACCAGGACCTTGCCCACTTTATCATTCCCACCACCACCCTGTGGAAGTCGGATTTCAGGTTTACCCCAGATCAACGCATCCATTTTCTAAAACAGTATTACGACTTGATCTTGCCTGGGGTTTCCTTTGAAGCGCTGGAGTTTAAAACCACCCTCCTTGAAAAAACCATCCTGCTGCGGGCTTTAAGCTGGTGTTTTATGGCCTGGTATGAGTATACAGGCAGTCAGAGAACGCTGACCAACGACACCACCTTTAACAAGATCAAAAGCTACCTGGAGAACATTGAATGTTTTTTGAAGTAAAGCAATTGCACAAATCCTTTGAAGGGAAAAAATTGCTGAAAAACATTAATTTTACTGCGAACCAAGGAGAAATCATCTCGTTTGTGGGGCCATCTGGCGTGGGCAAGACCACCCTTTTAAAGATCATTGCAGGGTTGGAAACCCCGGATTCCGGAGAGATCCTGTTCAACAACCGCCACAAGGAAAAAAACCCGGCGGTCATGGTGTTCCAGGATTTTTTGCTGTTTCCCAACATGACCGTGTTTGACAATATCGCCTTTGGGCTGAGGGCCGCAAAAAACAATAAAATCCGTATCCGAGAACGGGTAATGGAGATGCTGGACTGCTTTCAGATCAAAGAGAAAATGGATCAATATCCCAAGGCATTGAGTGCTGGCCAGCAGCAGCGGGTGGCCCTGGCCCGGGCCATGGTCATCAACCCTTCCATTTTGCTTTTGGATGAACCCTTTGCCAATCTGGATAAAAACCTCAAGGCGGAAACCGCCGCATTCATCCATAGCACCCAGAAGCGATTTGGCACCACCACCATCTCTGTCATGCACGACCAGGAAGAGGCCTTTCACATGTCCGACAAGATCGGGGTGATGCTGGATGGGAAGCTTGTTCAGTTTGATGCGGTGAGTAAAATTTTCCATGAACCCATCTCCATCAAGGCGGCCTCCTTTCTGGGCCAGGTTAACGTTGTGACCCCCGAGGCCATTGCCCATATTGACGTTGACGAGAGGTTTGATTTTCATACACATCGTTATTATTTTCGTGCCGAAGCCGCCACCTTATCTGCCAATCCCCAGGGGAAATGGAAAATCAAAGAGATCGTTTTTTATGGCACTACTATCCGGTATCATATCCAGAAAAATGGGTTAAATTTTCACATCAGCAGTCTGGGTAATCATTTAAAGACAGGAGAAAGGGTAGACCTTACCATCCGTCGCATTCTTAAAGAGAATATAAAATAATGCCAGTTTCATCACCGAGGTCTCAACATTTTTCAATTATGGCGCATCATAAGGAGAAACAAATGAAAAAATGGGCAATGATTTTTTGTGTGGTTCTTTTCCTCTTTTCGTGCCAGGCGCAAAGCCCGGAGCAGGTTCCCTTAAATTATGACAAGGCCCTGAAGCAAGCCCGGGGCACCTCGGTGAACTTTTACATGTGGGGCGGATCAGCCACCATCAACGCCTGGGTGGACGGCTATGTGGCCCACTCTCTGAAAGACAAATTTGACATCACCCTGAACCGGGTCCCCATGGATGCGTCGGTGTTTGTGAACAAACTTCTCACGGAAAAACAGGCGGGCAAAAAGAAAGGCGCTATTGATCTCATGTGGATCAATGGAGAGAATTTTAAAAATGCCCGGGAAGCCGACCTTCTTCATGGACCGGTGGCAAATAAACTGCCCAGCGTCACCCACTATATTGATGCAAAAAGTGTTGCCTTTGATTTCGGGTTTCCCGTTGAAAACTATGAAGTGCCCTATGGTAAGGCCCAGTTTGTCTTTATCTATGATGCAGCCAAAATCCCCACTCCGCCCAACAGCTTTGCATCGCTTAAAACCTGGATCATGGAAAATCCCGGAAAATTTACCTACCCCCAGCCCCCTGATTTTACGGGATCTGCCTTTATCCGCCAGGTGTTCTACGCCACCACCGGTGGCCATGAACAATATATGAACGGCTTTGACGAACAGCTCTATGTGGAAAAATCCAAGGCTTTTTGGGCATACCTCAAAGAGATAAATCCTTATTTATGGCAAAAGGCAGACGCCTATCCCAAGGATATTGCCGCCCTGGATTTGTTGTTTGAAAGGGGGGAGGTGACCCTGAACATGTCCTATCACCAGGCCAACGCTTCCAATAAAATCATGGAAGGAAAATATCCCGACACAGTACGCACCTTTGTGATGAGCGGCGGGTCTATTTACAACACCCACTTCACCGCCATTGCCTTTAATTCCCCCAACATTGCTGGCGCCATGGTCACTGCTGATTTTCTGGCATCGCCTGCAGCCCAGCTGTCCAAAAATACCCCCAAAAACTGGGGAGATTTCACGGTGCTGGACATGGCAAAGCTGGATGATAAATCAAAGAAAGCCTTCGCAGAACTGGACCTGGGTGTGGCCACCTTGCCTCTTGATGTGCTGAACCAGCATGGGGTGCCGGAGATTCCAGCGGCCTATCTCACCCGGCTTGAAGCCGACTGGCTGCGAATCATTTTGGGGAAAAAATAGTCCACCCCCCCATGAAACCTTATTACAAACTGCTGCCAGCACTGCTGCCCTTTGTGCTGTTCTTTGCTGGCGGCATTGTTCTCACCGTACTCCAGTCCCTGGGGATGATGAACCCCCTTGTCCATTACACTTCCATGTGGACGGCGTACAAAATAGTCTTGACCCACAGCCACTTTCTGGTGTCAATCCTTTTCTCATTTTATGTGGCCCTTGTCTCGTCCACCATTGCCACCGTCTTGGGCACCCTGCTTGCCTACACCATGTGGAAACTGCCCCTGCGACTGCACGCTAAAACCGTGGTCTACAAGATCCCCCTGGTGCTGCCCCACATTGCCGTAGCCTTTATTACCATGATTTTTTTAAGCCGATCCGGTGTTTTCTCTTCCCTGTGCTACCACCTGGGGATCACAGCGACCATGGAAGCATTCCCCAACCTGATTTTCAGCCGCTACGGTGTGGGGGAGATCATCGCCTACAGCATCAAAGAGACCTCCTTTGTGGCGTTGATGGCCGTTTCCGTGTTGATGAAGTTTGACAAGCGCTACCTCCAGACCGCCCGGCAGCTGGGGGCAGGAGAGATACGCATCTTTTTTTCTGTGGTGCTGCCCCACCTGAAAGAAACCTTGACTACTACGTTTCTGATTTTGTTTATTTACAGTTTTGGTGCCTTTGAGATCCCCTATATCCTGGGCAACAGCAGCCCTGGCATGCTCAGCCTGCAGGTATACGACTACTACTTCAAGCATGACCTGTCACAACGGCCGGTGGCCATGGCCCTGTTGGTAATTTTGTTTTTGGTCTCTTCATTGTTGGCCTACCTTTATTTTAAGATAAGCAATAAGCTGGACAAGGGGGGGATGTGAATAAAGATCAACTCAAGGTGGCGGGGCTGTGGTTTGTATTTTTGTTTCCCCTGGTGGTGCTGGTGATATACAGCTTTGCAGGGCGCTGGACCTTCCCCTCCCTGATACCTGACACCATGAACTTTCGCACCTTGACCTATTTTAAAGCCAATGGCTATAAGATTCTCACCCATTTGGGGTCCTCTTTTTTATATTCCATTGTGGCGGTGGTGCTGTCGGTGTTCTATTCCCTGGTGCCGGCAGAATTTTTAAGCCGGGCTGATTTCAAAGGAAAAAAGCTGGTGGAAAGCCTGCTGTTGGCGCCAGCGGTGCTGCCCGTCATGACCTTTTCCGTGGGCATTCATATCATTTTCATCCGATTGGGCCTTGCCGATACCCACTTCGGGGTGGCCTTGATTCTTTCCGTTTACAGCTATCCCTATATGTTGAGAGCCCTAATCTCCGGATACAAAACCATCCACCCCGATGCTCTTGTGTGTGCCAGGAACCTGGGAGCAGGATTCTGGCAGATTCTCTGGGAAATTGAGATCCCCATGCTGCTGCCCGCCCTCACCGCCGGGTCTTCCATCGTGTTTCTGGTGGCATTTTCCGATTATTTTCTGGTATTTCTCATTGGCGGGGGATCGGTGCCCTCCTACTCCGGATATCTGTTTCCCTTTCTCAACTCGTCGGACTGGTCCCTGGCATCGGGATTAACCTTGCTTTTTATCCTGCTGCCGGTGCTTTTATTTGTGGTGCTGGACCTCACCGTGAACCGGCTTTATCGAAAATGGATGTAGCATCCCAAGGGAACGGCCCGGAAGGGCTAAGCATCCTTTGAATTGTTTGACTTCTTTTATGCATTATTGTGTTATCCATGCAAATTACTAAAAGAGGTTTCTGATATGCATGGTTATGTCCAAACAATCAACAGAATCACTTGCGGGCCGCATCGCCTATATTGATCTAACTCCTTTTATAGTTAAAGAAGTCGATAGCATCTCAATATGGTCGAATACCTGGCTTAGGGGCGGTTTTCCTGAAAGTGTTCTGGCCGGAAATGATATGGACAGTTTTGACTGGCGTCTTGATTTTATTCGAACATTTATGGAACGTGATATTCCAAATTTAGGATTCAATATTCCGGTCCCGGTAATTGAGCGATTATGGTTGCTTCAAACCTTCTTTCATAAGAACCTCGAATGGTGCTGAAATAGATCTCATATTGGAGAGGGCAGGACAACAGCATCTTTTTGAATGCAAACTTTCAAAAGCACCAAAACCTTCCCGGGGATTTTATGAACTGATTGATGCAATAAATCCTAAATCCGCATGGGTTATTGCTCCTGTTTTGAGGTCGTCACCTTCCCAAGATCAGTATAAACCCGGGGGAAATCATTTTTTATCTTCCCAAAAGGCAGTGCCTTCATCTGCCAGGGTGTCAAAATCATC
>CAYWNB010000072.1:0-14358 GCA_964459195.1 uncultured Desulfobacula sp.
GAACTTATGGTCACCTCCTTGATGTCGACAAAACGCATGGATTTATAAATATAATACTCAACAAAAAAAGCATAAACACTTGCCACGACAGCTGCTTCGTTGGCCGTAAACATCCCTGAAAAAATACCACCAAAGATAATCACAATGAGCATGATAGCCCAGAAACCCTCTTTCAGGATGTGAAACAGCTGCTTGAAATTCGGGGCAGGAAGCCGTTGGATGTCCTCTCTTTTGCGATAGAGCAAAAAAGTGTAAATACAGACACAGAGTATAATCAAAAACCCGGGGACAAATCCGGTGATAAACAATCCTTCCAGGGACTGATTGCTGATCATGGAATAAAAGATCATGGCGATACTCGGGGGAATGATCACCCCGAGATTGGGGGATGTGGTCATCAACCCCAGGGTATAATCTTCGTCATACCCGTTTTTAATCAGGGCCGGAATCATGAAACCGCCCAGGGCCACCACTGTGGCAACTGTGGAACCTGAGATGGCACCGAACAGCCCGCAGCCGATGACACCGGCCATGCCCAACCCGCCGGGCAACCAGCTGACAAGGGCATTGGCCAGGTTCATTAATTTTTCAACCATCTTTCCCTTGGCCATGATATTCCCGCAAAGAATAAAAAACAAAACCACCACAAGGGCAAACTTGTCAAGGCTTCTAAAAAGGGTCTGGGCCAGAAGTGCCAGCGGTATATCCAAAAAGAAAACAAACCCGATACTGGCAGTGAAGAAAAGGCTGAGGAAAACCGGAACATAGGAGGTCATAAACCCCAGGAGGATACATAGGATAATCAGATCACTCATCTGCATGAAAATAATGCCCCTTTATTGTCTGGATTTAAAATCTTGAATCATCACTTGAAACGTTCTGATAAATATCATCACGCCCATTATGGGCATGATGGCAAAAATGATCACAAGCGGTATCTGCATGATAATGGTTTTTTGGTGGGTCACATATTGCAAATGGGTCATTTTATACCCGTAATTTACCATCATCCAGGCAAAAAAAAGCATGAGGAGGTTGGTATAAATGGTGAGACCCGGTTTAAGCTTTGGAAAAATCTGGACAACAGCATCAATACGAATCATCGCCCGTTGCTTGACGGCGACACTGGCGCCGACAAAGGTTGAGTAAATGATCACAATACGAACCAGTTCCTCACTCCAGGCAAGGGTGTAATTAAACCCATACCGCAACACAACATTGGCAAACAGTGACAAAAGTGCGACAATAACAATAGTAAAGAGTGTCCACTCTTCAATATTGGTCACCACAGTATCTAATTTTTTAAGTATTCTCCCAAGCATAAACCAAATCCCAACAAAATATTAAGTATTAATGGCTATCAGTGATTAATTTAAAAATCCCTGAACTTCTTTCAGGAAATTATCCGGTTTATACGTATCATTGGGATAATTTTTGTTGATTTCAGGCGCATATTTATCATATGTTCCCTGGCTTTGCTGTTTTAAGGTTGCCATGTCAGCATCAGACAGCTGAAAGAATTCAACCCCGGCAGCTTTTGCTTTTTCAATATTGGTGTTCTCTTCGGTCAAAGACTTTATCCTGCTGGCGGCACAGACATCGTGAACACTTGAAATAAACGCTTCTCTCAGATCAGCAGGAAGTTTAGCCAACCAGGCTTTATTAAAAACCCAGATAAAAAGCCCCTGGGCATAATTAATCTGGGTAAAATACTTGGCCACTTCAAATTTCTTGGTCACATTACAGACCGTAAGGGTATGGTCAAGACCTGTTATAACACCCTGTTTCAGGGCAACCGGCACATCCGGCCAGGGCATGGAAACAGGATTGAATCCCCAGTTTCGGTAACTCAGCTGATTTACTGCGGCTTCCGCAATTCTGAATTTAACCTTTTTGGCATCTTCAATATTTTTCACTGGCACGGTTGTGGCCCATCCATAATTACCGTAACCGGTAATATCCAAACCTGTGATCCCCTGGTGATCCATTGCCATGAGAAAATGATTAAAGATTTCTTTATTGTTGATAAATTTTTCCAGTTTATCAAAGGAATTTACAAGGAAGGGAAGATTTACAAGACCAAATCTTGGTCCCAGGTTTGTCGATGCAACTGAGGAAACCCCCATTCCCTGAACCGCTCCCATTTGAACCATATTGAGAACTTCTACCTCACCGCCCAAAATGGAGTATGGTTTAAAATCCACATAAATTTTACCGTTTGTTCTTTTCCAGACTTCATCACGGATTTCAAAACCGGCAAGGGTTCCCTTGAGGCCCGGAGTGGATACATTGGAAACAATACATTTGTACTTGGCACCCTTTGGATCAAAATCAGGTTTCCATTTGTCAAGGGAGGGCTTTTTCTTTGCGAGAACAGGAGAAATGAACATAAAAGAACTCACCATTAAAACAAGCAATAATAGTAACAATGTCCGAATTTTCATACTTAAGTTCCTTTCCATTAAAAAGTTTTTATCAGTTTCAGTGCCCGAACAAAATGTTCCGGCACTGGTTTCAACTTTTGGAATTTTAAGTACAACTACGCATATTGAAGTATCAGCAATCCAAATTCAGGTCAATAGGTTCTCTCAACTCAATTCCAGGTCAACTGTGAACAGGGCATCTTCGTTACACGCTATACAAGTGCTTTAAATGCCTCTTTTCGGCCGGTAAACTTCACCCGTAACTGGGGCTTCATCAATTTCCCGGTTGGATTTCGGGGTACCTGGTCAAAAATAATTTTCCGGGGCACCTTGTACAAAGAAAGCTTTGATTTGGCAAAGTCAATCACCTGATCTTCACTCAATTGTTTACCCTCTTTTACCTGAATCACGGCCAGAACAATTTCCACCAATCGCTCATCGGGATATCCGATACAGGCAACATCATCGATATCGGGATGATCCATGAGGGCATCTTCTATTTCCACGGGGAAGATATTTTCACCACCACTGGTAACCATATCCTTCATGCGGTCCACAATATAAAAATACCCGTCTTTATCTTTCTTTAGTAAATCTCCGGTAAAAAGCCAACCATTTTTTAAGGTTTCATCTGTTTTTTCAGGATTGGAATAGTATTCTCTCATCATGCGCGGGGTCTTAAATATCAATTCCCCCACCTCTCCATCGGGCAGTTCACCTCCCATGGGGTCCACGATCTTTGCCTCAACACCAAAGGTAGGTTTGCCAATGGAACCGGGCTTGGCAATAACATCTTCCGGATACAGGTTAAAGAGACCGCCACCGCCGCCCTCGGTGATGCCATAAATATTGGATACGGCACAGGGCAATTTTTCAACCAAAAGTTTCATGATATCAAAGGGAACCGGCTGGGCACCTATTTCCATATACTTCCAGGAAGACAAATCAAAGGCGTCAAGATCAAGTTCCCCCTTTTCAATGGCATTTAAAATGGCAATGGCAATGGGAACCACAAAAAGCGTATCGGTTACGCCTTCTGCGGCAATGGCTTCAATAATCCAGCTGGGGTCCCGAAAATCTCTGATGATGGTACCGGCAGCTCCTGTGGCATAGAATGGAGCCCACAAAAACATGGTGCCTGAATGATACAAGGGAAGGAAAATAAGGTAGTTATCATCCCGTTGAACAAAATAACTCATGCCGTTGCCAATGGCTGTATTGTTCAGGGAAAAATGGGTGTGGAGAACAGGTTTGGGTTTACCCGTGGTACCCGAGGTAAACATCATGGCAAGGGAATGATCCCTATCCACTTCAACCAGGGCATCTGAAATGTCGGTATACCCTTGAATCGTCTTAAAGTCGATATAGTCATCAGGAACCGCTTCCCCACCAATGCAGATATAATGTTTAATGGTGGCAAGGTCTTTTTGAATCGGCTGAACCACACCGAGAAATTCCGAACCAAAAATAAAAACATCTGGATTACAGACCTCTGCCGCATACAGGACATCCGGCCCCTCAAATCTAAAATTCAAGGGAACAACAACCGCTCCCAGGCGAATGATGGCATAATAGGTAATCATCCATTCCAGAGAATTGTTCTGGAGGTGCATGACAAAATCACCATGTTTGACCTGTAATTCCTTTGACAGATAATTGGCAGTTCGATTAATCTCGTCATTAAATTCCTGCCAGG
Organism: uncultured Desulfobacula sp.; assembly: GCA_964459195.1. Lineage (GTDB taxonomy): Bacteria > Desulfobacterota > Desulfobacteria > Desulfobacterales > Desulfobacteraceae > NBML01. Next base: position 4,120 of record CAYWNB010000072.1, read on the forward strand.
TAAAGGTACGCCTGGATTCAGAAGCCGGGGTTCTTTCAATCAGGCAAACCTTATCAGGAATATGTCTTGCATGGATTGAAGCATAACCAGAATAGTTCAAGATTTTCTCCTTATTTATAATTTTTTGTTTATATCTTAAATATTGCCTTTCTCCTTATTATTTTTCCAAGGCGTCCACCCCTGTTCGCCAAATCTTTAAGAATTGACACGCTAAAAATTAACCTTATCAAGCCCCTTGAGCCCAAGTATTTCCCTTGCTTCATCTGATGTGGCAGGAACGAGACTCATCTCCTTTGCCACATTTTTGATCATGGTGACCTGATCGGCACTGGCCTTTGCCATGATCCCCTTACCCGCGTAAATTGAGTCTTCAAGCCCCACCCGGACATTTTGTGCCCCCATGGCAATGGCGGTGGTGGTGATGGGGATCTGGAATCTTCCCCCGGCGGCCACGGACCAGGTAAAATTTTCTTCCCCCAAAACTTCCTTGGCTTCATCGTGGATGAGCACCAGATGTTTGACAGAAGGTTTCATCCAGCCCACCATGGGCCCGAAAACAAATTGAAGGTGAACCGGCAATTTTACCAGATTTTCCTCCATGAGCCATTTCACATAGGAGACATGGCCCAATTCATAAATTTCAAATTCCGGTTTGGTATCAATTTCAAGAAATGTTTTGGCATAGATAAGATCGTCGTTAAAAGTGGGCCGGAATGTCACGTTTTTGCACAACTCCAGATACTCTCGTTCCCATTTATGTTTATACTCTGTAAACCGGCCGGCAATCTGGAAAATACCGAAATTAAAGGGAGCCGGATCAAAGGAACACATTTCCGGTTCCAGTCGTTTAATGGGAATCAGTTTTTCCTCGGTGGTCTGGTTCATGCCCCCGCCCGTGGTGGGCAAAAGAACCAGGTTGCACCGGGCCTTAATTTTGGTATGAACCTCCACGAACAGATCAGTATCAGATACGGGCATACCGGTTTCAGGATTGCGCACATGGATATGGGCAATGGCAGCTCCGGCTTCCCATGCACGGACCGCATCTTCAACTATTTCATCCGGGGTGATGGGAAGATAATCACTCATGGTCGGGATATGGACTGAGCCGGTAACCGCTGCTGTTATAATAATCTTATCATCCATATTGATGTTCTCCTGTTAAAAAAATTCATTCATAGGAAAATCAGAGGAAATCTGTCCCAAAGATTTTCTACACCCTGTACTCTTCTTCCAGATCCAGCACAAACACCTTCTTTTCCTTGACATTATCAATGACAAAAGAAGATTTAATGATCTGGATCCCTTCAATCTGGGTGAGTTTTTCGTTCATAAACCCACCATAGGTTTTGATATCCTTTGCAATGACCTTGAGAATAAAATCATTGGCACCGGCAATCTGATAACATTCCACCACTTCATCAATCTCGCGAAACCTCTCTTTGATGCAGGCCACCGAGGACAGGCTGCTCAAACTTAAAGAGATACTCACAATGGCCATGATAGAAAACCCGATTTTTTCCGGGTCCACCACCGCCGTGAAATGGGAGATAACCCCGGCAAGTTCCAGGCGTTTTACCCGTTCAAGGGTGGCCGGGGCAGATATTCCCACTATCTTGGATAACTTGGAATTGGTTGTTTTTCCATTCACCTGGAGCGTGTTTAAAATTTTTTTATCGATTCTATCCAGAACCATTTATCTCTCTTTCATATATTTAAATTAAAAGACATCTACCTGCTATAGGAGTAAATGGTTATATTTTTCTTCAATCAATGGCAACAATTCTTTTAAGGTATCATCTATTTTATCCACCAGTCCGTCAATTTCAGAGTCACTCATCACCGTTGACAGAATAAAAAGCCCCCGGGGGATGGTAAACACCCCTTTGTTCAACAAAGACAAATGCATAAGTCCATGCAGCTCTTCGACAGACTCCTGCACATGGGCTGCCGTGGTGGTTTTCTGGTTGACAAAATGCAGGTTGAGCAGGGACCCAATCTGGTTGGACTGAATATTTAATCCATTTGACCTAAAACTTTTCAAAAGGCCTTCCTGGAACCTGTCTCCCAGCAGATTTATGGCAACCACTGCTTTATCATCAAACTTTGACAAAGCAGCAAACCCTGCCTGCATTACGGTTTCATACCCGTTAAAGGTGCCTGAGTGATATAAGGGCATTTTGGTATGTTCATGGCAAAAAATATTCATGTACGCATCTTTCCCGCCGAACACACCAATGGGAAGCCCGCCCCCCACCACTTTTCCAACGCAGGTAAGATCCGGCACCACGCCAAAAAGCCTCTGGCATCCGCCGGTATCAACCCGGAAAGAAAAAATCTCGTCAAATATCAGCAAAACATTGTGATCGGAAGTGACCTGTCTTGCCCGCTCAAGAAAACCAGGCTCCGGCAGCACCACCCCCCCTGCCCCCAGAAAGGGTTCCATGATGACCGCGGCAAGGGTGTCTGCATTCTCCCGGACCACCCGTTCAAGGGCATCCCCGTCATTAAAGGGCACTTCCAACATATCCTGGGTCATGCCGGCGGGAATGCCGGCCGTTATCACATTTTTTTTGGTGGAGGCGGCCACACTGTCATGGGTGCCATGGAAGCCGCCTGTCATTTTCAAAATCTTGTCCCGACCGGTGACTGCCCTTGCCGTTCTCATGGCAAAGAGAGTGGCTTCGGTTCCGGAATTGACAAACCTCACCTTTTCAAAGCCGGGTACCCTTTCACAGAGCAATCGTGCAAGACGATACTGGCCCTCGGTCGGGGTTGAATACTGAGACCCCTTTTCAATACCTTCCTGAACCGCCTTTACCACATCCGGATCTCCATGCCCGTGGACAAGTGCGCCATAAGCGTTGGTCACATCAAAAAGGGCGTGGCCCTCATGGGTATAGACATAGGCCCCTTTTCCATGGGAGATATGGAGGGGATAAGGTTTAAAATAACTTAAACTTCTGGTGGCCCCACCCGGAATATAATTGATCAGGCGGTCATGATGCTCCTTAGAAAGGGGAAACTTTTCCCTGTAGGCATCAATGATTTTCTTTTCAATCTTATGTAATGTGTGGTTTGGCATTCAACCCCCTTGTTTATTCCCTTGTATGAACAATCAACAATTCGCCAACGGCTTCCTCAACCCGTTGTACAAATTCGCCTGATTCGATTCTGGCTTTCAAGGTTTCCATATCATCTATATAAACCTTATCGTAATCCATATACTCAAGGGTTTCACGAACCGCCTTGTGCATAATTTTTCCTGCAGGACTTAGTTTTTCAACCCCTCTGATATCTGCGGCTTGGGCTGCACACAACAATTCAAAGGACAGAATATGGTTGGTATTCTCAACAATTTTTCTTGCCTTTCTTCCGGCAATCAGACCAAAGCTGACAATATCCTGAAAGTCTGCTGTTGATGTGATGGACTGGATGGAAGCGGGTATTGCCAGGGTCCGGTTCTCTGCCACAAGGGAGCTGGTCATAAACTGGCCGCCCATGAGTCCCATGCGCACCCCGGTATCTTCCTTGCACAGGAAGGGCGGCAGACCGGTGCTGTGGGCTTCGTCCATGAACCTATCAATACGTCTGTCACTAACCACACCCAGATTGATCATGGAGATTGCCAGGCAATCCATGACAAAAGAAATGGGCTGGCCATGGAAATGTCCATTATGGATAAAGGTATCAAACTCTGTAAATATCAGGGGATTATCATTACTGGAATTGAGTTCCCTTAAAAGCACTTCATGGGCGTGCTGAACCGCCTCTTTAGTCGGCCCTACAAACTGGGGTGTACACCGGATTGAGTAAGCATCTTCAACGGGAATATCCGCCACAGAAACCCCTTTATGTTCTTTCAGTGTTGTCTGGAGTTTCAAAGACAATTCCTGTTCATCAATGGCCAGCTTACTGCCGGCTAAAAGCTTGGTCAGATTCATAGCCGTCGCATACTGGCCCGGGTGATATTTTTGTTCATGAACTCTAACATCAAAAGGATTATATCTTCCCATAAGGGTTTCAATGGCAAAAGCCGCGATAATATCAGAATTTTTCAGTGTATTGGTTGCTTCGGAGATGACGGTGCAGGCAAGGCCGACCATGCCTGAGGTTCCATTGATTAGGGACAAGCCTTCCTTGGCATTCAGATACATGAGTTCTACGCCGGCAGCGTCCATCGCTTCTTTACCCGGCATGACTTTACCGTTAAATTTGGCTTTCCATTCTCCAAAGGCGACACTTGCGATACATCCCAGGGGCCCCAGGTCCCCGCTGGTGCCCAGGGACCCTTTTCTGGGTACCAGGGGAAAGACATTCTTATTGATCATGTCCAGATAAATCTTAAGATTTTTTTCCTTGATGCCGGAATAACCGCGACAAAGGGAATTGGCCCGGGCGATCATAAATTTTCTCACAAGGGTATCTTCAAAGGGTTTGCCTACCTGGGTGGTAACACTTCTGACCAGGTTTTTCTGGAAATCATTATCCCTCTCTCTAGGCAAAAGATAGTCAACCAACCCGCCGCAACTTGTATTTACGCCGTAAATGCATCGTTCTTCACTGGCCCATTTATCAACAAGATCCCTGCAATCCCGTATTTTCGGCCAGTTTTTTTCATCCACTTCAACCTTGATGGACAGATCATTTCCTGCTGTCATCAATTCCTCAATGGTCATTGAATACCCATCCAGAATAAGTGTATTTCCTTTTATCGGCATGGTTCCCTCCTATTTAATGAAAAATTAGATTTGGTTGTAATGCATTGGAAAATTTAGAAAATCAGCTCAGAAGGAGATAGGAACCAGATACAAATCAGGGTTTAAATTTTCCGTTGGTATTAGAAAACCAAATCTGCCTTTTTTTGTCAAGCACTATTTTAATTTTATAAGGAAAAATCGAAAATATATGGAACTATCGAAATACAATTAGACTAATTTACTTATATTTTAAGCTTTTTTGCGCCAAACCCCTTATAAAAAAATATCAACTTCATCTGATCTTCATCCCATGGGATATTGTATTATTATTGTAAAATCCAGGACTATTAATATCCGGAAACCAGATAGTCTGATAACATTTTGTTTTTTTTAAACAATCCCTTTTCAAACAATTCCATTGGAGATTATCTTGAGACCACTGCTTTTGAACAATCCGCTTTTAAGACCGATCTTTTATCTGTTTGCCAATGTGGCCCTTTTCATTCTGGGGTGGAAGACCAAAGGGAAAATGCCGGACATTAAACGCTTCATCCTGGTTGCGGCGCCCCATTCCAGTAATTGGGATTTTGTCTATTTTTTATTAATTATATTTAAATTTCAGATACCGGTTCACTGGATGGCCAAAGAATCCATGTTTGTCTGGCCCTTTAAAGGATTTTTAAAACGCCTTGGCGGCATTCCCATTAACCGTTCCAAAAAAGGTAACGTTGTGGCAGATATGGTGGACACCATTGGCCGGGCAGACCGACTCATCATAACCATTGCCCCCTCAGGCACCCGAGAAGAAGTAACCCAATGGAAAACCGGATTTTACCAAATTGCCAGCCAGGCAAATATTCCCATTGTCTGCGGATTTGTGGATTACAAACTCAAAACAGGCGGCATTGGCCCTGTAATTCTCCCCACCGGCGACATGGATGCAGACATGGAGGCCATCAAGGCCTTTTACACGGACAAGTTTGGACGCTACTATGGCAAATAGGCCAGGAGAAGTTTCTTTAACAGGGAAAGGCAGCCGGTATAAAAATGGTCACACCCCTCCAACACCTCAAACTGTGGACTAATTTGCCAGCGGTCAATAGCTTCCTGAACCAGCGTTGGTGGCGCAATATCATCCTTTGCACCGGTCAGAATCAAACCAGTGGACGGCATACTAGCCACATCGTCAAAGGACATGAACCCCATTGGCGGAGATATCATAATATGGTCCTTAAGCTCATAGCCGGAGGATACAACCATAGCATTTACGCTTGCGCCAAAAGAATAACCGGCAAGGAACAGCTCCTTAACCCCCAAATCCTTTAAAAATACCAAGGCGGCCCTGACATCATCAAGTTCCCCCAGGCCGTTATCAAACATGCCGCTACTTTTCCCCGTCCCCCTGAAATTAAACCGAAGGGTTGTAAATCCTTTTTCAGAATAACTTTGCAGAATCTGTTCCACCACTGGATTTTCCATGTTTCCACCGTACAGGGGATGGGGGTGGGTGATCACAACCCCTCGTTCAAAAGACTGTTGATTCAACAGCCCTTCAAGCCTGACATTATTGCAATGAATGGTGACAATTTCTTCCATTTCAGCTCATTCTGTGGGTTTTATAGTTCCAGCTGGTTTTTTCCGACTATGGTTTTTCCATTTAAAAACGGCTTGCCACGGCAGATAACCACCTTAACAAACCGTTTTTTTAAGCACCTCTATTTTTTAGCGTTTTCCAATTTTTTAGCGTTTTTCAAGGATGCCTTGATAAACTCCTTGAAAAGCGGATGGGGATTGCTGGGCTTTGATTTGAATTCCGGATGAAACTGGCACCCCAGGTACCAGGGATGGTCGGCAAGCTCAACAATTTCAACCAATTCATGGTCAGGGGAGGTGCCGCTGATGATAAGCCCTGCTTCCACCAGGCGCTCCTTGTAAGCATTGTTGAATTCAAACCGATGGCGATGGCGCTCGGAAATATTTTCGGTTTTATACGCCTTCATAGCAAGAGTATCCGGGTTCAATCGACAGGGGTAAGCTCCCAGACGCATGGTACCGCCCTTGTCTGATCTTTCATCCCTTTTTTCAACCTGTTTGGTTTGCTCATCATACCATTCCTTGAGCAAATAGATCACCGGGAAAGGCGTATGGGGATCAAACTCTTCCCCGTTTGCCTCTTCCATGCCAGCCACATTTCGCGCGACCTCAATAACCGCCATGTGCATCCCCAGACAGATACCAAAATAAGGCACCTTGTTTTCCCGGGCATATTTTGCCGCCAGGATCTTTCCCTCAATCCCCCTGGATCCGAATCCCCCCGGGACCAGGACACCGTCACTCGTTGATAATATCTCTACCACATTTTTTTCAGTAAGGGTGGAGGAATCAACATAATTTAGATTGACCCGGGCATCATTGAAAATACCGCCATGGGCAAGGGCTTCATTCAAGCTTTTATAACTTTCAGTCAGGTCTACATACTTTCCCACAATGGCAATATTGACAGAAAATCTGGGATTTTTGTATTTTTCCACCATTTCCCGCCAGTCATCCAAGCGGGGAGCCCTGGCCCAGATATTAAGCTTCTTTAATATTTTGTCCCCAAGACCTTCTTTGTTATAAACCAGGGGAACTTCATAGATGCAGTCCACATCCTTTGCCGTAAACACCGCATCCGGATCCACATTACAGAATAAGGAAATTTTATTTTTAATCTCCTGGGATAAATAACTTTCCGTCCGGCATAACAAAATATCCGGCTGAATCCCAATACTCCGAAGCTCTTTCACGCTGTGCTGGGTGGGTTTTGTTTTCACCTCGCAGGCTGTCTTGATATAGGGTACCAGGGTCAGATGGATATAAATCACATTGGAAGATCCGACATCTGTTCGAAACTGCCGGATGGCCTCAAGAAAAGGCAAGGATTCTATATCACCGATGGTACCGCCGATTTCGACAATTACCACATCAGTATTATTGGATACCAGCATAATACTTTTTTTAATTTCATCGGTAATGTGAGGAATGACCTGGACTGTTCCCCCAAGGTATTCGCCTTTGCGCTCCTTGGTAATCACCTGGTCGTAAATTTTACCCGTGGTAAAATTATTGCTTTTACCCAGTTTGGCATGGGTAAACCGCTCATAATGGCCGAGATCAAGATCTGTTTCCGCCCCGTCATCGGTTACAAACACTTCTCCGTGCTGAAAAGGATTCATGGTTCCGGGATCAACATTTATGTAAGGGTCCAGTTTCTGTATGGTCACGGTCAGCCCCCGGCTTTCCAGAAGCATACCTATGGAAGCAGATGCAAGTCCTTTTCCCAAAGATGATAACACACCACCGGTAACAAAAATGTATTTGGTATTTTCAGCCATCAATTCCTCGCTTATTTAAATTATTCATATAATTTTTTAAAATTTTCCATTTGCTTGTCAAGCTCATCGAATCGGCCAGGAACATCCTGTCCCTTTTCCTGGGCACTGGTGTCGGCAGGGTACTGCCCTTGAATCTTATTCACATTAAACAAGGATTCGGGAAACCCCGATTCAAGTTCGAATCGTTTCACCTCAATTTTGGCAAACACCTTATTATCAACCGCTATGGTGATCCGCATGGGATACCATGTTTTACTGACCCGCTGCCAATCCTCATAATGAAAAGAGACCCGCCATCCGTCCTTCTCAATCACGTACCGGATCGGAAACAAACTTGTCTTTTCAATCCAGAGGCCAGGAGATTCTTGCTGGTTTAAAGAAGGCTGGCCAATAAAATAGCAAATCTTGTTATCAAGCCGTTTGAAGGTGACCCGTTGTGTATCCACGCCAGCAAGAACCAGTTGATTCAACAAGGATTCATGATCTCTATAAAGAAGGGGGTCTGTATAGAAATCCACGGGTGATTTTTTTAAGGAAACAATCCTTCCATCTGCCACCTTGATAAATTGGGAATTCGATTCCACATGGAACCGTGAGACCGAGCTTGAAACGATGTCCGACCGAAATTTTCCAGAAAAACCATAAACCAATTTTTCATCCACCTCAACCGTTTTCATCTCAGCTTTGGTCTCTGCCCCCGTTTCTGACCCAGTCTCCGACCCCGCTTCCCTGCCCGAAACTATGACATTCCGGATCTGATGAACCACCATCCCGGCAGGCTGCTTTATTTTTTGAATCATCAAATGTAAAAGGTGGGGCGTTTGTGGTACAAAGGCCTCACCTTTACCTGCCAACAGGAGACAGAACAGGGCAACCGAAAAAAATAATATTTTTTGTTTCGACATATTTTATTTTTTAAGGGTCAAGGGCTAGAAAAATAGATTTTCCGGAAAAGAGGCACCATCACCCAGCATTTCCTCAATCCGAATCAGCTGATTATATTTTGCCACCCGATCACTGCGTGACATGGACCCGGTTTTAATCTGGCCTGCGTTAACCCCAACCGAAAGGTCTGCAATAAAAGAATCTTCGGTTTCCCCGGACCTGTGGGAAACGACCGTGGTATACCCGGAATCCTTTGCCATCTGTATGGTATCAAGGGTTTCCGTTAAGGTTCCGATCTGGTTAAGTTTGATGAGGATTGAATTACCAATACCGCGTTCAATCCCTTGTTTAAAGATATCCGGATTGGTCACAAAGATATCATCCCCGACAATCTGGGTGGCATCACCCAACCGCTGGGTCATCAGTTCCCATGAGTCCCAGTCACCTTCCGCAAGACCGTCTTCAATGGAATACAGGGGATATTTTTCAATAAGGCTCTCATAATAATCTATCAGGTCTATTGCCGACAGGGATTTTCCTTCCGACTGGAATACATATTTTCCATCCCGGTAAAATTCAGAAGCCGCCGCATCAAGTGCAATACCAATATCTTTGCCCGGCCTGTAACCAGCAGCCTCAATGGCATTAATGATATACTCCAGCGCCTGCTCATTGGATTTCAGGTTCGGGGCAAACCCGCCCTCATCTCCAACGGCGGTACTCAATCCTTCTCCCTTGAGAATTTTTTTCAAATTATGGAAGGTTTCCGCCCCCATGCGAATGGCGTCACTTATGGAACCCGCACCAAAGGGAAGAATCATGAACTCCTGAATATCCAGGTTGTTGGCAGCATGGGCACCGCCATTAATAATATTCATCATGGGTACGGGCAAAACCCGTGCATTGATACCGCCGATGTGCTGGTATAAAGGGATGTCACATGCAATAGCGGCGGCCCTTGCCGCTGCCATGGAAACGCCGAGAATGGCATTGGCGCCCAGGCGGGACTTGTTTTCAGTCCCGTCAATATCTATCATAGTCCGGTCAAGTCCGGCCTGATCCATGGCATTGTATCCAATAATTTCCGGGGCAATCACCTCATTCACATTGGCAACGGCATTGAGAACCCCTTTGCCCATAAAACGATTGTCCAAATTGTCCCGAAGTTCCAAGGCTTCCCTGGTACCGGTGGAGGCTCCCGAGGGGACTGCAGCCCGACCCTGTGCCCCACAGGCCAGTGTCACATCCACTTCTACCGTTGGATTCCCTCTGGAATCAAG
>CAYWNB010000073.1:0-14092 GCA_964459195.1 uncultured Desulfobacula sp.
AATTTTTCTTGTAATTTACTCTTATCTCATTTACCTATACTATTTTCTGATAGTGAATCGTTTCTGATTGGACAGGGTGACATGCCATATACCGGAGAACTCATTGCCATTGTAACTGTATTGTGCTGGACCGTCAGTGTCCAGTTTTTTGAGGCAGCTGCCAAAAGGGTGGGATCCACACCGGTCAATATCATCCGGATAACAACGGCCCTGGTTCTTTTCGGAATCTTTTTATTTTTTAAAAATGGATATTTGATCCCGTTGGACTTTCCTCTGGAGGCCTGGATATTTCTTTCCCTTTCGGGTGTCATCGGTTTTTTTCTGGGAGATATTTGTTTGTTCAAGGCGTTGGTGGAGCTGGGTCCCAGGATTGCGTTGCTGATCTTCAGTCTCTCTGCCCCGGTGGCAGCCCTGATCGGGTGGACATTTCTCGCAGAAACCTATGTGCTCCATCAATGGGCCGGGATGCTGGTGACCCTGTCAGGGGTGGGCCTGGTAATCTTTGAAAAAAAGCGACCCAAAAATCATTCCCAGCAGCGAAACCAACGGGTTATTACCGTTAAGGGGATATTGTTCGGAATAGGGGCCATGCTGGGTCAGGCCGTTGGATATGTCCTGAGCAAGGCCGGAATGCAAACCGATACAGGATTTTTGGATGCCTTTGCCGCAACCCAGATCCGTGCCTTGGCGGCCTTTGTCTGTTTTGTTATTTTCTTTACCCTGACCCGGGAATGGCACCGGGTGGCCAGGGCAATAAAAGACACCCGGGCCCTTGTTTTTACGGCAACCGGCGCAATCCTTGGCCCCTTTCTCGGGGTATCCTTGTCCCTCATGGCCCTGCACTACCTGTCCACGGGAGTGGCGTCTACATTTTTGTCCATGACACCGGTCTGTATAATTCCCTTTTCCATCTTCCTTCACAAGGAACATGTATCCATCCGTGCCTTTGCCGGTGCCATTATTGCCGTGGGCGGCATCTGGCTTTTAATGGCGCCATAGGAAAAATTTAAAAATAGGACCGGCCCGATGGGTAACGGGTGAAAGTAAATAGCCGGGTAATTGAATTCTCCTGCTTTATTTAGTATACTGATTTCTCTATTGGAATTAAGTTAACCCTTCTGGAGCCTTTTTATATCCATGTTTCTTCCCACCACCCCAAACGAGTTGAAAAAACGCAAGATAAAACAACTGGATATTATCCTGGTCACCGGAGATGCCTATATTGATTCTCCTTTCATGGGGGTAAGCCTTATCGGGAAAGTACTTGAAAGCAAGGGCTATAAGGTGGGCATTATTGCCCAGCCGGATATGGAGAGGCCAGAGGATATTTCCCGGCTGGGGCAACCCAGGCTTTTTTGGGGGATTACAGCAGGGGCCTTGGATTCCATGGTGGCCAATTATACGGCCTCCAAAAAAAGACGGCAACGAGATGATTATACCCCCGGCGGCATCAACAATTGCCGGCCGGACCGGGCAGTCATTGCCTATGCAAACCTGATCCGTCGATTTTGCGGTCCCAAGGTCCCCCTTGTTCTGGGCGGGATCGAGGCCAGCTTGCGGCGAATAGCCCATTATGATTTCTGGTCCAACAAAATCCGGCGCTCCATCCTCTTCGATGCACGGGCAGATTTTTTGGTATACGGCATGGCCCATGCCAGCATCCTGAACCTGGCAGCTGCCTTAAACAACGAACAAGAACCTTGGGATATCCCAGGAATCGGCTATATTTCAAAGGAACAAAAGGGAATTGAACTGCCCTCCTTTGAAGCGGTGCAAAAGGACAAGTACCAGTATATTGAAAGCTTTAAGCTCTTTTATGCCAACACAGATCCCATCACGGCAAAGGGGATATGCCAGAGGCACAAGGACCGGTTCATGGTCTTGAACCCGCCGGAACGCTACAGCACCACAGCACAATTGGACGAGATCCATAATCTTGATTTTGAGCGGGACCTCCATCCCTATCATCGAGACAAGGGATCGGTCAAAGCCCTTGAGACCATTAAATTTTCCATCTCCACCCATTATGGGTGTTATGGGGAGTGTAATTTTTGTGCCATCACGGTCCACCAGGGCAGAACCGTGAGGTCTCGGAGCGAAGCCTCCATCCTGGCCGAAGCAGAAGGCTTTACCCGGGACAAGGATTTCAAGGGATATATATTTGACCTGGGCGGCCCCACTGCCAATATGTATGGGTATGAATGCAAGAAAAAATTAAAGAAAGGGGCATGTCCGGACAAGCGCTGTCTCTTTCCTAGCATCTGCAAAAGTTTAGAACCTGACCATTCCCCCCAGATCCGGCTGATCCAGAAACTGGAACGGCTGCCGGGAATCAAAAAGGTATTTATCAACTCCGGCGTCCGGTACGATTTGATTTTAAATGACAAAGATCACGGGAATGCTTATCTTGCAAAACTTACCCAAGACAATGTCTCAGGCCAGATGAAGGTGGCACCTGAGCACACCGAAAACGGGGTGCTCTCCCTCATGGGCAAGCCGGGGATCGACGATTTGCTGGCGTTTAAGCAGGCCTTTGACCAATTGTCCAAACAATCTGATAAAAAACAATTTTTAACCTATTATCTCATCGCGGCCCATCCCGGCTGCGACCTGAAGGATATGACCCGGTTAAAAAAGTTTACGTCAGAAAAACTGAACATCAACCCGGAGCAGGTTCAAATTTTTACCCCCACTCCCTCTACCTTTTCCACCCTCATGTATTATACGGGCCTGGATCCCTTTACCTTAAAAGAAATATTTGTGGAACGAAATCCCCAGGGAAAAGAGAAACAAAAACAGGTGGTAACGGCCAAATCCCAGGGATTTCAAGGCAAAAAACCCAGGTATAAAAAAAAAGGCCCTTCCTTTAAATAGATACACTGCTGCATCCATTGTTTTTTCCATGGCTGACACCACACTATTCTCTCCATTATCTTAGGAAAGATTCCGTGCTGGCCAACCGTTGGAGAAATTTATTGACAAACACTTTGTAATGGTTTAACCATTATCAAATGCAATAAAACGGCACAATTTTTGCCTGTTTGTTAACCTCAGGAGAGTGTATGAATCGAATTACAGCCCACCCGGTGCTCAGGGTTCCGGAACGGGAAACACTTTTGTTTTATTGGAATAAAACGCCCCTTACTGCCGCCAAAGGCGAGGTGATTTCCTCGGCTTTGTTTGCCAACGACATTAAAATATTTGGACACCACCCTAAAGACGGATCTGCCCAGGGTATTTTTTGTGCCAATGGCCAATGCGCCAAATGCACGGTTATTGCCAATGGAATTCCCGTCAAAGCCTGTATGACAAAGGTAACGGCCAACATGATCGTTGAAAGTGTTGAAGGCCTTCCCAAACTGCCCGAGGTTGAGGAAACTCCCCGGATATCGGATATTGAGCAGCTCACAACTCAGGTGCTCATCATCGGAGGAGGTCCTGCCGGGCTTTCAGCTGCCATTCAATTGGAAGAAAACAAGATTTCCGCCATTTTGGTGGATGACAAGGATTCGTTGGGGGGCAAGTTGGTATTGCAGACTCATAAATTTTTCGGGTCTGTTGAGGATTCTTTTGCCGGCATGCGGGGCATGGATATTGGCCGGATGCTGGCCCAACGAGTGGAAGAAAGCCCCTGTATTGATGTGTGGACAAACAGTACGGCCCTCTATGTTTTCCATGACAAACGGGTGGGCATTCTTAAAGATGGGGTCTATAAAATTGTCACCCCCAACATCATTTTAAATGCCGCCGGGGCCCGGGAAAAGTTTTTGCGGTTCAAGGGCAACTCCCTTGCAGGCGTCTATGGGGCCGGGGCCTTCCAAACCCTTGTCAACAGAGATTTGGTCAAACCCACCCAACGCCTTTTCATCATCGGCGGCGGCAATGTGGGCATCATTGCCGGATACCATGCCCTCCAGGCCGGTATCCAGGTGGTGGGGCTTGCCGAAGCCCTTCCTCAATGCGGGGGATACAAGGTCCATGAAGACAAACTCAAACGACTGGGGGTTCCCATTTATACCTCCCATTCCATCATATCGGCCAATGGCAATGAATCTGTATCTTCGGTGACCATTACAAAGATTGATCAAAATTTTGTCCCCATTCGAGGAACAGAGAAAACCTTTGAATGCGATACCATTCTCATTGCCGTGGGGCTTGAGTCGGTATCTGAATTTACCGGAGAGGCAAAAGCGGCCGGAATCAAGGTTTTTTCTGCCGGAGATGCCGCCCAGATTGCCGAGGCTTCCTCGGCCATGTTTAATGGGAAAATAGCCGGAATGAAAATTGTTCGGCAGGCCAAGCCGGATGCCCGGGAAATTCCCCCATCCTGGTATGAAAAGGCAGATATTCTAAAATCTCCTCCCGGCCCTGTCCAGGCGATAGCGACACCGTCAACAGAAGAAGGCATTTTCCCTGTGATCCACTGCAAACAGGAAATTCCCTGCAATCCTTGCAGCACGGTCTGCCCGGAGGGGTCCATCACCATGGACGGTGATCCCATCAAGGGCCGTCCCATATTTAACGGGAAGTGCAAAGGCTGTATGAAATGTTTGGCCATTTGTCCCGGGCTTGCCATTACCCTGGTGGATTATCGGAAAGATGCCCAAAATCCCGTTGTGTTTTTGCCCTATGAAATTTCCAACATCCGCGTACAAAAAGGCGACACCATTGCCTGTGTGGACGTGGACGGCAATGAGCTAGGTCTTCACACGGTTCTGGGCGCCCGGGCCACCAAGGAAAGCAACAAGACCTGGATTGTCCGGGTAAGGGTGCCAAAAGCCATTGCCAAACGAGTGGTGGCCTTTACCATCCAGGACAAGGCGGTCTGCGAAAGCGTTACAGAAAAAATCCTCCTTGACCAACTCCAGGATGATGAAGTGGTTTGCCTTTGCGAACGGGTGACCGCCGGCCAGATCCGGGATCTTGTCAGACAGGGCGTAACCGATATGAACCAGATAAAGGCTATCACACGGGCCGGCATGGGCCCCTGCGGGTATAAAACCTGTGAAAACCTGATGAACCAAATCTTTGCGGCAGAAAAAATAGCCCAGGAAGACATTGTCAAAAATGTCCGGCGTCCCCTGTATATTGAAGTTCCCCTGGGAAAATTTGCCGATGGAGGTCAATCATGAATTCCTTTAATACGAGTGGTGATACAAGTTTTGATGTGATCATCATCGGTGCTGGATCCGTGGGGGTTCCCACGGCTTTGGCCCTGGCTCAAAAAAAAATAAAGGTTCTGGTCATTGATTCCCTGGCATCCCCGGGACAGGGCCAGAACAAACGCGCCATTGGTGGTATCCGGGCCACCCATTCGGACAAGGGAAAGATTGCTACTTCCCTGAGAAGTATTGAAATTTTCTCCACCTGGAAACAGACCCATGGGGATGATATCGGCTGGATGCAAAACGGATACTCTTTTCCCGCCTATACGGACAAAGATGCCAAAAAGCTCCAGGACCTGATGAAAATTCAAGCTGCCTTTAACCTGGAGATTGATTGGCTCAGCCCAAAGGAATATCAGGAAATCGTGCCGGGCATCAACAGGGTAAACCTCGTGGGAAGCACCTATTCTCCAAAGGACGGCAGTGCCTCTCCTTTGTTGGCCATCAATGCCTTTTATTTTAAAAGCCTTGAATATGGTGCCCGGTACAGGTTTAAAGAAAAGGTTACCCAGATTTCCATTAAAAATGATACGCAAGTAAGGGTCACAACGGACAGGGGAACCTATAGGGCTGCCAAGGTTATCAATGCCGCCGGCAATTATGCTCGCAGGATCGGGCAGATGGTGGATCTTGAGCTCCCCGTGGAACCTGACAGCCACGAAGGGGCAATCACAGAACCGGTCCAGCGGTTTTTTGGTCCCATGATCGTGGATTTAAGACCCTCCCGGGATCCCGCCACCCAGGACTCGACCAATTATTATTTTTACCAGAACAATGAAGGCCAGGTCATCTTCTGCCTGACTCCCAAACGCCTGATCAAGGGAACTGACAGTGAGTCCACCTCCACTTTTCTTCCCCAGGTGGCCAAACGCATGGTCTCTTTGTTCCCCAAACTTGCCAATCTCAAGGTTAGAAGAACCTGGCGGGGGCAATATCCCATGACTCCCGACGGGTTTCCCATTGTCGGGGCAACAAAAAAATATCCTAATTTTATTAATGCCGTGGGCATGTGCGGCCAGGGCTATATGCTGGGTCCCGGCCTGGGTGAAGTGTTGACCAGAATTGTGACCCAGGAATTGACAGAAGAGGATTTAGATGTTTTAAAACACTTTACGCTCTACCGAGATTTTTCAGGAGTTGAACACTTTAAATAACGCTTCATACAACAATTAGCAGGATATTGCATGTTTAAACAAGCCAAGCAAAACCGAGTATTCCAGGATGTGGTTGAACAGATACAAGATGCGATTTTAGGGGGAAAGCTTGCGCCCGGCACAAAACTTCCGGCGGAACGGGAACTCAAGGATATGTTCAACACCAGTCGGGGAACCTTGAGGGAAGCCTTGAGGGTGCTGGAACAAAAAGGACTCATTGAAATCAAGCTTGGCGTGGCCGGGGGGGCCATTGTAAAACAGATAGATTCCGAACCCATTGTGGCGTCCCTGGCACTTTTAATTCGTTCGGGCGGCATCTCCCTTGAGCATTTGGCTGAATTTCGAATTAAAATAGAAGGCAGCATTGTGGAGCTGGCAACCCAAAGAGCCACCCCCGAAGATATCCAGGAGATGGAACGGCTTTTTAAGGAAGCACAGACCCATTTTGAAGCGGGTGACTGGGAAAGTTTTTTAAAAACCGATGAAACCATGCACACCTATCTCGGCATCATGTCCCAAAACCCGGTCTTTCAGTTTGTCCAGAAAAGTATCCACGACAATATTCACCAGTATTATGAATTTTATCTTCCCATGAACCACGAAAGAACCTTGGAAAATCTTAACGATTTTGAAAAACTGATTGCCGCCATGAAACGCCATGACAGCGCTGCAGCTGCAGACATTATCAGGGATCATGTGGAACGATTTAATAAAAAAATGCAGGGAAAAACCATGGTCCCCGACAGGGACTAATCTCCATATTGTTCATGGTATCGTATGGCCGATCTCACTCCGTTGAGCATGCTGACATTGCCAAAACAAAAATACTTGGTAAAATAATCTTCTTTTAATTTTAGTCCTCTGAAGATTTCTTTTGGTGTTTTCCCGGTTTCCCAGAGGAGAATAATATTGCCATATAAATTTTCCAGAAATTCCAGCTTATTTCGAATATGCTTTCGGCCCAGGGTCTGCCGGGGATTATGACTGCAAAGAAGGGTTTCAAAATCAAGGGCCAGTACTTTTTTCAACGAAGAAATCTGGGCCCCCATATCTTCATCTGCCCTGAAATAACGGATATGATCCCCCAGATAAAGATCTCCAGAAAATACCACTCCCTTTTCCGGTAAAAAATAAGCAACATGGTCTTTGGCGTGCCCCGGGGTGTGAAGGGCAATCATTTTGCCCAGAGATGTTTCCATGGTTCCTGATCCTAGGAAATCTGGTTCTTCAGGCCCAGGAAAAGGGGTAACAGCCAGGGGCATGGTCCTGCCCCAGACATATTTTTGGTAGGGCAAAATTTTATAGGGTGTTTTCAGTTTTTCCCGGGTCAATGAATGGCCGAACACCTCGGTTCCCAGATGTTTTTGGATCATGGCCCCATTGCCGGAATGGTCTTCGTGGTGGTGGGTTAAAAAGACTTGTTTTACCTGGCTTTCCCGGGCAATGGCAAGCACCTGCCGTTCCATATGGGACTGGCCCGTGTCGATCATGATCTGGTCAAATATATAGCAATAAACCGTCATCAGGGGCGGTCCTGCCAGAGACCAGCCCAACTTGAATCCCCTGATGCCGTGATCAAATGTATAGGATTTACAAACTCGCATGAATGCCTGTGGCTCCTTTTTAAAATAAATTTGCCTTACACCGAAATATATATCATTATGAAACAAATTAACATGAATACCAAAGACAGTCTATCCAGGATCACAAAGGATTATGAACCCAAAAAGCAACTATAAATTTTGCCCCCTGTGCAGGGGGGCGTTTGAAAAAAAAAAGCTTGTCCGTCACGAACCCCAAAGACTTGTGTGCAGGGAGTGTCAGTTTGTTTTTTATCTGGATCCCAAGCTTGTGGCCTGCACCATTGCAGAAACTTCCAGGGGCATCGTCCTTCAGAGAAGAAACAAAGAACCCAAAAGAGGCTACTGGGTTCTCCCGGGTGGGTTTGTGGACAGGGGAGAGACCCTTGAAGATGCGGCAAAACGTGAGTTTTTTGAAGAAACCGGATTGACAACCACCATTAATTGCCTCCTTGGCAACTATTCCTATCCGGGGGAAGCAAATATTATCATTGTATACCAGAGTGATATAACCGGCGGCAGTATCCGTCCCTGCCATGAATCCATGTCAATTGATGAATTTAAACGAGAGGATATTCCCTGGGATCGACTGGCTTTTGACACAACCAAAAACGCCTTAAAAAAGTATATGGGAAAAACCTCTTTTTAATTTGATCTTGCAAAATTTTTGAGAACTCCCTAATATCAGCCCCATAAAATATTTGATCAGATAACTAATCAAATCATCGATCAAATCGATGAATCGACTTTATACCATACACAAGGAGATCCCCCATGAAAACCCCGATTGACCGCTCAATTGTAAAACAGGAAATCATTGCCATGGGACTTGAATCCGTGGGCCTTGCCTCCATCCGGGAATTGAATCGGATTGTTAACAATATTGAGGCAGCCTCGGGTGAACGCTTTATCCGCATGGAAATGGGCGTACCAGGGTTGGATCCTCCAAAAATTGCCGTGGATGCCGAGATTGAAGCCCTGAAGAAAGGGGTGGGGTCCAAATATCCACCCTTTGACGGGATCCCCGAGCTCAAGCAGGAAATTTCCCTATTTGTTAAAAACTTCATTAACGTGGATATCAATCCGGTTTCCTGCTTTCCCACGGTGGGCTCCATGCAGGGCTGCTACCTGGCAATGATGTGTACCACTCGGCGGACAAAGGGAAAGGACAGACTTTTGTTTATTGATCCTGGATTTCCCGTTAACAAGCTCCAGGCCAAGGTTCTCGGGGCCTCCTATGATCATTTTGATGTTTATGAATTCCGAGGAAAAAAGCTTGAGAATAAATTGGAAAGTTATCTTGAAAAAGGGGATGTGGCAGCCCTGATGTATTCCAACCCCAACAATCCTGCCTGGATCTGTTTTACCGACCAGGAACTTGAAATTATTGGCAGGCTTGCCACGAAATACGATTGCATTGTCATGGAAGATCTGGCCTATTTTGGCATGGATTTCAGGAAGGATTATTCCCAGCCTGGCCAACCCCCCTTTATTCCGTCGGTGGCCAAATACACGGACAATTATATTTTATTGATCTCCAGTTCAAAATCCTTTTCCCTGGCCGGCCAGCGAATCGGGATGACTGCCATTCCAGACAAATTGTTCACCTCAACGGCAGACAATTTAAAGGAGTGGTTTGGCAGTGACCAATTCGGATATGCCTACATATTCGGTGCCATGTACGCCACAAGTTCCGGGGTGTCCCATTCCAACCAATACGGACTTTGCGGGCTGCTAAAGGCTGTTAACGATGGGCGATATAATTTTGTGGACAGTGTCAAAGAATACGGGGACAGGGCTGTTGTCATGAAACGCTTGTTTGTGGAAAACGGCTTCAAAATTGTTTATGACATGGATGAAGGCGAAAAGATTGCCGATGGGTTTTATTTTACCATTTCATTTCCCGGTTTTACCGGGGTGGAGCTGGTGGAAGAACTTCTCTATTACGGGATCAGCGCCATCTCCCTGACCACCACGGGCAGTGATCGCCATGAAGGGTTAAGAGCCTGTGTTTCCCTTACAGGCCAGGATCGGTTCCAGGATCTTGAAAATCGTGTGGTTCAATTTAAAAGAGACCACCCCAAAGGATCTGATTTTAAACTTATTGGGTCATAATTTTTTTTTTGCTTGTTTATTATCCCTTTCACTCTCTTTCAAAATTTTCTTGGTCGTCCCTGAAAGAAACGCCTCTTTCAGGGACTTCTTTTTTTTGGCAAAATCCCTTGCATTTTCAAGGAGCTCCTTGTATATGTTTCTGTGTTTAGAAACAAAATGAACCCAATTGCTGTGATATGACAAAGGAGAATTTCCCATGACTGAGAGCACACGAGACCTTGAGAAGATGGCATTACCCGATAAAGCTGGCCGGTTTGGAGAATACGGGGGTAGTTATGTACCCGAACAGCTCCAGTCTGTTTTAGATGAAATTACCCAAAGTTATGAGGCCATTAAAAACGACGACATCTTTATTGCCGAGTTAAGGGATTTGAACACGCATTTCACCGGCAGGCCCTCCCCAGTATTTTATGCAAAAAATCTGTCTGAACGAACCGGGGGAGCAGATATTTATCTGAAACGAGAAGACCTGAACCACACCGGTGCCCACAAGATTAACCACTGCCTGGGTCAAGCCCTTTTGGCCAAACGCATGGGCAAGAAAAAACTCATCGCCGAAACCGGGGCAGGCCAGCACGGGGTGGCCTTGGCCACGGCCGCCACCCTTGTGGGACTTGAATGCGATATCTACATGGGTGAAATAGACATTCAAAAGGAACACCCCAATGTGGTGAGGATGAAAATCCTAGGTGCCCGGGTGGTACCGGTCGGCCGGGGGACAAAAACTCTGAAAGATGCAGTGGACGCCGCATTTGAAGCCTACCTTCAAGACCCCGTCACCCAGCTTTATGCCATTGGGTCTGTGGTGGGTCCCCACCCTTTTCCCATGATGGTAAGGGATTTTCAGCAAATTGTAGGCTTGGAAGCCAGGGAGCAATTCCAGAAAATGACCGGGAAACTTCCGGATAACCTGGTCGCGTGTGTAGGTGGCGGTTCCAATGCCATGGGATTGTTCACAGCCTTTCTGGGAGATAAGGAGGTTAACATTTTTGGGGTGGAACCATCCGGGCGGGGGTTTAAGGAAGGAGACCATGCCGCCACCCTGACCCTGGGTAAACCCGGTGTTCTCCACGGGTTTCATTCCTATCTTCTCCAGAATGAAGCCGGAGAGCCTCTGCCGGTGTATTCCGTTGCCAGCGGCCTGGATTACCCTGGTGTCGGTCCCCAACACAGCCTGCTCAAGGATATTGGCCGGGTCACCTATGTAACGGCTTCGGATGTTGAAGCCATCGATGCTTTTTTTGAATTGTCCAGGACCGACGGCATTATTCCTGCCATTGAAAGCGCCCATGCCGTTGCCTATGCCGTTAAACTGGCAAAGGAAGTCGGCAAAGGAAAAACCATTCTGGTGAATCTTTCCGGCCGGGGGGACAAGGACATTGATTTTGTCCTTGAAACCTATGGAAAGGACTATGGATTATAGCTTTTAAAACGACCGGCCTGGAAGATTTCTTCCAGGCCGGTCGTTTTGATTCCCATGGTCTTTTTTTTTATAGGGTTAGGTTTTATCCTGTTTTTTTAATTTCCCGGCCGCCAAATGACGTTTTCCTGCGGGTAAAATGGTTTTCCGAATACGGATGGAATGGGGTGTCACCTCGACCATTTCATCATCCCGAATAAAATGGATGGCCTTTTCCAGGGTCATCTCCCTTATGGGGGAACAGACCACGTTTTCATCCTTGCCCGAGGCCCGCATATTGGTCAGTTTCTTTTCCTTGCAGGCATTAACGTCAATATCGGAATGCCGGTTATGCTCACCCACCACCATGCCCTCATAGACCGGGATGCCCGGAATAATAAACAACTGACCCCTGGGTTCCAGGTTGAACAGGCCATAGGCCACTCCCTTTCCCTGGCGATCCGCCACGATGGAACCGGTAAACCGGATGGGAAATTCCCCGCGAAAGGGCTCATACCCTGACAGGTAGGAATTCATAATACCGGTTCCCCGGGTGTCGGTCATAAATTCATCCGGATATCCGATCAACGAACGGGAGGGAATGGAAAATTCAATCATGACCCGGCCTTTTCCGTTGTTGACCAGGTTGGTCATCTTGCCTTTTCTAATGGAAAGCTTTTCCGTGACAACCCCCATAAAATCCTCACCACAATCCACGAACAGATGCTCAATGGGTTCCAGCCGAACTCCGTCCTGTTCCTTGTAAATAACCCGGGGACGCCCCACACAGATTTCAAATCCTTCCCTTCTCATGGTTTCAATGAGGATGGCCAGTTGGAGCTCTCCTCTGCCCTTGACCACAAAACTTTCATCCGTGGTGCTTTCTTCCACCTCAATGGCCACATTCAGCAACGTTTCCTTGAGCAACCGCTCCCGGATTTTTCGAGACTGGACAAGCTTACCATCCTGGCCAGCAAAGGGAGAGGTATTGATGGAAAATCGCATGAAGACCGTGGGTTCATCCACGGCAATCCTGGGAAGAGCTACCGGTGCTTCCCGGGTACAGATGGTATCCCCTATTTTGACATCCTCAATGCCGGACAAGACCACAATATCCCCCACCTGTGCTTCGCCCACCGGCACAAGGGCAGGGCCGTCATAGGACTGGAGTTTGGAAACCTTTAATGCTTTTTGTTTGTTCTCTTCACCGATGCAGACCAGGCTTTTATTGGATGCGACAGATCCGTTGAATATTTTGCCGATGGCCAGACGGCCCAGGTAATCGGAATATCCAAGATCTGATACCAGCATCTGAAAAGGGGCTTCCGGATCATAGGTCGGGGGGGGCATTTCATCGACAATCAGGTCAAACAAAACAGTGAGGTTGTCCACATCATCCTCCAGTTCCCGTTTCACAATTCCGTCCCGGCCAATGGCATAGAGATAGGTAAAATCAAGCTGCTCTTCCGTGGCATTCAGGTCGATGAACAGATCATAGACCATGTCCAGAACCTCATCGATTCTGGCATCCTTGCGGTCAATCTTGTTGATGATCACCATTACCGGCAGTTTGGCCTCAAAGGTTTTTTTCAACACAAACCGGGTCTGGGGCAGGGGCCCTTCAGACGCATCCACCAGCAAAATGGCAGAATCGGCCATGGACAATGCCCGTTCCACCTCCCCGCCAAAATCCGCATGGCCCGGGGTGTCGATGATATTGATCTTTACATCCTTCCAGGTGACCGAGCAGTTTTTGGCAGAAATGGTAATGCCCCGCTCCCGCTCAAGGTCCATGCTGTCCATGAGGCGCTCATCCACTTCTTGGCCTTCCCTGAACTGGCCGCTCTGCTTGAACATTGCATCCACAAGGGTGGTTTTGCCATGGTCAACATGGGCAATTATGGCAATGTTTCTTAATTTTTCATTGGAACCTGTATTTTTTTTCATATTCTCCTGTTGCTTCCCTTATAAATGTACAGAGGTGACGGTTTCATGGGACCTTAAAAATTTATGTTTATTTGGACATTCTTTTTGTGTCAGCCACACCCTCTACCAGGGCAGTACCCTAGGCATCAATGGCTCTACCGGATCTGTTAAACACAAATCCGGTTTATTGTTCACTTTTAAATATCCCTGTTTTGGGGTTGATTTTATACACCAATCTTGGCTATATGAAGTAAACATTAAGTTTTCAAAGTCAAGTTTCTTTGTGGGGAGTCCAGGGTAGCCCCAGGTAAATCGGGATTGAAAAACAAAGGATATACGTCACATATCTTTTGTCCTGCCGTTTAATTTTCTATCTTTTCCGGCGTTAAAATTTTGCGCTAATTTTTGATCGAACTGTTTTTAATTCAAAAGTATAGGAATTTCCATTTTGTCCCATTATATCATTCAATTATGGTGATATCGGGAAAAATATGTTTAAATGATGTCATGAGCTGGTTATCGGATAGGAAATCAAATTTTTCAGATAATGATGTTTTTAAATCAATTTTCAGCGATCATTGGGAAAACTTCAAAAAAGCACACCCAAGATATGACATTGACCAATACGAGATACCGGTCCAAAAAATGCTTGGATGTAGAGATGCTTCCAACGGTTATAGTGAGTATATTTGTAAGTGTTGTGGCCGAGATAGGAGGAAAGTTCCATTCAGTTGTAAAAGTTGTTTTTGTCTT
>CAYWNB010000074.1:0-13785 GCA_964459195.1 uncultured Desulfobacula sp.
CTTTAGTGAAAATATAATTTATTGAAAAACTGTCTATCAAAATAATCTTTATTGGAGTTATGTTGCGAGCTATCGTAACTATCTGATTTTTAAGGGGATTTCAATTATGTCCGTGTAAGTCGATATTGTCTTTAAATTCAATAGGTTATGCAAGATTTTGGAATTTTTAAAAATAACTGGCAACATAATAATTTGCTATACTACGTAGGTCACCGTGTCTGGCAATATCCGTTCCTCTCGTGTTCTAACAGTCAAGCCAATTTTTCGTTTTCGGATTATTCGCCCAAAATTTGAATCGCTCAAAATTTTCTCTTTTTATTACTATGTATTTTAGTGTTTTTCTCATTGAATTATTTTGCTCCACTGAAAAAATACATGTATTCATCTTAGCACCCTTGATCTTGTGCAATCAAATTTTAAGAATATCCGCTTCCAACATTATATCCCCATGAGCAGTGATATCAAGCATAATTTTCAACGAATTTTATTAAAGTGGGGCTAAGGTAATAAAGACTGGCTTTTTGGCCGATAATATCTCTTGTAACGCAACTTCAAATATTAAGGTTTTCCCCTTTTCCAGTACCCGAGATTTTGTTAAAGCCATTACTGGACACTCAATGTCATTTTCAGGGTCTGAGAAATAGTCTCGATTTTTTGGCTTTTTTAGTCACTTCTGATGACTCTACTTTTTGCTTGTTTTCTTGCATTCTATTAATGTAGAACTTCTGCCTTTTTAAGTAGTAGGTATCCGGCATGAACAGATCATGACAATTTTCGCACCTGAGTTTTCGTATTCTCTTTTTCATAGGCCTGGAGCCTCCTCAGGACTATGATCAACCTATACGAAGGGCTGGTGGGGTATTATTCTAAAGAATGGGGCGGGGTCTGGTGGGGTAGCCACTGAAGACATCCTGTCAAAAGCAAAGAAGATGAGAGAAAAAGAATTAAATCCAAAGAAAATACATTTTTTTTATAAAAAAATAGAAAAAAACTCGCAACAAAAAAAACCGGCAGCATAATTGGAGATAAAATTGAGGTCGAGTGGCCCTGTGGGAACTTTTGTTTTTGACATACTATTACGGACGAAGTCCACTTTTTCATAAGGAAGAAGAGCCAGATTAACGGAATTTCGGATACTCTTTCAGAGAGATCTGAGATTAATATTTCAATGAAGGGATAACAAAATGGTTTCTATCTGTTACCTTTTTTGCTCAATTTATAACAAAATTTAGCCGTATGGCGATTGCATTATTATGGCTCTCCCAAATCCGCTCCAGCAAAAGTCAACTCCTCCGACGTGGCAATTTGAAGGCCCATTCTCAGATCTGACTTTTACTTCCGCTGGCATCTGTGGTAGATCAGGAATCAAAGACTTTGACAAAGAATTTTAAAGGTATAATTCTATGAAAAAGCTATTTACCCCAGCATCGTTGGCTCTTCTTGTCATTTTTTTGAGTTCTGGCAATGGCACAGATGATATCTCCTAAAAAACGAAGACAACCCGATTCGTCTATCGACGAACACAATCAACCGATTCCATTTTATGAGTGTTGCGCAAAAACCTATCAGCTACCGAGTGGGGAAATAAAGACGGGGAGAACAGTTCTTGAACACTGTAGGATTGTGGCTCAAGTTGCTATTGAGCTGGTTAACCGCTTCCCTGTAGAGTTATCACAGAAACTTTTCCCATCTGGTTTTGAAATCGTTGCTGGCAGTCATGACGTTGGAAAGGTCAGCCCCACGTTCCAGAAAAAAATTTTTCAAAATACAGATGAGTATCAGCCTGAATCATATCCGTCGCTTAAAAATATAAATCCCAAATTGGAATCCAACTGGGGTGGCCATGCTGGAGTGAGTCAATTGACCCTGGAAGCCATGGATGCCGGGAAATATATTCCAGAGATTGCAGGACAGCACCATGGGTTTAATCCGCAGGTGTGCGGCCATATGGCCCAAGGAGAAGTGTTTGGAGGAACAAGATGGCAACAAGAGCGGGTTAAGCTAATCAATGAATTGAAGAAAAAATTAAATGCTAACTGGCCCAATATTGAAAGTCCTGAACAGGCCCGTCTGGTTGCAGGCCTGACGTCGGTTGCCGACTGGATTGGTTCTGGTGAATATTTTGAGGATCCGGATAAAAACTGGCAGGACAATATCAACCTTGCTTTGGACAAAGCCGGATTCATTCCTCCACTCATTAAAAAGGATATGGATTTTTCAAATATTTTCTTTGGTTTTAAGCCCTATCCGGCCCAGGAAAAACTAATAGCCCTTGCAGACAGGCCGGGTGTATACGTGCTTGAGGCACCTATGGGGCACGGCAAAACAGAGGCTGCATTGTATGCTGCCTATCAACTCCTTGAACGCCAAGAAGCAACAGGAATCTATTTTGCTCTCCCGACCCAGCTGACCTCCAATAAAATCTATACGCGATTCAATGCTTTTCTGGACAAGATCCTTGCCCCTGCTTGTTATCATAGGCAGGCATTGTTGTTACATGGCTCTGCGTGGCTGCTTGAACACACGGATATAGGTAAAGAAGGGCGACCGGGAGGGGCATGGTTTAACACCAACAAGCGTGGTTTGCTTGCTCCTTTTGCCGTTGGTACCATAGATCAAGCTTTGATGGCGGTCATGAATGTCAGGCACGGTTTTGTTCGTGCCTTTGGGCTGGCAGGTAAGGTTGTGATTCTTGATGAGGTACACACCTATGACATTTATACGGGGACAATTCTCGACGCCCTTGTGAAGATGCTCAGAAATCTTGAATGTACGGTTATTATTTTGAGCGCAACCCTGAACCATGACCGCAGGCAGGAATTACTCGGCACAATTTTGAAAAAGAACAGTTACCCGTTGATCACGGCCCAGGCCAATGGCAGGCCTCTGACCGAATTCCATGTCCCGGCTTCATCCTCCCAGAAGTTCAGTTTATATAATGTTGACAATGAAACCAAAGCCAAAGAGGCAGCATTGCGCCGAGCTGAACAAGGGCAGCAAGTTTTATGGATTGAAAATAGTGTTGCTGAAGCACAGAATTGTTTTCTGGACCTGGCTGCCCGTGCGTTTGAACTGGGGGTGGACTGTGGCCTTCTCCATTCACGGTTTACTGCAGAGCATCGACAGCAAAAAGAGGAACACTGGGTTTCTATATTCGGCAAACCAGGATGGACAGAACGAAAGAGACAGGGCAGAATTCTCATTGGGACCCAGGTTCTTGAACAATCTCTTGACATTGATGCGGACTTTTTAGTTACCAGGTTTTGTCCGACCGATATGCTACTTCAACGGCTTGGTAGGCTTTGGCGGCATGGAGAGACACCAAGGAGTCCATCTGCGCGAAAAGAGGCTTGGTTGATCACGCCTAATCCTAGGTCAGTTGAAAAATGTCCAGGGGTGGCCTTTGGTGTAAGCGGACTCATTTACAGTCCCTATGTCCTCTGCAGGAGCCTTGAGGTATGGCAGAACCGTTATGAGATTACTCTTCCCGCAGATATTCGCCCTCTTATCGAGGCGACCTATTCCTCCCGAAAAGAGATTGGGGAGTTGGCCAACCTGAAAAGAGAACTCAAGGAGGGTAGCCGATATCGAAAAGGTATGAACGCCCTTGAGCAGCTTGCCCGGGCAACCCTTGCCCAGGAAGGAAAAACATTGCCGGAAACCAAGGCCCAAACCCGCTACTCTGAAGCGGATACCGTTGAGGTATTAGTTGTTAAGGAGGTGTCCTTTAATTCTGACCAGCGGCAAACCCGAATGATTTTATTGGATGGCACACCTCTCTTTCTATCGTGGGACCGTCATAAAGCCAGCCGTCAGGCCTGGCGGCAGATAGCTGCCAAATTGATGCAACAAGTTGTCTCTGTCATGCCAGGCCATGCTCCAGCACCCATTACTATGAACACCCTCCGGAAAATTGGTCTTGGCAATTGCCTTTATCTGGGCAACAGAGGGGATGAAGACGCATTGCTGAGACTGGTACTTGTAGATGAGACAGGTGCTATGAAAGGATATCAGGGAACACCTTTATATGAAAAAGGCACCTTACAATACCGCGATGATCTTGGTTATCGCATTATCAAAAATAAGGAATAAACATGGAAAACTGTTTTAACCTCATTGACGAGCCCTGGATTCCGATAGTGGGCGTTGGGCAGGTCAGCCTAAAACAAGTGTTTGCACACCCGGAGTACCGGGGGATAGGGAGCAATCCCATCCAAAAGATTGCTTTGATGAAGTTGTTGCTGGCAATTGCACAGGCGGCTGTGACCCCTGACAGTGATAAGATGTGGATGAAAATAAAGCCAACCGACTTAGCAGAAGAATGCCTTGCCTACCTGGAAAAATGGCATGATCGCTTTTATCTTTACGGCCAAACCCCCTTTCTTCAAAAACCTGAAATATCGTCTGCTGCAATTCAAAACTATGGTGCATTACTGCCGGAAATTGTAACCGGCAACACCACCGTGCTTACCCAGTCCCAAGTCGAAAAACAACTGGATGATGCAGAAAGGGCATTGCTGATTGTTCTCATGATGGGATTCGCATTGGGTGGTAAGAAAGCGGATAACACGGTCTCACTCACCAAGGGTTATGAAGGAAAATCAAAGGCAGGTAAACCCGGACCTGCTGTTGCCCACATGGGCCTACTACACAATTTTATTCTGGGTGGGACACTACAGGATACCCTTTGGCTGAATCTGTTGACCCATGAAAATATAAAAGATTGTGGCCTTTTCCCCGAAGGACTCGGAATCGCCCCATGGGAGCAGATGCCCGATGGAGAAGACTGCACAAAGGCCCGACAGCTGAAAAGGACCTTGATGGGAAGGCTGATCCCTTTGTGCCGCTTCTGCCTTTTAACGCAGGATGGTATACACTATTCCGAGGGCATTGCACATTTGAATTATCTGGACGGCCTTTATGACCCAACCATAGCGGCAAATACCAGCGGCACGAAAAACAAGGTGCTCTGGACAGACCCGGAAAGGAGACCGTGGCGGCAGCTGCCTGCATTACTTGGTTTTATGAAACAGGCAAAAAGCAGTTATGACTGCCTGCAATTGCGGATTTCACTTTCAAGGGTCAACTATTATGAAAATCCATTTGCGATCTGGTCAGGTGGTTTGAGGGTCAGCAGCAATGCCGGGGAGCAATACGTCTCTGGTAGTAACGACTTTGTTGCATCTGAAGTCTGGTTGCATCGCGATCTTATATCAAGTTTTTGGTTTAATCAGCTGGAACTTGAGATGACCGCAATGGAAGATATTGCTAAAAAACTTTATGGCTGCATTATAGGATTTTATAAAACCCAGCTTGCCGAGGGTGGGGCATTCGCTGGCCAGAGTACGAACACCTTTTGGCAGCTATGTGAGCAGGATTTCCAAGAGTTAGTGAATGCCTGTGATGACACTTCCGAGGCGGGGGAGAGTTGTTCCGGCCTGCGTCGTAGATTTGCAGGTTATGCTCTGGCTGTTTATGGCCAGTATTGTCCCAATGATACTGCCCGCCAAATGGATGCCTGGGCAAAGTGCCGCCCTAATTTATCAAAATATCTGAAGAAGGAGGATTCATGACTGAGCCTGATCAGGCCGCAAAACCCCAGGATAAACCAAAAAAGTTTGTCGAAACGGTAATAGCAAAATGCCTTAAGGATAAAGGGTATGCGGCAAAACTAAAACGGGCTGATAACCCGACAACGGAATACCAATGCTGGGAAATTCTGGCATATTTTGGAATTGATCTTGAAAAAGAGTATCAGCGACTCCCCTATGCGACAGCTGCGGCTGGCATTGCCAAGTCAAAATCTAAAAGTAATGGCACACTTTCTCTTGGGCAGGCCATTGCCAGCTGTTACGAGGACGGGAAAGAAAGTGATCAGGCAAAAGCAAAGCTTCGACGAATACTGGCCTGCCAGGACACGTCTGAAGTTTGCCGCATACTTCGTCCTATTTTTTCCCTCATTTTTAGCAGGGTCAGTCAACCGTTGGATTATATCAGAATCCTCCGCCAATTACTAAGATTCTACTGGGATGATCTGTCAGTGAAGGCACAGTGGGCCCAAGAGTTTTATAGAGGCCGTTCCTCCATACAAAAGGAGGAAAAATGAAGGCAATCATGTTTGCCAGCGTTCTCACTTTAGATAGGAAGGCTGTGACAGACTTAAAAATTACAGATCCCTATTCCATACACAGGGTAGTTTACAGTCTGTTTGAAGATGTTCGCACTGAGGTGGAAAAACTGTCCGGTAAAGCCAGCGGCATCATTTATGCTGATCAGGGAGGTACAGTTTATGGACGGCAAATTCTTATTCTTTCTAACCATGTTCCCCTGACGTGTGTCGACGACCAGTACGGGCAGGTGAAGACCAAGAAAATCAATAAATCGTTCCTGAATTATGACCGTTACCGTTTCAAGGTGGGGGTTAATCCCTGCCAGAGGAATAACAAAACCCGCAAGTTGGTTCCGGTAAAAGGAAGGGATGCGGTAGCTAAGTGGTTCGCCCAAAGATCAGAGAAAAGCTGGGGTTTTTCAGCCGGGAATGCTCATCTGCAGGTCGATAACATTGAGGTTCTTCAATTCAAAGGGAAAAAACAGAGACCGATTACCATTGCAAAAGCCAGCCTTCAGGGCATACTTCATGTAACGGATCAGGAAAAATTTACCCAAAGCTTTCAGCAAGGCATTGGCCGGGGCCGTGCTTTTGGCTGTGGCCTTCTCCAAATTGTTCCTCAACCAGATAATCCATTTAATCAATAAAGGAGACTACAATGACCAACTCCATCAAGAATACCCGAATTGAATATCATATTCTTCAATCATTCCCAGTTACCTGCTTAAACCGTGATGATGTCGGCGCACCGAAAACAGCAGTGGTCGGGGGAGTAACAAGGGCCCGTGTAAGTTCCCAATGTTGGAAACGGCAGGTAAGGATTACTATGGCAGAATTAGGTGTCAAGCTGGGAACCAGGACCAAAAAAGTGGCTGAACTGATCAGCGAGGCCTGCACGCAGGCCGGTGCAGATGAATCTGCTGCACTTGTCTGCGGGGAAAAGATAGCCAAATTCTTCAGTGATGATACCCTGCTGTTTATCAGTAAGAGTGAAGCAGATGCATTTGCAGAACATGCCCGGGAAAATGAATTTGATGCAGAAAAACTTAAAGAAAAACCGCTGACAAAAGTGGCCAAAAAAGCCACCAATAAAGCGATTGATGCCCTGGATATTGCCCTTTTTGGCCGCATGGTCGCGAAGGCAACAGATTTGAATGTGGAGGCAGCAACATCATTTTCCCATGCCATATCCACACACAAGGTCAGCAATGAGGTAGAGTTCTTTACTGCCCTGGATGATATGCAGGATGAACCCGGCTCAGCCCACATGGGGAGTCTTGAGTTTAATTCGGCAACGTACTACCGCTATATCAGTCTTGACCTGGGACAATTATCTGAGACTCTGGACAAAGACGAATTGAAAAAGGCGGTTTCTGTATTCACCAAAGCCCTGTACCTTGCCATACCCAGCGCCCGGCAAACAACACAGTCTGGTGCTTCTCCCTGGGAGTTTGCTAAAGTGCTTGTCCGCAAAGGCCAACGGCTGCAGGTTCCCTTTGAAGCACCTGTCAGGGCTCGGCAGGACGGTTATTTAACACCCAGTATAGAAAGTTTGAAAGCATACCTGAATAAAAAGGAAAAACTCTCCGGCTCCCTGTTTGGAAAAGTTGGGGATTATGAGTGGGGCGAGGATGAAAATTATTCTCTGGACCACCTGATAGAATCACTGCAGTCTCACGTTGAATAGAGGTGTTTTATGGCTGATCCATATTTATTATTGTGGCTTGAGGCCCCGTTGCAAGCATGGGGATATGATTCAAAATTTGGCAGACGGGATACGTTGGATTTCCCAACCAAGTCAGGGTTGCTCGGCTTAATCTGTTGTGCTTTGGGAGCCGGGGGTAAACAAAGGGAATTGCTGTCGGAATTTGCAGATCTTGATCTTCAGGTGATTGCTTATCTCAGGAGCAACAAAAATGGCAAACCGGAATCCAGGGAACCACTGCTGCGTGATTTTCACATGGTAGGAAGCGGTTATGATACGACAGATCCCTGGCAAAATCTCATGGTCCCCAAAACCAGTGAAGGGAAAAAAGCAGTGGGTGGTGGTACTAAGATAACCTATCGTTACTACCTCCAAGATATGGCTTTTGCCGTCGCTCTTCAGATCCCAGAAAAACGCTTGGAGCAGTTGGCGTATCATTTACAGAACCCGGTCTGGGACTTGTACTTGGGCCGCAAAACCTGTGTACCGACAGAGTTTATTTTTCAAGGTCATTTTCTAACAGCCGAAGATACCTTTGATGCGGCCACCAAACTGGCCGAGGAGAAAGACCGTATTGCAGGATTTCGGGTGCTTGATGGGGAGCAGGATGGTGATGAAGTGTTGACGCTCAATGATGTGCCAGTGCAATTTGGGGTAGATAAACACTATCGAGACCGGCGAGTCACATTGCAAAAAATAGGCGATTGATCCATGGCAAAAGGAGACCGGCTGTTTATCAAAGTGACCCGGGAATCACTGCCCCAGGTAAAGGATAAGTATCCATTTATTTACCTTGAGCGTGGGAGACTGGAAATTGATGATAGCAGTATAAAATGGATAGATTCCGAGGGTCATATTGTCCGTTTACCAGTGGCGACCATAAATACTCTTCTTCTGGGGCCCGGTACCAGTATCACCCATGAGGCTGTCAAAACAGCTGCTGCCGCTAATTGTTCCATTTGCTGGGTAGGAGAAGACACCTTGCTGTTTTATGCGGCAGGGTTTGTTCCAACAGCGGATACACGTAATTTGAGGAGGCAGATGGTGTTGGCAACTGATACAGTGACTGCATTGGAAGTTGCCAGAACAATGTATGCCCACAGATTTCCTGATGCAGAATTGAAGGGCAAAAGCCTAAAGGAAATGATGGGAATGGAAGGTTACCGGGTCAGGGCTTTTTACCAGAAAAATGCAGAAAAATACGGTGTCGGATGGAAAGGGCGACGGTTTACACCCGGAAAAATGGAACTCAGTGATGTGACCAATCGGGTTCTCACCTCTGCCAACGCAGCACTTTACGGTATTTTGTGCTCTGTGGTTCACAGCATGGGGTATTCGCCTCATATCGGTTTTATTCATTCAGGAAGCCCGCTTCCTTTTGTGTATGATCTGGCAGACTTGTATAAGGAAAAATTGTGTGTGGATCTGGCATTTTCACTGACACGGGAAATGGCTGGTCGTTACAATAAGCATTTGGTCGCAAACTCTTTTCGGGAACGGGTAATTGAATTGGACCTTCTGGATCAGGCTACCAGGGACATAAATAAACTTATGGGGACCAAACGTGCTCGTTGTCATAGCAAATAAATTGCCCCCGGCTGTGAGAGGTCGTATGAAGCTGTGGTTTGTTGAACCCCGAGCAAATGTATTTGTATCAGGCGTGAAAGATTTCGTGGCTACGAACGTGGTCGAGTATTTATACAAACATTGTCCGGCTGATTCAGGGGTGGTTATATTTCGGTCCATCTCCAAGCCGCCTGGGTATGAAATTCGCTCAATCGGATCAACTACCAAGGAGCTAACTGAAATTTCTGGGTTGCAGTTGATTATTGAAAAATCCCTTTTCAAAGAACCACATGATATATGGGTACAATAGGCGATCTTTGACAATATGTTGGTGTCTTCCCCACGCCTGTGGGGGTGTTTCAACTCACCGGGTGAAACTTTACGATCAATATTGGTCTTCCCCACGCCTGTGGGGGTGTTTCCATAAAAGAGGGGCTTTGTTCCCGCGTGAAGTAGTCTTCCCCACGCCTGTGGGGGTGTTTCTTTCTTATATCTTCAACTGTTTATATATTCACAGTCTTCCCCACGCCTGTGGGGGTGTTTCTACTATTACTGCTCTTATTAGCCGCAATCCAAAGTCTTCCCCACGCCTGTGGGGGTGTTTCTGCCACCATTTACCACCACCAGTACATGGAATAGTCTTCCCCACGCCTGTGGGGGTGTTTCTAAAAAGTTGCAGATAGATGGGGGCAAAAAACCGTCTTCCCCACGCCTGTGGGGGTGTTTCTTTTTAACATTCACTGCATTTGCGTATATCTTTGTCTTCCCCACGCCTGTGGGGGTGTTTCTCCAGTACAATGAATTAATGAGAACTTAAAATTGTCTTCCCCACGCCTGTGGGGGTGTTTCTATTTGGATTAGTTGAAAAGTGATTCTGAGATCGTCTTCCCCACGCCTGTGGGGGTGTTTCTGGATGGTAAAGGTTCTATATGTAAAGGTGAAAAGTCTTCCCCACGCCTGTGGGGGTGTTTCTAACATGGAACTTGATGTTTTAAATGAAAATGAGTCTTCCCCACGCCTGTGGGGGTGTTTCTGCATTACATCTTTAGCATCTGACATATTATCAGTCTTCCCCACGCCTGTGGGGGTGTTTCTTCCTGATCTAAATCTAAATGACCTGAATATGCAGTCTTCCCCACGCCTGTGGGGGTGTTTCTAAGAAAGATATGTTATTGCCAAGAAAGAAGAAGTCTTCCCCACGCCTGTGGGGGTGTTTCTTTGTTTCAGGCAGTTTTACCTCGGGCGTAAAAGTCTTCCCCACGCCTGTGGGGGTGTTTCCAGCTATTACGGCACGGCGTGTGTGCTTACTGCGTCTTCCCCACGCCTGTGGGGGTGTTTCTACTTGCTCAATGTCCATATTTATCTCCGGTAAGTCTTCCCCACGCCTGTGGGGGTGTTTCTTAAAGTTCCCTGTGATTTGGGAATTGAAATACGTCTTCCCCACGCCTGTGGGGGTGTTTCCTTAAAGCCCCTGAAAAACCGGCCTTTGTTACGGTCTTCCCCACGCCTGTGGGGGTGTTTCTTCAATCAATTAATGGCACAACAACACCGGCAGGTCTTCCCCACGCCTGTGGGGGTGTTTCCCGTTAATAACCATTAAATAAAAAGGGGTTTATGTCTTCCCCACGCCTGTGGGGGTGTTTCTTAGCGTCCATCCCAAAAAGATATAAATATGGAAGTCTTCCCCACGCCTGTGGGGGTGTTTCTATTTTCGTTAGAATTGGAGGGCTGCGAAATATGTCTTCCCCACGCCTGTGGGGGTGTTTCCCCCCTGGAATAAGATACCAAGTCACACCATTTGTCTTCCCCACGCCTGTGGGGGTGTTTCCTCAGTTGCTGCAAACCGCCTGACGTTAGAAAGGTCTTCCCCACGCCTGTGGGGGTGTTTCTTGATTGTTATCTTGTTTCTGGTCCCAATCTGCGTCTTCCCCACGCCTGTGGGGGTGTTTCTAACTTGTCAATTTGTGTTCCGATAAGGACTACGTCTTCCCCACGCCTGTGGGGGTGTTTCTCTGCGGGTGAAGATAAACTTCCCCTTGCTGTTGTCTTCCCCACGCCTGTGGGGGTGTTTCCCTTTTAAAGGCAAAGGCGGGGAACAAATGATTGTCTTCCCCACGCCTGTGGGGGTGTTTCTCAGCTATGGAAGTTATGACAAAGACGGCCACAGTCTTCCCCACGCCTGTGGGGGTGTTTCTATCAAAACAATGGGTTCGTGACACAATCAATTGTCTTCCCCACGCCTGTGGGGGTGTTTCTGTTTGCAAAGTCAATATTTGGTTGATAACCAGGTCTTCCCCACGCCTGTGGGGGTGTTTCTGAGTCGATATATCATTATTGCACAACCTGTCAGCCTTCCCCACGCCTGTGGGGGTGTTTCTGATAAAGCGGCTGTCGTTCAGGCCGGGTGGAAGTCTTCCCCACGCCTGTGGGGGTGTTTCCAGTTTTTAAAAGTCTCTTGGCGGAGTCAAGCGGTCTTCCCCACGCCTGTGGGGGTGTTTCCACATCACCTTCAAGCATACCAGTTCCAGCCGAGTCTTCCCCACGCCTGTGGGGGTGTTTCTAATCGTCGTATACCCTGCCGGTTGCATTTTCAAGTCTTCCCCACGCCTGTGGGGGTGTTTCCAGGATTGCAGGGTATGTGGTGAAATATTCCAGGTCTTCCCCACGCCTGTGGGGGTGTTTCCCGAGCTTGACGCGGCTGTACCCATATCCACAGAGTCTTCCCCACGCCTGTGGGGGTGTTTCTTACTGTGCGTTCATTGTCCTTAGCGGCCCAAGGTCTTCCCCACGCCTGTGGGGGTGTTTCTACATTCATTTCAAATCACTGGTCATTGAGCAAGTCTTCCCCACGCCTGTGGGGGTGTTTCTCATGATCATTATGATCATGTTCAGGCCAATTAGTCTTCCCCACGCCTGTGGGGGTGTTTCCCCCTCCGGTCAGCATGACACTATCAGCAGATAGTCTTCCCCACGCCTGTGGGGGTGTTTCTAACTACTTTTTTAGGTTTAGGTTACACCTGATTTTATCCATACCATTTATCCAGTCAATATTTTGGCTAAGTAATTATAAGACCTTAATTTTATATTAAATGTTGATTAAATATAGAACGGTATAAATTTAAATATTCTTCTTCATTTTTGAATCCATAATTTTTGAGCCAAACATTAAAATAGGCTGGATGTATCATGGCAGTAATTTTATGGTCTAATAACTCTATTACCCCTTTTTTTATAACACTACCTAAAGTTGGAGAATTGTTTTTCCCGGTAACTATTTTGTAAACTTCTTTTAAGGCTGTGCCACCCACACAAACTATCAATTGGGGTTGGATCATTTTTATTTCTTTTTTCAAATGTTCGGCACAATTATTTTTAATTTCTGCATTAAGTTTGGTGGATAAACACTTCACAGTGTTTGTTATATAAAAATCATTAGCCAAATCAAATCCAATTTTTTTAATATGGGATCGAAAAAGTTTACCCGAATTTAAATTTGTGAAAGGGATTCCAGTATAATTTGATCCTTGCCATTCATTTTCTTTAGGATCACCTTTGGCCGGTGCCTCTGCAATAAATATTATTTTTGAATTTAAATACCCATACCCCCAAGATATCTTTTTTCTGTTCCTAACCAAACCTAAACATCTATTACATTCTGGCTCCAATATGTTTTGCAAATCATTTTTGAATTTAGGATAAGATAAGTTACACATGATGGCTCCTTTGTCGAAAAGACAAAACGAAAAAAAATTCAACTTAATTGGAGACTGACATTCCTAAGCGGAAAATGTCCAGAGTAAGGTTATTGTATAGAATTTTATCTTTCACCTATTGCCAACGTTTATGCAAGCCTCTCCTTGAATTCATGAGAAAATATCAAAATGCCTAATATTTTAGAGATGAAAGATTAAATTTATTGAACTTAACCTATTGAAAAATGGTATTAAAATTGAGGCATTTTTCAGTGCTATGGGGATTCTATTTAAAAGCTTTATTGACAATATTCTTGCCTAAATAGTCGAGAAAAATAGGGTTTGAATATAATGGCAATCATGATGAGTTTATATCATTAATGGATAAAAAAATGAAGCATCAATTAGATCGGAAAATATAAGTGCAAAACGATAGTGGTCGAAGAAATACCACCGCGAAGCGGTTTAGTTCAATATATAAGTAACCGTAATTTTGTTCAGACCCGGGAAAGAAATTTTCAGGATAAAATCCTTACATATTTAGCCCTAATATTAAATTTAACTTTAGATAGACTGGTTTAATTAATAGCCTTGCAAAGCCTCCAAACCTCATGTAATAAAACAAGTTATGTGTCCACTTTTTAAAGGTCCGTGCCCGATTGATATGATTTTATTTTCTTCTAAGCTTTTGAACACGGCAGGGTTAATTTTTG
>CAYWNB010000075.1:0-13644 GCA_964459195.1 uncultured Desulfobacula sp.
CCAATATGGAACTGGGCGAGCCCTTCCGCCGGGATGCCATGACAGCCCCTGTTGCTGTAGCAGGAATTGATAAGGCGGACATGCGTCCCCAAAAAAGATAGCGGCAGATTGAAATAATTATAAATGGTTCACAAAAAGAAAGCGAATCCTAAGGTAAATTCTTTTCTTTTCATTCAGATGTTTTTCTGGCAAAATATCAGGTTGTGGAATATATAATAGGCATAGTGAAGGAACACCAGACAGTTATTGCTATATTGTCGGCAATTTCCATTGTTGTTTTTGTGGTGAGCCTTTTGTCGGTGCCCTGGATGATCTGCAGGATTCCGACAGACTATTTTTTAGATTCATATTTTCAAAAGAAAAGAGAAAGGTCCATAGTTGTTCGGGGGGCGACGGTCTTTGTGCGAAATATACTGGGCGCTGGATTTTTTTTGCTGGGATTTGTCCTTTTGTTTATTCCGGGTCAGGGGCTTCTAACCATGTTTCTTGGATTTATACTCATGGATTTCCCTGGGAAAAAAAGGATGGCAAAACGATTTGTGGGGTTTGACAAAGTCAGGATTTCTTTGAACTGGATTCGGGAAAAAAAGCAGGTGCAGCCCCTTCGTTTTCCCATCTCTTGAGTTTCTATCGGGAGGACAAAAGGGATAGATGGAAAAAAAATAGAAAAATTAAGGATTCCATGGGCGAGAAAAAAGAGGAGAATGGCCGGTTGAACCCGAGGAAAAAAATCATAGTCCTGGTGGGAATTTTTTGTGTGATGATGCTGGGTTTCGTCTGGTCAGGTATTCTTTTCATGGAAAGCCGATATGCCCAAAATTCTTTATTGGCCCTGGTCAATGGAAAAATTCCAGGCCATCTTTCCCTTGAAGATCTCGAGATTGATATCGTTGCCGGGCAGATAGATATTGCCGGGCTCCAGGTTCAAGGGCCGGACAAACGGCTCCTGGTTCGTGTGGAAAAATTGAGCCTTGATTTGGCATGGGCACGGCTGTTGAAAGGCGAAATTTGTTTGTCTTCGGTCCGAATAGCGTCTTCTGAATTTGATCTTAGTCTGGTGGCAGGCGGCTCCCTGGATCTGGTATCTGCCTTTGTCCCTCCCGACCCTCCTGATTCTGCCGGGTCTGAAAATGTTGCGGCGCCTTCTGGATTGCCCCTGAATATCCTAATCAATGAGTTCGTTTTCACCAGGGGAATCCTATCCTTTTCCCTGCCGGATAATAAGGTGACCTTATTGGTGTCAGGCCTGGATATCTCTATCCTAGATTTCAATCTTTTTAATGAATCGGCCCGGTTCAAGATGGGATTTGAGACAGGGAAACTCACAACCCAGGGAAGGCCCATTGTGGTTAATTCCTCCCAAATAGAGGTGAGCCTTGGGGATGGCAGTTTGTCAGGTCTTGTTATTCAGACCGGAATGGACGGGGTTGAGATGAAGATCCATGGCAGTGTCAAGGATGTTATGCATTCACCTTTTCTGGATATTTCCATGGGGGCCGGGGTGGACTTGGCGCAGGCGGTTTTGTTGACAGGAATGGCGGCACCGGCTTTAAAAGGGGATGTTCTGTTGGACCTGTCCGTCAAAGGAACCCTTGAAAACCCAGGAGTTAAGATATCCGTTCATTCCAAAGAGGCAACAGTCAAGGCGTACGCCCTCCAAAATTTTAAGCTGAACGCTGGGATGAAGGACTGGCTTTTGACACTGGACCCGTCGGGTTTTTCCTCTAAACAGGGGAATTTGTCCCTGGCAGGTGTTATTAACCTTGGCAAGGCGTTCCCCAAAGGGGTAAAGGGAGCCCTTGAATTGGACGAAATTTCCTATGACCTGAACGCGGTCCTGGAGGGGGTGGCGTTGTCAGCCCTGCCGGAAGCCGGACTTCAAACCAAAGGCCGGCTGGCATCCCGGATAACTGTTCAGGGCAGGGGGATTGATCCAGAAAAAATAAAGGCAGACATTACTGCACAGTTAAGTGCCACAGGTCTTTGGGTCCAGGGAATGCCGGATTCTATGGATGCCGACTTCCATGCGGACATCGGTCTTGACCGGTTCAAAGCCGGGATACGGTCCCTCAAGTTAACCACCCCGGGGATTGTGATGACCGGTCATGGCAGTGTGGATATTCCTGCCAGGGAAATATCCGGTCATCTTGATCTTGAGGCGGCGGATATAGGTCAGCTGGACAGGCTTACCCGTGTGCAGGGAAGGGGAAACATAAAGGTGTCTGCAGAGATTGGCGGGCCTTTTACCGGTCCAACCGTTTCCCTGTCCGCCGTTGCAACCGCTTTGGGAATAAATGATATTCTTTTGGGGAATTTAACCTTGAATGCCGGTCTTGACCGGATGGGCCGGATTCTTTTTGATACTTTTTCCCTGGAAAATCAGACATCTTCTCTCCATGGCCGGGGATGGGCAAATCTGTTTGGCCAGGCTGTTGGGGGTGATTCCGGCAAATTCATTCATTTAGATCTGGATTTGGAAAACTTGGACCCTGTTCATTTTATGGCATCTTCTCCTCTGGGGGGGGATTTTAATGGGAAAATTATGCTAGGGGGCAGTCTTGGTAAGCCCGTGGCCACGGTTGAGATCGGGGGGCAGGATCTCTCGTTTAACCAGAAACAGGGGGGGAATGCCAGTGTCAAACTGGGGTTTGCCAATGGGGTGCTGGATGTAGAAACCTTTCAGCTGGCCCTTGGGAAATCTTTGATAAAAGGTGCTGGCCAGGCCCGGATACTGGACAAAAACCTTGCCCTGATAAAGGATCCTCAGATTCAATTGGCCTCGGCAGGGGCCTCTATCTTTCTGGAAGATTTTTTGCCGGACATTGCCGGCCGTCTTTCCCTTGAGGGACAGGTCAACGGACGTCTTTCCAATTTGGCGGGGCATTTGACTGTTGACGGCGCTTCCTTGGGGGTTGGTGGACAGAAGATTGACGGTTTCTCTTCAAAAATACGGATCCAGGGCCAGGCGCTTGAGATTGACCAAATGGAACTCCAGGTATCCCAGGGCTCTGTGATCCGGGCGAAAGGACAGGTGATTCCCATGGAACAAACCTTTGATATCCTAGTGGATTCCCAAAATTTTGATCTGACCTGTCTGAATCTGTTTGAAAAAAATGGGGGGGATGGGGGGCTCTTGTCCCTGGACCTGTCTGCCCGGGGCGGTTTTAAAGATCCCGTGGTTAAGGGCCATCTTGGCATTCAGAAACTTGTTCTTTTACAGAAAAAACAGACACCCATGGATCTTTGGGTTGAGCTGAAAAACAGGCGGTTGGGGATAAATGGAAATCTGGGGCTGGCGGTGGAGGGGACATATCACCTGGATACCAAGGCGTTTACAGCAGCCCTTGATATGGAGGGGCTTAATCTTTCCCCCTATTTTAATCTCCTGGGGCAGCCCCGGCTTACCGGCGCCATCACCGGCAGTATCCGGGCAGAGGGGCAGGCAGATCAGCTGGCGAATACGAGGGCATTTGCGAAATTTTCCAAAATAGAAATTGTCTTTGAAGACAAGCCCTTTATCCGACTGGCAGATGCAAATCTGACCATTGAAAAAGGCCTGCTTCACCTTCCTTCTGTTCAGATTGAGGTGCTGGAAACGGGACGCCTTCGGGTAAAAGGGGATGGGAATCTTAACGGGGATCTTGATTTTGAGGCCCAGGGAGAGGTTCCCCTGTCCGTTATCAATCCTTTGGTGGAAGAAATTGAATCTGCCACAGGTTTGATCCGGATGACAGCTTCCCTTAAGGGCAGTCTTGCCACTCCCCTTGTCCATGGCGATTTTCAATTTAATGGATTGGGAATGGCGGTGGAAGGGATTGAGCAGGAATTCAAGAACATAGATGGCCATATTCAGCTCACCCCGGACAAAATTGAGATCCTGGAATTTAAGGGGGCTCTGGATGATGGACGATTTGATCTTGGGGGCAGGGTGGGATTGAAAACCGGGGCTGTTAAAACCATTGACTTAAAGTTCAAAGCCCACCAGCTTAATCTGGAGATACCTGATTTAATGGATCTTAATCTTAACTGCGACCTGAACCTTGCCGGCACGGATCAGGCATCGGCATTGACCGGTGAGGTGATACTGGTTGAGGGCCGTTACTACAAGGATGTTGAACTGAATCTCATCGACACGGCCACCCAGCGGACTCGAAAAGAGACCCTCGTCGAAGAAAAGAAACCGCCTGGCTTTTTAGAAACCATTGGCCTGAATGTTCGTGTTCATCGAAGGGAACCGTTGTTGGTGGACAATAATCTGGCCTATCTTGCGATTAGTCCTGATTTAACGATTCAGGGAACGGCGGCAACCCCCCTGTTGTCCGGTCGTGCCCAGGTGGATTCAGGCCGTATTATGTTTCAACGGGCTGAATTTGAGGTGAAAAAAGGGGTGGTTGATTTTGTGAATCCCTATAAAATTGAACCGACCATCGACATTGAGGGGGAAACAGAAATCCGGGACTGGACCATTACCCTGGCAGTTTCCGGAACTCCCGACAACCTGGCGTTTAAATTTTCTTCCAACCCGCCGGAACAGCATGGCGATATCCTTTCTTTGATTGCCTTTGGCAAGACCACAAGGGAGCTTCGGGCGGCTGACGGGGGAGGGCGGTTCTCTGCGGGAGAGATGCTCGGGGGGATGGTGGCGGATTCCCTGGGGAAAAGCGTGCAGGATGCCACTGGCTTGGATTATCTGGCAATTGATACCCAAAACAAGGATGGGGCAGGTTCCGGTGGGGTCAATGTGACCGTCGGGGCTGATTTGTCCCGGCAAATCAGCGTCAAGTACGGAGTGGCTGTCAGAAACGGGGAGACGGTTCAACGGGTGACAAGTTTTTATAAGCTGCTTGAAAATTTATTGATGAGCGGATATCAGGATACGGGTGGCAGTTTTGGTGGCGAACTTAAATATCGATTGGAATTCAGATGAACCATGGTTTGATAGGTAACCGCAGCCGGGTCAGTAACTTTAAACGGGTGTTGGCCTGTTGCCTCGTCCTTTTGTTTTGCCATGTTGCGCCGGGATTTTGTATGGCCGCCGGAGAAAATTCTGAAAAGAAGACCCCGGAAAAGAAGATTGGCCGGATTGATATTCAAATCCTTGGGGTAAAAGGGGATACCCGTTCCTGGGAGTCCATTGCCAGGGACCTTATCCAGCTGAGCCCTTTGGATGTCTATGGGCCTGACCGGATGGCCCAGGCCATTGATCGTCTTAGGGAATCCAATATTTTTTTATCCATTCATGTGCCGGATCCAACCATGACGGCCCAGGGCGTTGACATCTGGTTTGAGCTTGTTCCCTACGGGCGGATTAAGGATATTAAGGTTTATAATGCGTTTCCATTGTTTGAACGGGAAGTGCTCAATGTCATGACTCTGTATAATGGGGATGCTTTTATAGCGGAAGCCCTTGGGGAACAGTCAAAACGGGTGATCACCTTGTTTAAGAAACAGGGATTTATTGATCCCGGGGTTACCCTGTCCGCCCAACAGGATGAGGCGGATGGAAATTATGTGCTGTCTGTCCACATTGATAAAGGGGACTTTCTTCGGGTGAATACGGTTGCGATCAAAGGGAATGACCATTTCTCTTCGTCCCGGTTGAAGTTGAGGATCAAGGTCTGGAAATCCTCGGTTCTGTTTGGCAGTGCCAGGCGATTTGTCCAAAAAGAGTTGGACAAGGATGTCAAAAACATTATGGCATTTTACCGGAAAAAAGGGTTTGCCGATGTCCATGTTTCCGCTGAAGCCATCAAAAACCTTGCAGAAAAAACGGTGGATGTGATTTTACATGTTGAAGAAGGCCCCCAATACAAGATTGTCTTTGATGGGAATGACGTTTTTTGGGACTATACCCTGAAACGAGAGATGACCTTGTCCAGGGACGGAAATAAAAATAATTTTGCGCTTCGGAAAAGTGTCCGCAAACTGGAACAAAAATATAATCAAAAAGGATATCCGGATGTAAGGATAACCTCTGCAGTAAAAGCTTCAAGCCCGTCACAACCACCCATTAAAAAAGG
This sequence comes from uncultured Desulfobacula sp., assembly GCA_964459195.1. Taxonomy (GTDB): domain Bacteria; phylum Desulfobacterota; class Desulfobacteria; order Desulfobacterales; family Desulfobacteraceae; genus NBML01. The sequence goes on from CAYWNB010000075.1 coordinate 6,021, forward strand.
TACACTGAAACAGGTGACCCTTGCCATTGATGAAGGTGATCAATACCGTGTTTCCAAAATGGAGATTACAGGGAACCAATCCATCCCCAAAGAGGAAATTCTTAAAAGTGTCTTGACCCGGGAATCAGGGGGGTGGAATTCCGGTATTTATGTCGCCAAAACCCTTGATGAAGACATCAATACCATCCGGTCACTCTATCTCAAGGAGGGGTTTAGCCAGACCCGGGTTGACCGGCAGGTCAAGGTCCTGTCTGTTCCGGATTCGGCCGGAAAAAAACGCAAACAGGTGGAACTTTTGCTTGTCATTGATGAAGGGATTCAGACACGGGTAGATCAGGTCCAATTTAAGGGATTGTCCGTCCTGTCCCATGAAGTTGCCATAGGATTGATTTCCTTAACGCCAGGGCAGCCCTTTAGGGGCTATATGATCGAAAATGATGAAGTCCGTTTGAGACAAAGAATTTCAGAATCGGGGTATCCCAAGAGTAAGGTGACCACAGCGATAGAATTCAGCCCTGACAGGTCCCGAGTCAATCTGACCTATACCATAGCGCAGGGGCCTTATATGCGGGTCGGGCAGATCTATTATGTGGGAAATTTCAGGACAAAAGAATCGATTTTTGCCGATGAAATGGAAGTTTTTCCAGGGGAACCGGTTTCCCTGGTAAAAATTTTGGAAAGCCGGCGGAATATGATGGATGTCAATGCATTGGATTCGGTGCGGTTCAGGACCATCGGCTTGAAAAACAATGCCGAAGAGGTGGATATCATTGTGGAGGTTGAGGAAAAGAAACCCTATTTTTTTGAAATGGGAACAGGGTATGATACCGAGCGTCATTTTTATCTTAATTCAAAAGTGGGAGATCATAATTTTTTGGGACAGAATCTTGATCTTCAAGTGGAAGGAGAGGTCAGCCAGATCGGATATAAGGGGGAAATATCACTGTTGAAACCACGGTTTCTCTCCAGCCGTATCTTGTCCAGTACCCGTCTTTTTGGTGAAAAACAGGAAGAATTTAACAAGGATTTTGGAACCCGGTCCTATGGGGTATCCCAGAATTTTTCCCGGCCATTTTTTTCCCAAAAAGTGATGTTAAATCTGGGCCTTACCTATGAATTCCGGGAGCAATACTCGACGATTTTTCAGCTGTTGACCCTGGATGAAGCAGAGCAATATGAGTCACGACATATTATTGTGGCCAGCCCGGGGATTGTTTACAACACCACAGATTCCTATGTCCGACCCAAAAAGGGAACCCTTTCCTCTTTTCATGTGGATGTTTCAAGTGGGATTGATAATGATCTGGATAATTTTATTAAATGCACACTGGACACACGGTATTATTATACCCTGCTTGATCCCCTGGTTCTTGCCCTGAGGGGACGCTACCGGATTGTCCAGCCTTATGGAAGCAATATCAACGTGCCCGAGGATCAATTGTTTTTTCTGGGGGGGACTTCAAGTGTTCGGGGCTTTGATGAAAATCTGCTGCTATATGATACGGCCGGCAAGGCGGTCGGGGGGCAAGAGTCCATCCTTGGAGCCCTTGAGGCCCGGTATGACCTGGGATTGAATTTAGAATTTTCTGCCTTTTACGACATCGGGGCCGTCAGGAAGATCCAGAGTAAATCCGGATCCGAGGCGTTCCGTGATTCCATAGGAATCGGATTCAGATATATGACACCTATTGGTCCCATTGGGCTCTTGTATGGCTGGAAACTGGACCCCATGCCCGGCGAAAATGCAGGTAGCTTTCATTTTTCCATGGGGTATACCTTTTAATTTTGGTAGTGTGTTGACATTCCTCCATGCATCGTTAGTTTTTAAGTATAGAGTCTATTGGCGTTTGGGATTATTTAACAAAACCAGGGATAGAGGAGACGATACCATGACAGAGAATTCAGAAAAAAAAGATTATTGTGATGCAGAAGATCAAAAAAATATTGTAGAGAAAATGAGTGACTGCGATAAAGCATCCACTTCTGACAAAGAGCTTACTGAATGTTACACCAAGATCATTAAAGAGGATGAGGGGTGTATGTCGTCCTAAACCAACAGATATCGGCCACTGCCGGGAATATGCAACTGGGGAACGGCCCGGTCATGGAAGACCGGGGTAAACTATTTCCCATAACCTGATATTTATGGCAGAGGGGAAATAATGTCCGAGGATAGAAAAGCATGGGAAAAAAAGCAGCGCGAAAACCGAATTCTTGATAAGGCCCAGGACATATTCTTTAAAAATGGATATGAGTTTGCCACCATCATTGAGATCGCAAAGGCCGCAGGGTATAATAAACGTTCCATCTATCTTTATTTCAAAGACAAGGAAGACATTTTTTTGGCCGTGGTATTAAGGGGGCTTATCCGGTTACATCAGGTGTTGAATAAGGCTTCCCGGGACCAGCGCATCCATGACCTTGGACGAGCATTCTTTGATTTTTCCCTGGATCATCCAGACTATTTAAAGCTGATCATGGTCTATGAGGCAAATACCTGTGTGTATGATCCCGGGAGTTTAAAAAATTCAGCACCGGGATCCCATAAGTATCTTTGCCAGCAGGAAACCGATGCCATTGCCGATCTGATCACCCGGCTTATTGCAACGGGGATTGAACAAAAAAGGATCAAAACTTCCCTTAAACCCGCACAATTGATGCTGCTGCTCTGGGGCCAGGTCTTTGGTGTCATGCAGATTATTCTCATGCGCCAGGTCCGTTTTCAGGAGACTTACGGGATCAGTTATGAAGATCTTTTTGCCGCCTTCATGGAAATGACGGCCCTGGCATTGTCAGGTGTCAGCCCATCTTAAATGCGCCCCGTCATCTATCGTTCGCTTTTAAATCTCAAAAACATCCGGGCTATTTTTTCAACAAACCCATTTCGTTTGTTATCTGATTCGGAGAAATCCACCACCTTTCCGGTCGGGCCATACATTTTGCGCATCATGTTCAATACGTTTTTTTTGACCATTCCCCTGAAGGGGACCTTTGATACCATCCCATAGGTTGCAGCTCCTCCCTGGAGGGAGAGCCTGGGGTTGGCCCCCACGTATTCAAGGGATTCTTTCAGATCGTCAAGGTATTGGGCCATTACCTCCTGGTGCAAAGGGGTGACCATGGCATGGAGGCATTCAGGCTTTTGCTGTCGGTCAATATGCCATCCTCGTTTCTCCATCTGATCTCCAACGGCATAGATGCCAATTTTTTTTGATGTGGAACGATAGGCAACAAGGCTCATGTCGGGTTTCCCTACGATTTCAAGCCCTTCAATTGATTCAATACCCTGTATCAGTTGTTGGGTGGTATCCATGATTTTCTTGGCATTTTCCAGGTACCCATTTTTGCCCATTGCCTGCATGGCAGCCCAGGCAGCCGCAATATTGCCTCCGGGTCTTGTTCCCAAAAGGCCGGGGGAGGCAAAAATACCCCCTGGCCACTCTGTGAACACAAACATCTGGTGCTCTAAAATATCCATATTGCGGTACAAAATAGTGGATGCCCCCTTGGCACTATACCCGTATTTATGGGTGTCCGCCGATATGGAGGTGACGCCTTTCACCCTGAAATCAAATTTGGGGATAGGATATCCAAGTTGTTCGACAAAGGGGAGGAGGTATCCGCCCACACAGGCATCCACATGGAGGGGAATCTTTCGTTCAAGGGCAATGGCCCCCAATTCTTCAATGGGGTCCACCACCCCGTGGGGATACCCCGGGGCAGAGCCTAACATCATAACGGTGCGCCGGGTGATAGCTTTCTTCGCCTTGTTCACATCCATGCGATATCCCTTGTCCAGGGGCACATGAACTGCTTTGACATTAAAATATTCAGCCCCTTTTTCCCAGGCCACATGGGCGGATTCAGGAAGGATCATCTCTGGGTTTTTGATGCCTTTTTTCCGGGCTATGTCCCGATAGGTTTTAACGGCTAAAAGACAGCTTTCAGTACCCCCGGAGGTCATGATCCCGACCACGTCTTGATCGCCGTTCAAAAGATCCGCGGTCATGCGAACCACTTCGGTTTCAAAACGTTTCAGGCTTTGAAATGCCATGGGATTGAGTCCGTTGGTGGAGGCATACATCTGGCTGGCATCGTTTAAAAACTGTGTATACGCTTCTCCCAAGTAATAGACAAGGCTCCAGGTTTTTCCATTTTTATAATCTGGGTCATTATTTCCAAAGGCCTTCATGGCTTCGAGAACCTCTCGTTTGCTGCGGCCTTTTTCCGGCAGTACGATCTTTGTATCCGTCATATTTTAATGTCCTTATGGTTATGTACAGCCTTGTTGGAAGATAAATTAGCTATCGTAATAATTATTTCACTATAGTGAATTTAAATTCTATGGAGATAAATGTCAATGGATATTTCTTTTCAAAATTTTAAACCGTCTGGTCAAATGCCTGGGGAGTGAAAAACAATCCAAAGTCAAGGGCTTATGGGGATCAGTCCCTGAAAATATCAGAAAACTTTTGCGCCTCCATGGCATGGACCTGATCTGCCAGGCAGGATAACTCAAGGTAGTTATCCTTTTTGTCAGGGGAGGGATAGCGGATATTGTATTGCCGGAATCGCCAGAAGGAAGCTGCCACAGACGCATATTCCATGAAGATCTTTAATTGTTTTTTTTCAGGATCGGTCAGGGGGCAGACCTGCTCATATCCCTTTAGAATTTGTTTTACCCGATTCATGGAAAATTTTTTGTTTTGGGCGCAGCACCCCACCGCCGCCATGCCCAAGTCATAGAGCTTAAAATAGGTGCAGGCCTCTTCAAAGTCCAGGATGGCCACCAGGGTGTTGTTTGAAAACAGGAGATTATCCCAGAAAATATCCCCATGGATAAATCCTCTGGCCATGGTTTGATCAATGGCGGTTATCAAAAATTCTTTTTTCTTCTTAAGCCAGTCCACATAGGGGTGTGAAATGCCAATACCAAATAGCGCATCAAAGGATTCCAATCCATAGGGGAATTGGTCGGGCAGTTTCGGGGGCGGTGCCAGGGTGTGGAGCTTTGCCATGGCACTGCCCACCTGGATGAGCATCCCGTAGGAAAGGTCCCGGCAGACCTCGCCGGGTAAGAACTCTTTTATATACACCGGTTTTGTTCCATGATGGATAAAAGGGGATCCGTTTCGGGTGGTGACCAGCCGGGTGCAGGGAAACCCCCGGGCCTCAAGATATGTCAAGACACGGGTCAGGCAGTGGATGTCATTGGTATTTTTTTCGTCACACACCGACAGGGTAAAGGTTCCTGTCCGGGTTGAAATTTTCATGCTGGAGTTGGCCTGACCGCCGTCCAGGGGGGTCATGGACTCAAATTCTCCCAGGTCATATTCGGCAATCAAGTCTTTTATCGTTTTTATGGTCAGCTTTGTATAATCAGCCATGGTTTTCCCTTTTTTTTGCCTCTTCTTCCATGGCATGGACCAGGGCAGATTCCAGGTGCTCACAGTCACAGATCCGAAGTTTCTGGCAGACCTGGGATGCCTTGATAAGGGAGGGGTGAAAGGCCTGGGCCGGCAGGTCCGGGCCCAGAGCTCTGGCGGTTATTTCCGGGAATTTGGCCGGATGGGCCGTGGCAAGGCAGATGATCCGGGTCTCAGGAGAATACGTTTTCCTCAGGGTCCTGGCCGCAGCCATTGCCACCGCCCCATGGGGATCCAGCAGATAGGACTTTTCTGCCCTGAAATTTTTCCGGATGGTCATCAGGGTCTCCGGATCAGATATGGACACAGAGGAATATCCGTTTTGGATGGCATCGGCACTTTCCTTGTCCAACTGAATTTGCCCGGTTTGTTGAAACTGGTCCATCCAGGCCTTGATTTTTTCAGGGTTACACCCGGTGGTAAAGTATAAAAAGCGCCAGAAATTATAGGGCACCACAATGTCAATGGCCGAAGAAAGGGTTTGCTTTAGATCCTCTTTCTTGAAAATACCCGTTGAAAAGGCGGTGTGAAGGGCTTTGTTGGCATTGTTGGCGCAGATAAACCCGGTGACAGGAAGACCCATTTCTCTTGCCAGGTATCCGGCGAATAGGTTGCCAAAGGCCCCGGAGGGGACACAAAAAACAATGGGGTCGCCAATGGCTTCGCAGGTCTGAAAATATCCATAAAAATAATGGATTGACTGGACCATGACCCGGCACCAGTTGATGGAATTGACACTGGACAGGTTCAGCTTTTTTTTCAGCAGTGGGTCGTTAAAAAGTTTTGCCACCACAAGGTCCAGATCATCACCGCCGTCAGCACAGTTTTCAACCCCCACCGGGTGGACATTCGTGGCCCCAAGGGTGGTCATCTGCCGTTCCTGTTCCCGGGTGATCATTCCCTTTGGATAGAGGGGCCAGCAGTCAATGGTTTTTTTGCCTGCTGCGGCATGGGCCGCGGCAGGGCCGGTATCCCCGGTGGTGGCCAGCACCAGGGTCAGTCGTTCATTTTTCTTTTGGAGCAGATAATCCATGGTATTGATCAAAAAGCCCATGGCAATATCCTTAAAAGAGAGGGTGGGGCCATGGAATAACTCCATGATGAAAAGGGACGGGTCTGTGGTACAGGGTTTTACGGGCAGAATATCCGGGTGTTCAAAGCCTGCAAAGCTTGTGTCGATTAAGCGGCGCAGATCCTTTTTTGGGATAATGCCGGGATCAATGAACAGGGAAAGGATTTCAAAGGCCAGGTCTGTATAGCTCAGTCCTGAAAATTTTTTGAGCTGTTCACGGGAAATTTTGGGGATGGTTTGGGGGACAAAAAGACCGCCGTCCCCGGCAAATCCCTGGAGTAGGGCTTCATCAAAATTGACCGGGTCAATGCCGCCCCGGGTGCTGATATACTGGATCATGACGGGTTTCCTCCAGGATTGATTTTTGTAAGGGCCTTGTATACGGCCGTGGCAATTTGGATATCCTGGACCGCCACACCGGTGAGATCTACCACGCTGATCTGGTTGTCCGAGGTCCGGGCAGGTGCAGAGGATCCGATCACCTGTCCCAGTTCCTGGAGCTTATTTTCTGTGATGCATCCGGCTGCCAATGCCCTGGAAATTTCCCCCCGGTCCCGGCATTGGGACAGACTATCTGCCACTATCAGGTCTGCTTTTTTTAAAATGTTTGAATCCAATTCCTGCTTTTGGGGGGTATCCGATCCCATGGCGGTGATATGGGTGCCGGGCCTGATATCTGCCGCCTGGAGCAGGGGGCGTTGTGACGGGGTGGTGGTGACAATGAGGTTGGCAGCTGTTGCCACGTCTGCCGGGGTATTTACCAGGGTCACTTCATATCCTTTGGCGTCCATTTCTCGTTTGTAAATTTCCAGATTCCTGGGTGTCCTGCCCCAGACATACAGTTTTTTACAGGGGGTGACGGACGAGAGCCAGGCAACCTGCATCCGTGCCTGGATTCCGGTTCCCAGGATGCCGATGGCCCGAACCGTGGACGGGGCAAAATAGGTGGCTGCAATCTGGCCTGCCACCGCTGTTCTCACATTGGTCAGATACCCCTCGTCCAGGAGAATGGCCTGGGGGATACCGGTTTTTTGGGAAAATACCAGCATAAGTCCGGAGCTGGAGGGAAGTCCCAGTTCTGGGTTTTCGTAAAAGCCCGAGGCAATTTTGATCACATAGAAAGAAG
>CAYWNB010000076.1:0-1353 GCA_964459195.1 uncultured Desulfobacula sp.
TTTTTTTATAATCATTTTTCATGGATTATAATCATTTTTCATGCCATTATGAACCGAACAAATAAAATTGGAATTTTTGAAAATGGTAATTTATAATCAAAATTCACAGGATATAACTGTTTTTCATGGGTTTCCAGCTTTGGAGAAGGGGAGCCGTTTAGCTGGATATTCAGCTTTAATTTTAGCACATGATTTGAAAGTGCCTCTTCCTGACTATCTCTGCACCATAGGTACGAAACATAAAAAATATGATCATAAACGCTGGCATATTTTTACACCGCGCCATAAACCGCAAGAAACGCTTTATGGACATTTGATCTTTGCTTTGAAGTATGAGGGCATTGATTTGGCTATCCTCAATGCTTTGTTTCAAGCGATTGGGGCCAAAGAAATTCAAGAGATTATTTGCTCAGAACCAACAGGAAGCTACAGTCGCAGGCTGTGGTTTTTGTGGGAATGGTTACGTGAAGAGCAACTTGATATTGATGGTGCGCGGGCTGGAAATTTTGTTCCTCTCGTTAATAGCAAGTTACAATACGAAGGCAAATCATATCCATCCAAACGCCATCGGGTCCGCAACAACTTGCCGGGGACGCGCAATTTTTGCCCTTTGATTCGAAAAACAAAAAAGCTTGAGCAATATACAGGTAAGAAGCTATCCGATACAGCCATAAAAAATATCGGTCAGACCCATCCCGACCTATTAAGTCGCGCTGCCATTTTTTTACTCCTTAAGGATTCAAAAGCATCTTACACAATTGAAGGGGAGACGCCACCACACAGTCGGATCGAACGATGGGGAAGAATAATTGGCGAAGCCGGGCAACGTAAACTCAGCCTTCTTGAACTGGAACATCTGCAACAGATTGTTATCTTAGATAATCGCTTCATCGAGCCAGGTCTGCGCATGGAAGGCGGTTTCGTTGGAGAACATGACCGTGCTACAGGCATGCCTATGCCCGATCATATTTCTGCTAGACCGAATGATTTAAGAGCACTTATGACTGGCTTAATCGAAGCATACGAGCTTCTTCGTAAGGATGATTTTGACCCTGTCCTAACGGCAACACTTATTGCGTTTGGTTTTGTATTTATCCATCCACTTGAAGATGGAAATGGCCGCATTCACCGTTATTTATTTCACCATGTTCTGGCTGAGAAAGGGTTTGTCCCAAAAGGGTTAATATTTCCGGTATCCGCTGTTATTTTGGAGCGAATAGATGAATATCGTAAAATATTAGAGCATTATTCAAAGCCGCGACTTGATTTGATCGAATGGCGACCTACAGAGAAAAATAATGTTGAGGTTCTCAACGAGACCATTGATTTATATCGCTATTTTGATGCAACAAA
>CAYWNB010000076.1:1453-4662 GCA_964459195.1 uncultured Desulfobacula sp.
ATGCCGCAATCCAGATGAGCCTCGGAGATCTTGATGTCCAGATCAATATCAACTCCAGGAACGAGATTGGATTGCTGGCCAAGTCAATTATCAGAATGCAGACAAGCTTGACCAATGCCATGAAACGGTTGGAGAAGACTTGATTTCCCCGGCGGTACAGGTATAATACTAATTTGTCAAATGACCCTAACCAATGAGGAAATATGAAGATCATCACCACCCACAAAGGTTCTGATTTTGATGCCCTGGCAAGCCTTGTTGCGGCCAAGCTTTTGTATCCCGAGGCAAAACCGGTACTGCCCGGTTCAATCAATGCCAATCTCAAGAGTTTTTTATCCATTCACAAGGATTTATTTGATTTCTATTCTCCAGCTGAAATCAATTATGATGAAGTGGAGACCCTCATTGTTGTGGATACCCATACATGGGATCGCCTTGACCGGCGGATGGGAGTTTTGAGGGAAAAACAAAATCTTGAAATTATTGTCTGGGATCATCATCTCAATGGGGACATGGAGACCGACCAGAAAACTGTCAGGGAGATAGGGGCAACGGTTACCATGCTGATTCAGGAGATAGAAAAACAACGAAAACTGATAACCCCCATCCAGGCGACTCTTTTTCTGATAGGCCTTTATGAGGATACCGGCAACCTGTCTTTTCCCTCCACCCTGCCGGAAGATGCCTATGCTGCAGGGTTTTTGCTGGACCGGAAAGCAGACTTGAATATTCTGGCCACCTTTTTAAAATCTGCCTACAGCAAGCGCCAGAAAGACATTCTTTTTGAAATGGTTAAGAAGGCGGAACGGACACAATTGGGCGGATTTTCCTTTAGTTTATCCCAGTTGGCTATCAGTGGCCGGATCCAGAATCTGGCCATGGTTGTGCAAATGTACCGGGAAATTGTGAACGTGGATGTGGCCTTTGGTATTTTTCAAGATACGGAACAGGATAAATGCATGGTCATCGGCCGAAGCGGCGTGGATGAAATCAATATCGGCGTGCTCATGCGAAGCATGGGAGGCGGGGGGCATCCCGGGGCAGGATCGGCCTTGTTAAAGGGCGTCAATCCTGACACCATCAAGGAGATGATCATTGAACTTGTAAACGGCAACCAGTATTCCTCGGTCAAGTTGTCTGATATTATGTCCTATCCTGTGGTCACGGTGGACCAGGATACCCTGGTGGAAGAGGTGGCCATGCTGCTGAGGAATATGGGCTGCACTGGCATGCCCGTGGTGGACAAGGAGAAAAATCTGGTGGGAGTGGTTTCCCGGCGTGATTTTAAAAAAATCAGAAAGTCAAACCAGATGCAGTCGCCCATCAAGGCTTTTATGAGTCGAAATCTTGTGACCATTTCCCATGAGAAAAGCGCCGTTGAAGCGGCCAAGCTTATGATTAAACATGATATCGGCAGGATTCCCGTGATGAAGGAGGATAAACTCATCGGCATCATCACCCGGTCCGATGCCATGCTTTATTTTTATGATCTTTTGCCGGATTAATGGCCGGGTCGAGCTATGGTTGTTTAAAGCTTGAGCATTTCTTTTGCCTTGATGGCCAGCTTTTCCCTGAATATTTTTGAATTGTGACGGATATCCACCGGAAAGTTTCGTTCGATAAAAATGTGCTGGATGCTGGCAGTCAGGGGGGTGGATTTGGCCAGGGTTAAAAGCTCCTGGATAAAGGCGGGTTTATTTCCTATCTTTGTATTGGGTTCAATAAAGACCACGGGGATCTGATTGGCTTTGGGGCCAACACCTGTCAGGGCACTTCTGAAAACTTTTTCATGGTTGTTAAAGATGGCTTCAACGGGAATGGTAAACAGCGTCTCCTTTCCCGTGGTCACCCGGTGATTTTTCCTGCCGCAGAACCAGATCCTGCCCTTTGAATCCTGCCACCCCAGATCCCCCATACGGTGCCAGATGGCGCCGTCGGTATCCGGGACCTTGGCCAGGAGATCTGCTTCACGATTGTTAAAATATTGTTGGGTCACAAGGTCAGCCTGGACGGTTATTTCCCCCACCTGGTTTTCAGGAACGACCAGGGTATCTCGCAGCTGGGTGATGGGGTCATCAATGATTTTCAAAAGCTTGATGCGGGTATTTTCGATGGGCCGGCCAATGCACATGCCAAATCCCTGTTCACTTAAGTGTTTGGTCTCCGAAAGAATTTCATGGGAGCCAATGGATATGATGGGAACCGCTTCTGTGGCTCCGTAGGGAGTATGGATCTGGGTCCCTTCTGCGAGCATGGTTGAAAATTGTTCAATATTGGCGGGGCTCACAGGAGCCCCGGCCGACACCACCCGCCGAAGTGACGGCAGTTTGATCTTGTTTTCTTTGCCGTATTTTCCCACCCGGTTGAGGAGAGCTGGCGAGGCAAACATATTGGTCACCCCGTGGTTTTCAATTGCTTCAATGATTTTACCCGGGTTTACCCGGGCCGGCTTGGTGGGATCCATATCTGGTATCACCGCTGTCATTCCCAATACCGGATCAAACAGGGCAAACAAGGGAAAGGTGGGAAGATCAATTTCATCGGGTTCAATTTGAAAATGGTCCTGGATTTGTCGTATCTGGGCATCAAAATTTCCATGGGTGTAGACTACCCCCTTGGCAGGGCCTGTGGAGCCGGTGGTAAATACAATGGCGGCTGTTTCATCCCAGGTGGTATGGGCCTTGGGGAAATCTTCCCGGGTATGGGTCATGAGCTCAGAAAGAGTATGGCCTCCCCAGAACCAGCGGTTGCCCACGGTTACCCAGTGTTTGACGGTTTTAAAATACTTCGGTTTCAGGGTCCGGAGCAAATGGGCCCGTTCAATGCCGATGAATGCCTTGGGTCTGCCCTGTTGGAGGCATTGGAGCATCCGGGCAATTCCCATGCCCGGATCCACCACAACCGGTACGGCTCCCACCTTGAACATGGCAAACATGGTAATAAAAAATTCCATGCCCGGTGTGATCATTAAAATGGTCCGGGTTCCCCGGATAATGCCGATACTTTCCAGCCCAAAGGCCAGGCTGTCGGAAAGCATATCCAACTGACTCAAGGTGATCTGGCTGTATAATACCCGTCCGCTTTTGTCGTGTCCGTCGGGATAGACCACGGCTCTTTTAAAGGGGTAAAGTTTGGCTGTTTGTTGAAGCCTCAGTGAAATATTGGTGAATTTTGTCATAGAAATTTCTTTTTTAATTTATACAGGGTTC
>CAYWNB010000076.1:4762-7937 GCA_964459195.1 uncultured Desulfobacula sp.
CTTTTTAGGTTAAAAATGAGGTGATAAGGTCCAAGGTTTCTTTGGGTTTGTCTTCAAACAGATAATGGCCGGCATCTTGAAACACCTGGCAGTTTGCCCTGGGAAACCGATGTCTGAATTCATTTAAAAATGTCAGGTCAAAGACAAAATCCTTTGCCCCCCAGAGGAAGAGAAGTTTTTCTTCATTCAATTTTCTCAGGTGTCTGTCCACATGGTCCACAAGGGAATAGCTTTTGTCATTTTTATCTATCGGTATGTCCTGGACAAATTTTAGAGTGGCAATACGATTTTTCCATGAATTATAGGGGGCAATCAGCCCTCGTTTAACGGCGGGTGACAGTTTTGTTTCCGATCCCATATACAGGGCTCCCCTTGCAAAGGCATTCAACCCAAGTACTGCTGGGATCCCGAACCAGCCAAGATATTTGATCAGCCACAACCGCAAAGGAAAAGATTTTTCCTCGGGCAGAAGAAAGCCTGCGGTATTGGTGATAACGATCTTGTCAATTCTATCCAAATGATCCAGGGCCCAGGCAAGCCCGATCATGCCGCCCCAGTCATGGACGATGAGGGATATCTTTTCATTGGGGGCAAGGTGCTCAATCAGAATATCCAGATCCTTAATTCTTGAGGCCAGGGTATAGTCATAACTTTTTGGGCCTGGCTTGTCGGAAAATCCGCAGCCGATATGGTCTGGGGCAATGGTGCGAAACCGTTTGGATAAATGGGTGATCAGGTTCCGGTAATAAAAGGACCAGGTGGGGTTGCCGTGGACCATGACAACGAGAGGACCTGTTCCCTGGTCCACATAGTGAAGGTTGTGCCCTTTGATGTTTAAAAAATGGGATTTAAAGGGGTAGAGATCTTGAAAACCTCGTGTTGAAATTTGTTTGTTGTTGATCCTTTTTTTTACCATTCCACACCCAGCATATAACAGTTTAGCCCCGAGCCGATCCCCATCAGGGCAACAAAATCGCCGGGCAAAAGAAATCCTCTTTCATCGGCAATGGCTGCGGTAATGGGCAGGGAGACCGAGCCCACGTTCCCCAGGAACGGGAAGGTGATAAAATCTTTTTTACGGTCCAGGTTTAACGCCTTGTAGAGCAATTGATGGTGGCCTTCTCCCACCTGGTGACCGATGAATTTGTCGGGCTTGTCATCGGGGATATTTAATTCTAGTTTAAAGCGTTTATAGGTTTTTATTCCCAGGGCTATTCCGTTCTCCAGAACTTCCTGGGCTTTTGTCCGCATGATGACCCGGGAAGAGGTGGGCATTCCCTTTTCTTCAAAGCCCCAATAACACAGCTTGTGATGCTGGATGGCATTCTGGACCACCCCGCCTTTGAGGGCATGGCGTTGGGTGCCGGGGTTGCCAAGGGTTCCATCGGTGAGGAGGATGGCAGCAGCGCCGGATCCGCCGGTCATGGTGGCAATGGTGTCTTTATAAAAATTAATATCCTTTCGAATATTGATTTCATCAATGGTGCTTTCCACAATCTGTCTGGCGGTTTCACAGGAAACCACAAGGCCTGCTTTTATATTGCCAAGTTCAATTTCATTGGCCACATGGACCATGCCGGTGACCATGCCCAGGCAGGCAGACTTTAGATCATACACATGGGCATCGGGCCCCAGGTTCAGTTGGTCGGCAACGGCACAGGAGGTGGCCGGTTCGAATCCGTCCTGGCCCACGCCGCAAAAGGTCAGGGCACCGATCTCTTTGGGGTCGATTCCGGCTTCATCAATGGCCTTTTGCCCGGCGGCTGCGGCATGCTCTGCCAGGGTATGGTCCACGTCCCAAAATCTTCGTTCTTTGATACCGGTCAATGCTTCAAGTTGGCCAGGGTTAAACCCGGCTGAATCAAAAAAGGGTTTGAGCTGTTCTTCTAGTTCCTCTGATGTGACAATATGGGGTGCCAGTTCATATCCAAAGGCTTCAATATATACAGTTGAGTACTTCATCGTTTTCTCCAAAAAGTCATAAGATCGTCCCGGGTAACGTTGCAAAGCTTCATTCCCATGTCCTTGTATAGCACAATTTGTAAATCATCGGAAAACATATGTGCATCGGCGATCACATAGGGCTCAGGAGAATATCCCATCTCCTTGATTTCTATTTTATACCTTACGGTTCTGGTTTCCCGGGTGACAGGTCCCCGGCATTTTAAATCACTTTCATTGGAAGGGATCACATCATAGTGGACAGCAATATCCTCGCTGATCCAGCCCATCCTTTGGACAAAAACCCTCAGGGTATGGGCACAGCATTCATACATCAGGGTGCCGGGCATGACCATGTCATCAATGAAATGACAGGTTAAAAACCAGTCATCGGGATGGATGTCGGCCTCGGCACTGATGGTGCCCATACCGAATCGGCCTCCCTGGGGATCCAATTCAATAATCCGGTCAATGAGGGTCATTTTTCCCCTGGGAAGCCATTGGTTCTTCCCAAGACGGATTCCCTTAAACAGACTGCCAAAGGCGGTTTCAAGATCCCCCTGTCCCAGGGCCTGGATTTTGGCCGCCGGAAAAGTGGTCTTGTTCATGGCCACAAGGGGGGGGAGGGGTGTCTTGGGTGCTATCTCTTTGAGATCTTCCTTTTTAAGGATAATGCCCCCGGAATTTTTAACTTCTTCTTCCGTGAAAAAACCGGCACACCCGTCCCGCATGGAAATAAATAATTGGTTGTCAATATATCCCTTGTAGTGGAAAAAGAAGAGATAGACATCCCCCTGTTTTAAAAACCGATCAATTTCAATGTGGTATTCAATGGTTTCATTGGGGACGGGCAGGGGTCTGTGAAAGGTCACCTTTGCATCCAGAAGCCTGTATCTGCGCTTTCCTTTAACTGCATGGTCAATGCCCAGATAGGCGCATAAAAACAGATCTGCCTGGCCCGCCTCAATGGAAATGGAAACCGGTGCTCTGCCCCCGTCAAGATACCAGGCGTTTTCTTGTACATCATGCTGGGTGATGATTTTTCCCCGTGTGAGGGAGAGCATCTCTCCTTGAATATCTATGATCCGGTCCACCAGCATCAGGGGTTCTGCCGGCAATCTCACCCGGACAGGATAGGTGTCAATGATGTCAAAGGCGGGTCCCAAAATATTTCCTGCCTTTCCAATGGCATATTCCAGGCATTTGTCCCGGTCCAGAAATACAGGGGTTTCCC
>CAYWNB010000076.1:8037-9587 GCA_964459195.1 uncultured Desulfobacula sp.
TTGAAAATTCAAGGAAGCGTTCATGGGTCCTGGCGGTGGTGCGGACTGCATCCGCAAAAAGGGCCGGGCCCGTCAGGGATATCGCTGGCGTTTTTTGGATCTCTTTACTGTGATAGTCTGAAGGGACGGCCTTGGGCCTATTCATTTCCATATCCATTGTCATGGGAGGGCGGGATGTTTTTATCTGAAACAAAGGCTGGTTTCTGGGCCGTTCAGGTTTCGGGACAGGGGCATCCGGGTCAACAAGGGAAAAGGCATGACTACTTGTGGGATATTCTTCCACAACCGCATGGGCAAAGGCTCCGTCCAGGGTTATGGACCCCACAGCAGCCGTTCTTGGTTTTCCCTGGGCTGTCTGCCGGAATTGAAGGATTTCAGGTGTTGTAAATCCATGAAGCCCCTTGAAGTTGGATTCTGCGGGGAAAAAAGATCCGGGCAAACTTTTGTGGTAGAGAAAAAGGGATGACTTGATGATGGAAAAGAGGCTGGCCGTCCCGCTGGTGTTGCCAAGGGTTGAAGCGGCACAGGAAAGGGGGATCGGGGTGTACAATTGGGTTTGTGACGAGGCCATTTGAGCAAGGGCCTGGGCCTCTGCTGCTCCCTGATTCCCCATTCCCGTGGAGTGGGTATCGATGAAAGACAGGTCTGAAAATTTTGTATCAGCTTCTTTTAGCGCCCTGTTAAAGGAATTGATATATTGACGGGCGAGGGTTGTTTCGCCTAACGTCTGGGTTTCTCCCGGGAGCCTTGCTCCGCCGGAGCCTCCGATTCCTTTGATGATACCGTAGATCCTGTCTTTGTCCCGGATGGCAGTGTCAAGGCGTTTTAGGACCAGGGCACACGCGCCTTCCGACGGGAAGGCAGCGCCTGTGGGGTTTGCAGCTTGGTTCAGGGTAAATTCACGAATATCACCTGCAAGGTCCACACATCCGCATAGAAAGGTGTCAGTTTCATGGGCGCAAAGGGAATGGACAGCGGTCTCAAGGGCTTTTATGCCCGAAGCCGCACCTGCGGAAAGGGTGAAGCAGGGACCGCCCAGTTTGAATTCCCTGGCAATTCGGGATGCCACAATTCCGCCAAGGGCTCCCAGTGTTCTGTTAAAGTTGAGTTCTGGACCGATTTCGTCTAAACGTCTTTTGTTTAACAGGTCCTTGTCTAATCGATTTTTGTTCAATCGATTTTTGTTCAATCGATTTTTGTTTTGGGCCTGAAGTTTCCAGCGCAGGAAAAAATCCGTGGCCCCAAAATCAAACTCAATGCCAATGGCACACCCCGTTTTTATGCGGTCGGGCTCGGTTTTAAGGGGCCTGGGGCTTATGCCGGCATCTTCAAGGGCCCCCTTTGCCGCTTTGAGCATGACCAGGTGCTGGGGCAAAATATCTTCGAACTGGTTGGGGGGAATATGAAACTGGCCAAGTTCTATACAGATCTTGTCCATGAAGGCGGTTTGGGTTTTAGCAAGCTCTGGTGCCAGGTGGCGGGTATGCCGCCATCTGGATCCGGGAATCCCAGTTTCAGGGTTGGTTTTTCCAAAGATCAGATCTTTAAAT
>CAYWNB010000076.1:9687-13607 GCA_964459195.1 uncultured Desulfobacula sp.
TTTTTAAAAATTCTTCTACCAGAATATGGGCGTTGATACCGCCGAATCCAAAGGCGGAAACACCTGCTTTTCGAGGAATTCCCGATTGTTCTGGTTCCCAGGCTTCCACTTTCGTCTGGACCTTGATGCGGCTTTGGTTCAAGGGGCTGTTATCCGGGAGGGCCGTGAAATTCAGGGAGGGGGGCAGGCACCCTTTTTCCATGGCCAATACGGTTTTAATGAAGCCAGCAGCTCCGGCTGCAGTGAGCAAATGGCCAATCATGGATTTGATGGACCCAATGGACATTCGTTTATCCGGGCAGTCATAAAGATCCAGCAGCCGTTTTATACTGGTGGCTTCCACCTGGTCCCCCACAGGGGTGCCGGAACCGTGGCATTCCATGTACTGGATATCTGCCGGGGTGATGCCTGCCTGGTCATAGGCCGCTTGCATGGCCCGAATCTGTCCTTCACAAGCAGGTCCCACCAGGTTGCCTTCAAGGTCATTGGATGCGCCTATTCCTGCGATGACGGCATGGATGGTGTCCTTGCAGGCAATGGCATCCTCCAGTCGTTTTAACACCAGGATACCTGCGCCTTCCCCCACCACAAGTCCGTTTGCATTTTTATCAAAGGGGGCACAGCAGCCGGAAGGGGACAATGCCCGAAGTTGGGTAAATCCCACTTGGGTGTACAATGGGTCCGGCCTGGAAACCCCGCCGGCTACCATGATGTCTGCTTTTTTAAGGCTCAGGTGTTCGCAGGCAAGTTTTATGGCATATAAAGAAGAGGCACAGGCAGCATCCAGGGTAAAGCTGCCGCCGTGAAATCCCATGGCCCTGGCCAGAATTGCTGCCGGCGCTGACACTGCAGCAGCCCTTGCCGCATCGGCAGGAGAAAAGGTGATGGGAGACTTTGCACACATGATTTCCCAGGAAACCATGGAGGCTGTGTCCGTGGGCAGGGAAATGGCGGCCAGGATGACGCCGGTTCGTTTTTTTGAATTCTCTGTTATATGACAGGATTCAAAAGCCCTTTGGCCTGCTGCGAGAGCAAAGTGGTGAACCGGGTCCAGGTTTGCTAGAAGATCTTTATCCACCAGGAATCCAGAAGGGTCAAACTGAAAGTGGGTGATTAGTCCGGCTTTGTCTGAAATGGCCCGGTCCGGTGTGTGAACCGAACAGACCATGGCGCTGGCAGGGGCGACCCATCTTGCGGGGGGTACCGTTATGACAGAGGTTTGTTTATCCAGAATATTTTTTATAAACTGGGTTGTGTTCTCGGCCCCGGGAAAGATACCTGCCATGGAGACAACTGCAATTTTACTCATCTTAAATTTCATAGGAGGTCATATAGTGTAGAACCGGTTTGATTTCAAGGGAGCAATGTAAAAATTGTGTAAAATTATCGAACCGGTTTTCAGGGTCTATCCGGTAAAGATCAGAAAAAATCCCTGGACAATGGAGCGCACCAGAAGCAGCGCAGTGAGAAGCATCAGGAGAAGGCCCAGCACGCTGTCTGGTTTGCCTTCCTTTCTTTTGTCATTGTATCCCAGAATCCAGCCAAGAAAGATCCCGGCCGCAAGTCCACCGCCATGGCCCCAATTATTGATATTGGGTATAAGAAAACCGAAGACTAAAAGGCTGACAATCCATCCCGAGGTTTGCTTATAAACCCGTTGTCCCCATTCACCTCCCCTGGATTTTCCAAAATAGAGCAGGGTCCCAATAAGGCCGCACAGCCCGGAAGAAGCACCAATGGTCAGGGGAACATTGCCCAGATAGGAGAGATAAAAGCCTGCTGCCCCGCTGATGGTGTATATGGAAAACATCCGGTAAAGGCCGAATTCATGGATGACAAGAGGTGCGACGGTTCTAAGGGCCAGCATATTAAAAATAATATGGAGGAGGCTGCCGTGGAGCCAGTTGGCCGTAATCAGGGACCACCAGGCATGAAAATGGTCAATGGGAATTGTGCCCGAAGCGCCGAGAAAATTGAGCACATCCATGGACGGGGTCAGTGCAAAAAAGGGGTTGATGCTCATGACCATATCCCTGCCGCTGTATATCAGACTGATGATGAACAAGAAAACATTGGTGTAAAGGATGCCTTTTAAGAGCAGGGCTGGGGTAAGGACGTTTTTTTGGGGGGGGAGCATTATATCCACACTTTTTCTATTATTTTTTTATGGGTCAATTGAGCCGGATATCATTAATCTGGACGGTATTGAGATATTCTTTGATGGCTCCCAGGGTCAGGGTGAACATTTTGGTGCCGGTAAGAATGGCAATGGCATTGTCCGGATTGCCGCAAATACCGGCAAATACAGGTCCCATAATTAATGCGGGATTGGTTGCATTGGGGTTTTCCTGCATTCCTTTTACATAGATGGCCAGGCGTTCCTTTAAAATATTGAAATAGTCCACCCGGGTACCGGTGGTGGTGTGGGTCAAATCGGAGATGCTTTGGGATATCTCCTGGATCGTTTCCCAGAAATATTGTGTCACCATTCCTTTGTTCCTATCCGTGACAGCCATGAAAAAAGAAATACCCCAGCCCACACTGAGTATTTTTAAAATTCCCAATTCATATTCAACCGCAGTGATGTTCAGGGCATTTTCCGGGGGGAGGGCTGCCATCAGTTCTTTTAAGTCTGTCCTGTCTATGGCAAAACTGGCAAGGTTTCGGGCCAGTCGTTCAACCGTAAGGGTGTCTTTATTTTGGGCTTCCATAAGCAATCATTTTCTGTTAAATTTAGTGTTAACTATTATGGGGATCCACCAATATACGCCTTTTTAATAACAGCCGGAATGGAAAGTGTAAACATAAATGATTCAAATAGACCTAAAGCTGTTTGTCACCCTTGCTAAATATTTTCCCTTGGGCAGCCGTACCCATGAAATCAAAGAGGGGACCACTGTAAAGGAACTTATCAAAGATCTTGGCATTCCCCCTGATATGGTTAAATTGATCTTTATCAATGGTAAAAAACAAGATGGCAATTATCGTATCCAGCACAAGGATCGGGTGGGGATGTTTCCGCCCGTTGGCGGTGGATAGGGCGTCAATTTCTGGGGATGGAGGGTTTGGCGTCTATAAACGCCGGTAATCAAGGGAAAAATATCGTGAATCAAGGGCGGTATGACCGGAATTTTAGTACCATAAGCCATGAAGAACAGGCGCTATTGGCACGTTTCCATGTGGCCGTCATCGGGCTGGGGGGGCTGGGGGGCGGGGTGTGTGAAATGCTTGCCAGAACCGGTGTCGGGACCCTGACATTGGTGGACGGTGATGTCTTTGATACCACCAACCTGAATCGTCAGCTTTTGAGCCGGGAAGAAAATATCGGTGTGTCAAAGGCCCAAGAGGCCAAAGAGAGGGTCTTTGCGGTTAATTCAACCATACAGGTAAATGTTTTCCAGGCCTATGCCGATGAAACCAATCTCGATGGCATGATACAAGGGGCTGACCTGGTGGTGGACTGCCTTGATACCATTGATACCCGGTTTCTTCTCCAGGAAATTGTTCAAAAGGCGGGTCTCCCTCTTGTATCCGGTGCCATTGCCGGTGTTTGCGGACAGGTGACGGTTATTTTTCCCCAGGATTTAGGATATGAGTTGATTTATGGTAAAAAAAGAAATGCCCAATCCTCAGGAGTTGAAACCCTGACCGGAAATGTCTCCTATTGCGCCCTTTTTATCGCCTCACTACAGGCATCTGAATGCATAAAGGTGCTGCTCAACAGAGGAGATATTTTAAGGAATAAATTGTTGATTGCCGATTTATGGAGCAATTCCTTTGACGTCATGGAACTAATCTGACCAAGGTATTATATGCCAATGTATGCCAAAGCTGCCAAAATTATAAAATCAGCACAAAGATGTGTGGCCTTCACCGGTGCCGGAATATCGGTTGAAAGCGGTATTCCTCCCTTCAGAGGG
>CAYWNB010000077.1:0-8384 GCA_964459195.1 uncultured Desulfobacula sp.
AGGTAAGGGAACCGATTTTTTTTGTACCGTTGCAGCTGAGCAATCTCATTCTTACAGGTGAAGACTATATCGCGTATTGTCAATTTCAAGGGTTGTTTTGGTATAGGTGAGTTTGTTAATAATTTTACCATCCTTGAAATGGATCACATCAACCCCTTTTCTTATTTCCGGCTTGTCTTCAAAATCAGGCTCCATTGAAGGCCATTCAAGAACCCAGCGATACAGTACTTTTTGTACCTTCTCATCCACAAAGGTTTCTGCTTCTAAAAATCTGAAATTGCCATGGTTCTCAAACCAGGAAGCCCAGACCTTTCTAAGGTTTTTTTTCCCTTTCACATAGGCCCCTGTCCAGTTTTCAAAAAAAACATCTTCATGGAAGAGGTCCATCACCTTTTCAAGGTCGTGTTTATTCCAGGCCAGGTTCCATTCTTTGAGTTTCATTTTGATTTCATCATGTGAAAGTCTCATGTACCCTCCTTTTCCGTTAAAATTTCATGGATTTGTATCCTCTTCAATACAATTTTTACCCTTTGCCTTGGCTTTGTAAAGTGCCGTGTCAGCTCGAAAAATCCATTCTTTCAAGGTTTCTTTTTGCCGGTACCGGGCAATGCCGGAACTGATGGTAATGGACGGTGTTTTTACCATGGCAGGAGAGAGGGGGGGGGCATAAAAATCATGGGCCTGAATTGCCAGGCGCAGTCTTTGTGCGATTTGTCTTGTCTGCTCCATACTGCTGAAAATCAGAAGAACAAATTCATCCCCTCCCCAGCGAACCAGCAGGTCTTTTTTACGAATGGTCCGGGCGGCTATTTGGGCCACCGCCTTGATAACGGTATCACCAAACAGGTGACCATGGGTATCATTGATCTGTTTTAAATGATCCATATCAAAGAGGATGATACACATCTCCACGGGTTTCCGCCGGTTAAGGTTGGTCATGTACTTGAAACGCCGTTCAAATTCATTCCGATTGTAGGCCCGGGTCAGTTTGTCAGTGTTGGCCATGGTTTCCAATTGGCTTTGGAAATAGTTGATGACGAGGATGGCAAAGGCAATGGTGGCAAAGGTGATGACAAGGCTGATGAAAAAATTTTGGATAAAGGTGTTTTTAATGGATTTAAGGGCCAGTGTTTCATCCTGCTCCACCAGAAGATACCAGCCCAGTTCATGGATAAACCGGCTGGTGAGAAGAATATGGGTCGTTTTAGAATCATATTCAAAAAAAGAGGGGGTATCTTTGGAATCAAGGATTTTTTCGGCAATGATGGAAAGTCCGGTGATATCATAAATAGATTGGGTGGTTATCTTTGATTTATCCGTGTGGACCTGTATCATTCCGTCGGGGCTGACCATATAGACATCCCGGTTGTATTTTTTTTTATAATAATCCATCAGGGTTGCCACCCTGTCAAAATCAAGGCCCACTCCCACAACTCCTAACAGCTGGTTGTCATAACCAACTAGCCGATGATTGATAAAAATGGTCAAATGATTAAGTTCTGCCTCATTGGTATCCACACTGAGATCATAATCAGCCTGTAAATTTTTAAAATTGTAATACCAGGCATCATGGCTGTCTTCGGGGCTGATTTTTTTTAAAGCCCCTTTGAAGTGGTAATAGGTTTGACTTTTGTTTGAAACAAAAAAGGAACTGAAGAAATGATATTTTTCTTTTATTTCCAATAAATATTTCTGGATAAGAAGCTGATCCTTTTCTCCCCCGAGAACCCAGTCCTTTAAAAAGGTATCATTGGCCATGAGGGAAGAGACAAAGATGGGTCTGGTTAAATCCTTTTGAATTTCAGAATAGATATTGTCCCGGGCCAGGGGAAGGCTGTTGTCAATAATGCTTGTTTTGACCGACTTTTTAGAGGATTGGTATGAAATCACATTGGTCAGCAAAAAACCGGATAACAGGAGGAGACTGAGAACAAGAATCAGTTTGGTTCGGATTGTAAAAAAGTTCATGACAGCCTTAATCTGGTAAAGGGTGTTAAAATATCGGTTAATTGTGACCTAATGAGGTTGTTCTATCTTACGCTAAATATTGGCCTCGGGCAAAGAAAAAAATGAACCGCCAACAGGCGTTATAGATTATTGTGAATCAAAGGCCAGCTTTAATCCGAATCCGATGAAAATTGTACCGGATAGTTTTTGCAGGATGAGACCCACCCGGCGATTGCTTCTCAGGGTATGGGTCAGCCGGGCAGCGGTTCCTGTCAGAACAATGCACCAGACACTGCTGGTAACAAGAAAGGTGGACCCAAGAACAAGGAAGGGCAGTGGACCTTGAACCGCCTGGGGATTGATAAACTGGGGTAAAAAAGAGAGAAAAAAAAGGGCAACCTTTGGGTTCAATACATTGGTGATGACCCCTTGCCGAAAAATTTTAATCAGATTTTTTGGCGCAAATTTAGTGTCAGCGGTTTCAAAGACGGTTTGTTTGTCCATCAGGGTTTTTACTCCCAGAAAGATAAGATAAAAAGCGCCTGCCCATTTTACAAGGGTAAAGGCCGTGGCAGATGTGGACAAAATCAGGGAGAGCCCAAAGGCGGCACACAAAACATGGACTACACAACCGGTCATGATGCCGGCTACGGACACAAGACCGGCATGCCTGCCCTGGGCGACACTTCGGGTCAGAATATACATGGTATCAACCCCCGGGGTCAGGTTGAGTATGATGGCGGCAATGATAAAGCCGGTATAGTTTTCAATTCCAAACATAAAGGGGGTTCCTTATATTGCATCCAAAAAATATGCAACTGAATAGATAAAAAAGGGGTCTTTGGGTTAAATATTTAGTCAAACAGGGCATTGATAAAGTCTTGGGAATCAAACGCCTGGAGGTCATCAATGCCTTCCCCAACACCGATATAGGAAATGGGAAGGCCCATGGTACTAGCAATGGCAGCAACGATTCCGCCCTTTGCGGTTCCGTCTAGTTTTGTCAATGCAAACTGGGTAATCCCAACGGCTTCATGGAAAGTTTTTGCCTGGGAAATTGCATTCTGCCCTGTGGTGGCATCCAGGACCATTAATACCTCATGGGGAGCTGTAATCAATTTTTTATTGATGGACCGTTTTATTTTTTTTAATTCTTCCATTAGATTTTTCTGGGTATGGAGCCGGCCAGCCGTATCAACGAGAACAATGTCAACTCCCCTGGCAATGGCAGCTTCCACAGCATCATAGGCAACCGCCGCAGGATCTGCCCCTTCCTTGTGCCGGACAACGGATGCCCCGGATCTGTCTGCCCACACCTCCACCTGCTCGATGGCAGCAGCCCTGAATGTATCTGCGGCTGCAATGAGCACCGTTTTCCCCTGGCGGGTATATTTCATGGCAAGTTTGCCCAGTGTGGTGGTTTTTCCGGTTCCATTGACCCCGACCATCATGATGACGTGGGGGGGTGCAGGAACGGGTTCACTGGGCAGTACCGGGGTATCAGGAAACAAGGCCATAAGTTCCTCTTTTAGCACCTGTTTAAGCTCATCCGCTGTTTTTAGTCGTTTGGCTTTTTTGCGGATCCGTTCTATTATTTCCATGGTGATGTCCATGCCAAGGTCTGAAGTGACCAGCAATTCTTCAAGTTCCTCAAACAGGTTTTCATCGATCTCTTTGGCCGCCACAAATAGTTCATTGATATCTGTATTCAATACTGCTCGGGTTTTGCTCAACCCGGTTTTTAACCGAGAAAACAGACTGTCAGCTGGTTTCTTTGTTTCGATAGTTTTTTCCGGTTCATTTTTTGGCGGCACACTCTTTTTTTTGAATATATTAAAAGCCAATGATTGTCTCCTTGGATCATACGTTAGTTACTTATTGTTTAAGCGAGTATGCTCTTTTACAATTTTTAGAAACCAGAATCAAGACAAGACAAGCAAAATTAAAAGAGATGAAACTTAACAAGATGAGGATAAATGAGAATGATACTTTACTTTCTGTGCATCAACCGATAAAAATAGACAAAAAATATTTTCAGATAATAAGGGAAGGAAGCAGGTATTGGTTCATTAGGCTGGTGGAAAAAACAAGGGAATTTTAATTAAAATTGTTAGAGGTGCGGGAATGGGATCTGAGATAGAACTCGATTATTTATTAAATCATCCAATTGCAACCACGGTTACAGCAGACCTTAATAGTGAAACATTCGCCAGAAGATCATTTTCACCCAAAAAGATCAAAATTTTTACCCGAGGCTATTCATTGCTGGAGGACCAGCCCCACTATCGATTCACCAATGATAAGGAAGCCCAAAAGGTTCTTCCGGATATCATTTGCAACCCGGTTCAAAAGGTGACCATAGGGGATGAAGTTTCTGAAGCACAGAAACAGGCGTTTTCAAAGAAACGAAATATCGGGGTGGTGTTTTCCGGGGGACCGGCTCCGGGCGGGCATAATGTGATTGCAGGTCTTTTTGATGAAGTTAAACGCTACAATCCGGAATCAAAGATGTTTGGATTTTTGATGGGAACAGACGGGCTGATTGAATCAAAGCATATGGAGATAACCCGGGAACTTGTGGATGCCCACCGCAACATGGGCGGTTTTTCCATGATAAAAACCGGCAGAACAAAAATTGATTCAGACAAGAAAATGGATGCTTCCTTAAAAACTTGCATGAATCTTGCGCTGGATGCATTGGTGGTCATCGGCGGAGATGATTCCAACACTAATGCCGCTTTTCTTGCCCAGCATTACAAAAAATTTGGTATCAAAGTCATTGGGGTTCCCAAAACCATTGATGGGGATATCCAGGTATCAACCGATGACGGAGATGTTCTTTGTGCCATCTCCTTTGGTTTTCACAGCGCTGCCAGGGCCTTTTCCCAAAACATCAGTAATCTGGCCACCGATTGTGAGTCCACTGTTAAATACTGGCACATTTGCAAAGTCATGGGCAGGGTGGCAAGTCATCTAACATTGGAAACTGCCCTCCAGACCCATGCCACCCTGTCCCTGATTGGAGAGGAGCTGGCCGATTATGTTGACCAGGACCGTCTTGTAAAGGCAAAGGAAAATAACACCACTGATTATAATGCCTTTGGCATTACCCTGCGGCATCTGTCTCGACTCATCTGCGATACCATTGTGAAGCGGGCTGCCGTCGGTAAAAATTATGGTATCATGATCATTCCGGAAGGGATACTGGAGTTTATCAATGAAATCCAGGTATTTATCATAAAGCTCAATAAAATCATTGCCGAGTACAACACCATTCATGATATTGATTTCCACAGGGCTTTTCCGGGACTGGCCGATAAATTGGAGTATTTAAGGTGGATCAGCCAGGGAATGATAGACAAGAGTCCCTTTCCCATCTGGAATCTTCGGGATGACGAATTGTTCAACCAATTGCCCCCCTTTTTCAGGGAAGGCCTGATGGTGGAACGGGATCTCCACGGAAACTTTCAGTTTTCCCAGGTTAAAACAGAAAAGATGATCATGGACATGGTAAAGGAGTATCTGGGGGTTTTAAAAGAACAGGGAGTCTATAAGATCGGGATAAAAAATACAGCGTACAAGGCCATTATGCTTGCCAACGGTCTGGACCCAAAGTTGTATGAAACGACACTTTTTGGAAACCCCAAGGCCGACTATCTTTTGGTTAAAGAGACGATTATTTCCCAAAAAACCTTAAAGCAGGCACTTGTCAGCAATGAGCTCATGGAGCCTGAAGAGAGTGTCCCCGGTCCCATTGTCCAGGTTTTTAAGAACTCCCAGCCCAATTTTAAAACCCAGACCCATTTTTATGGATATGACGGCAGGGGAACAGCTCCCAGTCATTTTGACTGCAATTATACCTATAATCTCGGATTGACCGCATTCCACCTCATTGCCGGAAATGCAACTGGTCAGATGGCCGCCATTCGAAATCTTGAAATGGACTTTGATCAATGGGAACCCATTGGTATTCCCATTGCCAAACTCATGCATTTGGAAGAGAGAAAGGGCAGACTGGAGCTGGTAATCGAAAAAAGTCTGGTGGACCTGAACTCAAATGGATTTAGGGTCTTTAAAGCCTTACGGGATAAATGGGTGGCAGCAGATCAAGGAGAGGACTATTATCGTCAGCCGGGTCCTATCCGTTTTGCCGGTGACACAGAAGAGGACAGGCCCATCTCCCTGGTGCTCAATTCTATTCAGTAAGGGGGTTGCTTTTTGGGCTGGTAGGTACACAGGGGTTCTTCTGCAAGATAATTGCCTGTGGCTTCATAGGCCCGGGCGCGGCATCCCCCGCACACATTTTTGTATTCACATATTCCGCATTTATTTTCAAGGTTGTTAAAATCCCTGAGTTCATTAAATACGGTGGAGTTTTCCCATACATCCTTAAAGGTCTGCTGTGTGATGTCACCGCAGGTCACGTCGAGAAATCCGCAGGTTTGAACCCGGCCCACATGGGAGATAAAACAAAACCCGGTACCGGCAAGACATCCCCTGGTCACGGCATCCAGTCCGTGGGTTTCAAAGGTGACCTTTTTGCCGTCTGCCTTTGCCCGTTGGCGTAAAATTCGATAATAGTGGGGGGCACAGGTGGCCTTAAGCTGGAGGCTGGTTTTCTC
Source organism: uncultured Desulfobacula sp. (assembly GCA_964459195.1). GTDB lineage: Bacteria > Desulfobacterota > Desulfobacteria > Desulfobacterales > Desulfobacteraceae > NBML01. The sequence goes on from CAYWNB010000077.1 coordinate 6,570, forward strand.
CCGTTGGTCATAGAACCAGTTCAGGGTCTCTTCATATTCCTTGGCGTCGATGGCAGAGTCTGCAATATATTTTCCCCGGCCCGTGGGCACCAGGAGGAAAATATGGTGGGCCACAGCCCCCAAAGATTCTGCCAAACTTAAAATCTTTGGGATTTCATCTAAGTTGGTTTTGGTGATAACGGTGTTGATTTGAAATTCAATACCGGCAGCCTTGGCAATTTTGATGCCCCGGATGGCATCGTTAAAGGCGTTTTTAAGTCCCCTGAAATCATCATGACTTTGGGCCGTGGATCCGTCCAGGCTGACGCTGATCCGTTTTATTCCGCATTTTTTGATTCTTTGTGCAATGTCTGGGGTGATCAGGGTGCCGTTGGGTGCCATGACCATGCGCAGGCCTATTTTGGTGCCATAAGCGGCGATATCAAATATATCTTCTCGGAGTAAGGGTTCACCACCGGTGAGGATGATGATGGGGGTTCCCACCTCCCTGATCTGGTCCAAAAGTTTGTACGAGTCCTGGGTGGAAAGTTCATTCTCATAGGGATGATTTTCTGCCACGGCCCTGCAATGTTTACAATTTAAGTTGCATCTTCTGGTGGTTTCCCAGGCAACCAGGCGAATGGTATTGGCATTTCCTTGACCTAAGTTATCCGGGTGGCCGGAATTTACAGGATGCCCGGGTTTTTCAGGCAAGTCGTGAGTATGGGGAGAATTCATTAGCGGTTCAACTCCCTTGCAACATCAATGGCGGAATAGGTCAATATGATATCAGCTCCTGCCCGTTTGATAGAAAGAAGGGTTTCAATGATCATGGCCTTGGCATCCACCCAGCCCATCATATCTCCGGCTTTCATGATGCTGTATTCCCCGCTGACATTATAGGCAGCGATGGGAAGATCAATTTCTTCTTTGAGTCGATAGATAATATCCAGGTAGGACAGGGCGGGTTTTACCATAATGATGTCGGCCCCCTCTTCAATGTCCATGGTGGCTTCCCTGACGGCTTCAAGTGAATTGGCAGGATCCATCTGGTATGTTTTTCTGTCGCCGAACTTTGGAGCGGAATCGGCAGCTTCTCTGAAAGGACCGTAAAAGGCAGAGCAGTATTTAACTGCATAGGACATGATGGGGATGTGGGAAAAATTTTCTTCGTCCAGAGTCTGGCGGATTTCACCCACCCGACCGTCCATCATGTCGGAAGGGGCTACCATGTCGGCACCTGCCTGCACATGGGAAAGGGCGGTTTTAGCGAGAAGATCCAAAGAGGCATCGTTGTCGATGATTCCCTTGTCCACAACTCCGCAATGACCGTGATCCGTGTAGGCGCACAAACAAACATCGGTGATCACCGTTATGTCCGGTACCTTTTCCTTGACCGCGGCAATTGCTCGTTGAACAATGGCATCCGATGCATAGGCCCTTGTGGCAAGGGGGTCTTTTTTATCAGCAACCCCAAACAGGATAATGGCAGGTACGCCAGCATTTTTAGCCTCTTGGGCTGTTTTGACAATATTATCACAGGAAAGATGAAATTGACCCGGCATGGAGGCAATGGGTTTTTTAACCGACTTGCCGTCTATGGCAAACAGGGGCATGATCAAATCATCTGGTGATATTTTGGTTTCCCGGATCATTCGCCTGAAATTGTCGTTGGCACGCAATCGTCTGCCCCGGGCATCTGGAAACAACATTATTTTTCCTCCTTTTTGATCTCGTCCTTTCTAATCTCGTCCTTTCCAATTTCATCATCGGTCAGATAGCATGCAGGATCTGAGTCCCAGGGATCATTATTCACGGATTCCGCCCTTGCCCTGA
>CAYWNB010000077.1:8484-13481 GCA_964459195.1 uncultured Desulfobacula sp.
CATGCAGGATCTGAGTCCCAGGGATCATTATTCACGGATTCCGCCCTTGCCCTGAAATTGCCGGCACAGATATCCAGCCATTTGCACTGGGCGCATCTTCCCTTGACATGATGTTTTTTGTCCTTCATTTTCATCAAAAATTCATTTTCAGGATCCATCCAGATTTCGGAAAAGGGTTTCTCTTTAACATTTCCCAGTACTTTTTCCCGCCAGAATTGATCCGGGTGAACCTGGCCGTCCCATGAAATACACCCGATACCGCGTCCGGAATTATTACCCTCATTCATTTCAAGCAGCTTCAATACATCGGCTGCCCGTTCTGGGTTTTCCCTCTGGAGGCGCTGGTATAAATAGGGACCGTCGGCATGGTTGTCCACTGTGAGAATTTCCTTTGGCATGTTCCGATCGTGGAGATCCCGGGTTCTGTCCATGATCAGATCCAATACCTTTCTTGTCTCTTCATGGGAAAGGTCTTCCTTGGCAATCTCAGATCCCCTGCCCGAGTAGACCAGGTGATAGAAACAGGCCCTGGGAATGTTTTTTTCTTCAAGAAGATCAAAAATCTGCGGTATATCCTGGACATTTCGTTTGTTGATGGCAAACCTCACCCCCACTTTGATGCCGGCTTCCTGGCAGTGGTCAATGCCTTCCATTGCACGTTTGAAAGATCCTTTGACACCCCGAAACTTGTCATGTGTTTCTTCAATACCATCCAGGCTGATGCCCACATAGGACAGACCAATCTCCTTTAAGGCGCGTGCTTTTTCCCGGGTGATCAGGGTGCCGTTTGTGGAAATAACGGCTCTCATTCCTTTACTGACGGCATATTTGGCATATTCCAGAAGCCGGGGATGGATTAGGGGTTCTCCGCCTGAAAACAGCAGTACCGGCACCCCGAATTCTGCAAGATCATCAATCATGGCAAGGCTTTGTTCGTGGTTAAGCTCATTGTCATAGGAAATGTCTTCACTCCTGGCATAGCAGTGAACACATTTTAAATTACATCTTCTGGTCATGTTCCAGACCACCACCGGTTTCTTATCGATTGAAAACTGCAGAAGGTGGGAAGGCAGTTGTCCAGAGTCCCTTGAGTATCTCAGGGTGTCCGAGGGTTCAACAGTTGCACAATAAAGCTTTGAAATTCCAATCATCTTATTTCTTTCCTGATAAGGTCATTAAGGTATGTTTCATGGTCTATGAGGGCAGCTTTGGAGAGGAAAAATCTGTTTTTCCCCGATTTTTCCCGGATCAGATTAAACCCGTCATAAAAATCGTCATAGAGCTTTGATAAAATTTCTTCACTGGTGGCATTATGGTCGATGAATTGCTGGATGATGAAATCAATGGCATCTTCTTCAAAAACAATGTTTAAATCATAGCTTTTGGATACCTCAACTTCAATCTCTTTTATCGAATCATGGAAGCGTTTGATCTGCTTGACGGCATCCTCAACTTCCATGACATTTCCGGTATAGTACTGGGCAACCATTTTGCAGCGAATTTGAGAAAGGGTCAGTCCATGGCGGATGGAAAAAACCTTCCAGTTTTTTTTGATATATTCGGTGATATAGCGTTTATACTCATTTTTTGCATGAAGGTGTTCTTTTTCCAACATTTTACAGCTGTTTCCGGCGATCAGCCGTTCAAGCTGACCCTCCGGATCATCCAGAACATTTTGGGTGATGGTAAAGGTGGATATTTGGGTGGAGGGCAGTTTCTCTTCAAAGCCAAGCAATGATTCTTCCACCACACTGACAAGCCCCCTGGCACCGGTGTTTTCAATGGCAGCCTTCTTTGCAAGGGTCTTTAAGGCAGCGTCGGTGAAGACGATATCAATACCATAGGCTGCAAAATCCAGTTTTTTGCTTAAAATAACGGGGTTGTTGGGCATTTTAAGAATGGCATAGAGGTCGGTTTCACTCAGGGTGTCAAGGACGCATCGTACTGGAACCCTGCCGATAAATTCAGATTCAAAACCAAATTCAACAAGGTCTTCTGTCCTGGCCTGTTTTAAAAGATCAATCTCTTCATGGGCTATTGTCAGTTGCGAGCCAAAGCCGATGCTCTGTTTGCTCAATCGTTTTTTGATGACATCGGTGAGGCCTGAAAAGGCACCGCTTAAAATAAAAAGAATATTGGCTGTGTTGACCCTGCGCTGATTTCTTTTGCCGGTTCTTTGAAAGGATTCAAGTTCCTGCATCATGGAAACCGGATCATGGGGGACCTTAAGATCCACTTCGGTTTCTTCCATGGGTTTTAAAAGCGCTCTCTGGACACCGGTCCTGGAAACCTGAGCTCCCATGACATTGGGGCTTGCCGCAATTTTATCAATTTCATCCACATAGACGATGCCGCATTCGGCAAGGTCTATATTATCGTCTGCTTCCTTGACCAGATCGCGTATCAAATCTTCCACATCGCCGCCCACATATCCGGTTTCGGAAAATTTGGTGGCATCTGCTTTTACAAAGGGAACCCCTAATTTTTTTGCAATGAGTTTAATGAGATAGGTTTTGCCGATTCCCGTGGGCCCCAGCATCAAAATATTTGACTTTATGTTGCCGGTGATTTTGAAAATTTCACCCCCGGATTCCTGGTGCCGGATCCGGTTAAAATGGGTACAAATCTTGGTGGCTAAAACCGATTTTGCCTTGTCCTGTCTGACCACATATTGATCCAGATAGTCAATGAGATCGGCCGGTTTTAAATTAAAATTTATCAGCTCTTTTTTACCCTTGGAGGGCATCTTGCCGCTGATGGCTTCTTGCTGGGTTTGGATGGAAGGTGAGATAATCTTTACGTTTCCGCCAAATTTTTTATTTAAAAACTCGCCCAGTTCTTTTTCTATTTTTCTGGGGTCCTGCCCCTGAATGTGTATTTTATCAGTCATAATAAGAATAATATAAACAAGGTTTCGAATAATTCAAGACGGGGCAGGTTTTCTAATGGTTTTTTCTGAAAAAAGCTGCGAACAATTAATGTACGCAGCTTTTTTTATTTTGGTGCCGAAGGGGAGACTTGAACTCCCACGGATCGCTCCACACGCCCCTCAAGCGTGCGTGTCTACCAATTCCACCACTTCGGCATATATTTTAATGCGGTCTATTATTCTGAGGTTGTCTCCACCGGGGTTGTGTCGCTTGTCATCACGCTGGATTCCGACTGATGACCTGACAAATATGCCAGGGTCAGGGAGGTTACCATGAAAACAATGGCGACAATCGTGGTGATTTTTGTCAATATATTGGCAGGGCCTGCTGCTCCAAAAAATGTCTGGCTGCCGCCGCCGCCTATGGAGGCTCCCATTTCTGCCCCTTTACCGCTTTGGAGCAGAACAATCAGAATCAGAAGGATGCAAACACTAACATGTAAACCGACTATTATAGTTGTCATTGTTATCTATTATACCTTATTCGTTATATTTGATAATCTTAATAAATTTATCTGCATCAAGGCTTGCTCCACCTACCAGAGCGCCGTCTACATCCTTGATACCCATGAGCTCCTTCACATTTTCAGGCTTGACGGAACCACCATACAATATTCTTGTTCTGTCCGCCAGATCCTTTGAAAACAAATTTTCCAGCAAGGACCTTAAATGTTGATGCACCTCGGCCACCTGCTCAATACTGGCTGTCTTTCCAGTGCCGATTGCCCACACCGGTTCATAGGCCAAGACCAGGTTGGATAATTCCCCAAGACCAAAGCCTTTTAACCCATCTGAGACCTGTTTGTCAAGAATAAAATAGGTTTTTCCGTCATCCCGTTGCGCTTCGGTTTCACCAATACACAAGACCGGTTTTAATCCAGCTCCAAGGGCGGCCTTGATTTTTTGACAGACAGCAGAATCGGTTTCTCCAAAAAGCTGGCGCCTTTCAGAATGGCCGATGAGGGTATACTCAGCCCCGGCAGCTTTTATCATATCCGCTGACACCTCCCCGGTAAAGGCGCCTTCCCGTTCGAAATAAAGGTTCTGGGCCCCTACTTTTACGGCTGAACCAGTTCTGGCTAAACCATTGACAGCCTGGGCGACCAAGGGTAACGACAGATGGGTGGGGGCAATCATTATTTCGGGGTCATTTAGACCCGAACACAGTTTGGCTAGATGGATGGCTGTTTGTACTGCTTCAGGGCCGGTTTTATACATCTTCCAATTCCCGGCAATAAAGGGTCGTCTGCTCATAGTTTGCCTCCGCTTAAGTTTATTGGAACCCGATTTATAGGGATTGGCCCACCATGACGGCAAGGTCAATCATCCGGCTTGAATACCCTGTTTCATTGTCATACCAGGAATAAATTTTTACCATGTTCCCATTGATCACATCTGTACAAGCGGCATCCACAATGGATGACAAGGGGTTTGAATTATAGTCTATGGAAACCAGGGGCAGGTCGCTATACCCCAGGATACCGGCCAGGTTTTTTTTGGATGCGCGTTCAAGGGCCAAATTGACCTTTTCTTTTGTTAGCTTCGTTTTTTCGGTAAGGACCACAAGATCCACCATGGAAACATTGGGGGTGGGGACCCGAACCGACATACCGTTGAGCTTGCCCGCAAGTTCCGGCAGAACCAGGGCAACGGCTTTGGCAGCCCCTGTGGTGGTCGGAATCATGGAAAGTCCTGCTGCCCTGGATCTTCTAAGATCTTTATGGGGGAAATCCAGGATCCGCTGGTCACCTGTATAGGCATGGATGGTGGTCATCATGCCGGACACAATTCCGAAATTTTCAAGCAATACCTTGGCAACCGGGGCCAGGCAATTGGTAGTACAAGAGGCGTTGGATATGATGTGATGACTTGCTGGATCATAGTCTTCATGGTTGACGCCCATGACAATGGTGATGTCCGGATTTGTGGCAGGGGCGGAGATCAATACTTTTTTTGCACCGCCGTCCAAATGTTTTGCGGCACTTTCCCTGTCCCTGAAAAATCCGGTGCATTCACAGACCACATCCACTTGTGCTGCTTGCCAGGGAATTTGTGCCGGATCTTTAAA
>CAYWNB010000078.1:0-5665 GCA_964459195.1 uncultured Desulfobacula sp.
AGTTGAATTACGAAACTTGTAATTTTTCCGCAATAAAGTTACAAGGCCCCATAGATAAAGCTCATAATGAAATAGTTTTTATTCAACAGATATTATTTTAAGGAAATTTAAATGAAAGGCGCCTTAATTGCTATTGAAGGTATTGATGGAACCGGTAAAAACACACAAGCAACCATGCTTGTAGAATATATAAAATCCATAAAATATAAAGTTAAAAAATTCGAATTTCCCAACTATTCTAAAACGTTTTTTGGTAAAGAGGTTGGGCATTATTTGAATGGTGATTTTGGCGGACTCAACCAGATTCATCCGAAATTAGTTTCATTACTTTATGCTGGAGACCGATTTGAATCTCAAAAAGAGATCATGGAGTATTTAGAAAATGGATATTTTGTAATTTGTGATCGTTATGTTTCATCGAATATTGCTCATCAGTCTGTCAAGCTACCCCAAGATGAATTGTCTTCATTTTTAAATTGGGTTGAAGAAATGGAATATGGAATTTTTGATCTCCCAAGACCCGACCACACCATACTTTTAGATTTACATCCAACTATTGCTCAAAAAATGGTTCTTAAAAAAGAGAAACGTTCTTATACGGAACACAAACAAGATATTCATGAAAAAGACAAAAGCTACCTTCTAAAAGTTTATGAGGTATACAATATACTTTTGAATCAGGACAATTGGTCAACAATTCCTTGCCAATTGGATAACTATATGCGAACACCCCAAGATATTTTTAGTGATATCAAAAACTTATTACACAATAAATTTAATGACCTTATGGAGAGAATGGATACTGTATAAAATTTAATCATAAAAAAGTGACAATGCAAGAATCAAGCGTTCAATGAGAATCCCCCCAATTTTGTTTCAAGATATTCTTCGATCCCCTCAAACGACCCTTCCCGGCCTATTCCGCTCATCTTCATCCCGCCAAAGGGGGCTGATGCCGAGGTGGGGTTGATGTCATTGATGCCGATGATACCAAAATTAAGGCCCTCAAAAAATTTCATGGCCGTTGAATAGGATTTGGTGTACACGTAGGCTGCCAGTCCGTAATCGGTATCATTTGCCATCTTTAGCAGGTCATCCTCATCTTCATAACTGATGACCGGAACCACGGGCCCAAAGGTCTCCTCCCTGTAAATACGCATGTTGGGGGTCACATCATCCAGGATGGTGGGGGCATAAAAATATCCCTTGTCCAAATCATTGTCCATTATCCTATTTCCGCCAATGACAAGACGTGCCCCGTGTTGGATTGCATCCTTTACCTGGTTGTCCACTCGTTCGATGGCAGCCGCATTTACCAGGGGCCCGATCTTGACACCGGGAATCATCCCGTTGCCCGGGGTCATCTGGACAACCTTTTCTTTGAGCACCTTTAAAAAGGCCTCTTTCAAGGTGGAATGGACATAAATCCGGTTGGGACTGATGCATGCCTGGCCGGTATTTAAAAATTTCACCAGGGACAGCCCCTTGGCCGCATGGACCGGGTCGGCATCCTTGCACACAATAAAAGGGGCATGGCCGCCCAGCTCAAGGGAAACCCGTTTCATTTGAGCTGCTGCCCCCCGGGCCAGCATTTTCCCTACGCCTGTGGAACCGGTAAAGGTCAGTTTTGCAATTCGTTTGTCGGTCATGAAGACCCTGCCCACGGGTGCAGGATCCAGGGCGGTGACCAGGTTGGCAACCCCCTTGGGAAGCCCAGCCCTTTCGAGCAGTTTAAAAATTTCAACGGCACAAAGAGGGGTGGCTTCGGCAGGCTTTAACACGATGGTGCATCCGGCGGCAAGGGCCGGCGCCACTTTTCTTGTGATCATGGATACGGGATAATTCCAGGGCGTAATGGCGGCCACAACTCCCACGGGCTGCTTTATGACCATAAATCGCTGGTCAGCCCGTGAAGAGGGGATGGTCCTTCCGTAAATTCTTTTGGCCTCTTCTGCAAACCACAAGAAAAAGTCGGCCCCGTATTTGACCTCATTTCTGGCGGTCTGGATGGGCTTACCCTGTTCGCAGGTCATGGTCTGTGCCAAGTGCTCAAGATTTTCCATCATCAGGGAGTGGGCCTTGTACAAGAAGGCGGATCGTTGATAGGCCGTCCGGGAAGACCAGGTAGGGAAGGCCTCATCTGCTGCTGCCACAGCCATGCCAGCTTCAGCCTCTCCACCGTCGGGAAGGTGGGCGATGACATCCCCGTTGGCCGGGTTTAAGACGGAAAATTCTTTTTGATCCCTTGCCTGGATCCACTGGCCATTGATAAACATTCCATTCTCCCTTTAATTAATTTGAGTTTTACAGATTAACTCTCCCAATGTCGAGCGTGACCCCATTTATATCAAAATTGCTGCTCCAAATAAAAATAACTTGATACTATCTCAAATACAGTTACTATTAAAAATTATCTATAAATCAAAAAAAATCAAGGTGAATTATGATGTATGATGTAATTATCGTAGGCGGTGGGCCTGCAGGGCTTTTTGCGGCCTATCATTTAGAAGAGCACTCAAACCTTTCGGTCCTTTTGATCGAAAAGGGAAAAGATTCCCTGAAACGCAAATGCCCCAACCACCATCTTCAAAAATGTGTCCAATGCGATCCGTGCAACATTCTGGCGGGTATTGGGGGAGCTGGTCTCTACTCCGACGGAAAACTCAATTTCATCCCCCGCCTTGGCAAAACAGACCTGACCCAGTTTATGTCCTTGAGCTCAGCCCAGGACCTCATTGATGAGACGGAAGCAATCTTTACCCGATTTAAAATGGACGGGCCCATCTACCCCACCAATATGGAAGCGGCGAGACAGATCCGAAAAGAGGCCAAACGGTTTGGAATCAACCTTCTTCTGATCAAACAAAAACACCTGGGCAGTGACAATCTCCCCGGATATATTGCAGGAATGGCGACCCACATAAAGTCCAAAGGCCTTGAAATCAAAACAAATGAAGACGTAATTGATATTGTTGAACAGGAGGGTCAGGTCCAGGGGGTCATTACGAACAAGGGGGAGTACAAGGCCCCCAATGTCATCCTGGCCCCGGGCAGAATCGGCGCCAACTGGATGGCTTCCATTGCCCAAAAACACGGCATCAACGTAAGCCAGCGGGGTATTGAAGTGGGAGTCCGGGTAGAGGTTCACAATGACATCATGGATGACCTGTGCAATGTCATCTATGACCCTACTTTTTTCATTCAGACCAACACCTATGATGACCAGACCCGGACGTTTTGCACCAATCAGGGAGGATTTATCTCCCTGGAGAACTACAAGGATTTTGTCTGTGTCAACGGCCATGCCTATTCGGGCAAAAAATCTTCCAACACCAATTTTGCATTTCTTTCAAAGGTGATCCTGACAGAACCGGTTACAGACAACCAGGCCTATGGAGAATCCATCGGCCGGCTTGCCACCATCATCGGCGGGGGAAAGCCGATTCTCCAAAGATTCGGGGATCTAAAGCGGGGACGTCGCTCCACATGGAACCGGATCCACAAGGGCTATATTGAACCCACCATGACCAACGTGGTGTGCGGGGACATTGCCATGGCCCTTCCCGAGCGAATTCTCTCCAACCTCATTGAGGGCCTTGAGAGTTTAAACTGTGTGGTACCAGGGGTTTCCAACGATGAAACCCTGCTCTATGCCCCTGAAATCAAATTCTTTGCCACCCAGGTCGAAACCGATAATTATCTGGAAACCAGTATAAAGGGGATGTATGTGGCAGGGGATGGACCCGGAGTGGCCGGCAATATTGTATCGGCAGCAGCCACCGGACTGATACCGGCCAAGCGGATCATCGAACTTCAATAGGCGACTTATTCATCGGGAATATAAGTGGCACAGGAATCCTCAGATTCCCATGCCATGACCCGGGATACGGTAAGACTCGTATCCAGGCTCTCCCCAAGAAGGGCCTGGACTCGTTGAGCAATATAGACGGCAATACGTTCAGAGGTTGGCTGCTGACCGTTAAAGGCGGGAAGTTCATTGAGAAACCGATGATCTAATTCCTTGTCCACCACCTGGCGCACGGCCCGTTTAATATCTCCAAAATCAGCCAGGACACCGGCTGAATTAAGTTCCTTCCCTGTAACACAAACTTCCACCTGCCAGTTATGGCCATGAAGATTTTCACATTTATGCCCCACCATGGTGAGTTGATGGGCACCTGCAAAATGGGTTTTCACCTTTAGCTCAAACATATTACCGCCTTAATAGATCATTACAGATTCTTAAATAGATTTTTTAATTTGTTTGATATTTTATTTGAGTCCCGTTTGTCAAACTCTTTTAACAGATCTTTTTGTTTCTGGTTCAATTTTGTGGGGGTCTTGATAATTACTTTTATAATCTGGTCCCCCCGTCGTCCGGTTCGAAGGGAGGCAATCCCCTCGCCCCGCAGTTTAAAACTATCCCCGTACTGGGTTCCCTTGGGAACCTTGAATTGTTCTTCACCCACCAGGGTGGGGATGGTAATCTCATCCCCCAGGGCTGCCTGGATAAATGAAATATCAATGGCACAAATAATATCGGTGTGGTCCCGCTGGAAAAACTTATGGGGATTGACATTGATCACCACATATAAATCTCCGGGAGGGCCGTCTGGAGAGGGAGATCCCTCACCTTCACCTGTCAGCCGCAGTTTGGAGCCAACATCAACTCCGGCCGGAATCTTGACCTGAACCTTCCGGGTAATCTCAACCCTTCCAGCCCCCCGGCAACGGGCACATGGATTGGAAATCATGGTCCCTCTGCCACGGCAATAGGGGCAGGAGGTCTTGACCTTGAAAAATCCCTGGCTCTGGATAAACTGGCCCGTACCATGGCAATGGGAGCAGGTCTCAGGACTTGTTCCCGGTGCACACCCAGACCCCTCACATTCCTTGCAGGCATCCATTTTAGGAATGGAAATGGTTTTTTCCGTGCCAAAGGCGGCTTCCATAAAATCAATGGACATATTATAACGAAGATCTGATCCTTTCTGGACCCGGCTTCCCCGTCCTCCCTGGTTGCCGCCAAACCCGAAAAAATCTTCAAAAATATCACCGAAACTCGAAAAGATATCTTCGAACCCGCTGGGGCCTGAATGCCCGGAACCTTCCAGCCCCTGGTGCCCGAACTGGTCGTAGATTTGACGTTTATTGTCATTGCTCAGAACTTCATAGGCTTCAGACGCTTCCTTAAATTTATCTTCAGCTGCTTTATTGTCTGGATTTTTATCCGGATGATATTTTATCGCCTGCTTTCGATAGGCCTTTTTCAGATCCGGCTTTCCTGCATCCCTGGCAACCCCAAGAATCTCATAATAGTCACGTTTATCAGTCATATTCTACCCAATCATCCCAAGCGTTATGGCGCATTTATATTTGTAATATTGATTATAGTATGGTATTTTTCCTACCTGTTCTGGCAAATATAATAAAATAACTCAGAAATTCAGGTTGTCAACGATGAATGAAGAACTTGATTTTGTCAAAGAGATGTTTGACAAAATATCCCCTAGATATGACTTTTTAAACCGGTTGCTCAGTTTTCGACAGGACACCTTCTGGCGAAGCCAAATGGTGCGTGCGGCAAAACTTACACCAGGCAATCGCGTCATGGATGTGGCCTGCGGCACCTGTGATGTGGCCCTTGAGATCAGCGCACAGTTAA
>CAYWNB010000078.1:5765-13007 GCA_964459195.1 uncultured Desulfobacula sp.
CAGGCACAAATGAGACAAAAATTATTTCAAACTGTTGAAGGCAAATTGCTTTTAGCAGGTATTATCCTGACCCTGGTGCTTGTCACCTTTCTTGGGATTTACGGATTTATAGACTTTAGTACAACCAAAATACTTTTTTTTGTATTTATAACCCATCTTGTGGGAAGCCGTGCCGGCGGCATCGGGCTCTGCATCCTCAACGGATTCAACCCCCTCAAAACCATTGCCTATAATTTTTATGTCGAAGTTTTGATTGTCTGTTTTACCTATTCAGGATTTGTCCTCAGCACCACCGACTACCTGAAAATTGAATGGATCAAACGCTTCATGAACCAGCTGGCCCTAAAAGCCCTGGAACAAAAAGAAAAAATTCAATCCTATGGATGGATCGGCATTTTTCTCTTTGTCATGGCCCCCCTGCCGGTAACGGGACCTGTGGTTGGATCCATCATCGGCTATATGCTCAGGATGGGGCTTTTCAGAACGTTCACCGCCACGGCCCTTGGAACCCTGACCGCCAATATTGCCTGGTGTTACGGCTTTGAATTTTTAGAACAGCGTTTCCACATGATCCAATATGTATTCGGCGCCATTGTTGTTATTGTGATGATCCCCTATTTAAAGCAGATCAAAAAATTTATTGCGGAATATAGAAAAGGGGAGACCAAATAGGAGAGACACCAAACACCCGTTTTCTGATTGCCTAAAGTCGCTGATTAGAATGGTTTTTTAAGAATCGTGTGTTGGAGCCAGTTTAGATCGTCCCGATCCGGGTATCCGATATTATAATGGAGTCCCCGGCTTTCTTTCCGAATCAGGGCAGACTGAATGATCAATTCGGCTACCGTCGCCAGGTTCCTCAGCTCAATCAGATCAGCCGTCACCTTAAAATCCCAATAATATTCATTGATCTCCTGCTGAATATTTTCAATCCTTCGCCTGGCCCTCTGTAATCGTTTGTCAGACCGGACAATCCCCACATAATTCCACATGAGCCGCCGGATCTCATCCCAGTTGTGGGATACCACAATGGCTTCGTCACTGTCGGTTGTATTGGTTTCATCCCAGGGATCCAGAGTCACGGTAATTTTGTTGCCAATGGTCTTAAACTCTTCAAGGGAAGCTTTATAGGCGTTGTGGGAGTAAACCAGGGCTTCCAGCAAAGAATTGGATGCCAAACGGTTGGCCCCGTGAAGGCCTGTACAGGCGGTTTCACCCACCGCATAAAGCCGTTGGACATCAGTTTTTCCGTTCAAATCCGTTGCCACCCCTCCGCACATGTAATGGGCAGCCGGCACCACGGGAATGGGGTCTTTTGTCATGTCGATGCCGTATTCCAGACACCTTGCATATATATTGGGAAATCTTTGTTTGATAAAAGCAGCATCTCGATGGGAGATATCCAAAAAAACAGAGTCTGCCCCTGTCTTTTTTAATTCATTGTCAATGGCCCTTGCCACAACGTCCCTGCAGGCAAGCTCCTTGTCCGGAGAATAGTCCTCCATGAACCTGCGCCCCTGTTCATCTATTAAAAAAGCGCCCTCCCCCCTCACCGCTTCTGAAATCAAGAAATTCTTGGCTTCGGGATGGAACAAACAGGTGGGGTGGAACTGGACAAACTCAAGATTGGCCACAGATGCGCCAGCCCTGTAGGCCATGGCAATCCCGTCCCCCGTGGCAATATCCGGGTTGGAGGTATAAAGATATACCTTGCTGGCACCCCCCGTTGCAAGCAGGGTGATCCCCGAATAATAGGTCTCAATTTCTCCGGTTTCATTGTTCAGGACATAGGCACCGCAGCAGATATTCTCATTCTGGGTAACCACAAGACCACTTCTGACAATGGTGGCATATGTAATCAGGTTAACGGCAATGTGATCTTCCAGAATGGTGATGTTCTCATTTTCCTCAACCTTTGCCACCAGGGTATCTTCAATTTCCTTGCCCGTAAGGTCCTGGGCAAACACAATCCGTTTGACAGAATGTCCCCCCTCCTGCCCCAGGGAAAAATCGCGTTCCCCATCACCAGCCATATTAAAGTGGGCCCCCTGGTGGGCCAGCTCCATAATGCGGTTGGGCCCATTTTCCACCACCATTTTTACCACCTCCGCCGTACAGAGGCCATCCCCTGCAGCCAGGGTGTCTTGTATGTGGAGGTCAAAGGAATCCAGCTCACTGAAAACCGCTGCGACTCCGCCCTGGGCCAGGGCTGTATTGCTTTTTTGAATTTTTTTCTTGGTCACAATGGTAACCCTGCCAGAGGCTGCCACCTTTAATGCATAGCTTAGTCCGGCAATGCCGCTGCCGATCACTAAAAAATCAGTTTTCTTAATCATAGCAGGGAACTTCTTTTCTTTTTACGGGTAATCAATCCAATAATCAATCCCCCAATAAAGACACCGGCACCGCTAAGGAACCATAATCTCTCTTCATTGTTCATATTTTTTTCGAGGGTGAGAATCTGATCCTTCTGCTCCTGAGACTCGCGGGTAAGGACTTTGTAACTGTCACTGAGTTTTAAAAAATCAGCTGATTCCTGTTCAAGTTTTTTGTATTTTTCCTCGATATTTATCAGAAACTCATTTTTCTCAGCCAGAGCTTGTTTTTTTTCCTCTGCCTGCTCAAGGGCAACCTCAAGTTTTTCATTTTCAGTTTGTAATTGCTCGACCAGCAAGTTTTGGGGAACTTCTTCGGTGAGGAACCGTGACAACACCCACCCGGTCCTATCGCCCTGGGTCTTCACATGGGACCAGCCTCGCTGGTACTCAATGGTCTCAATCTTTGTGCCGGAAGTGAGCATGGCAACAATTTTATGTTCAACACCCGGACCCGTCCGCATGGTGATCTTTGTAATACCGGTGACATATATATCCTTGGCTGACAAAGGGCCTGTGAACACCATTGCCAAAAGGCAAATGGCCGCCAGAAATTTTATAATTTTCATATTAACTTGGTTCTCCCTTATAATTATCTTTTCCTGGTCTATCCATTATCACTGGATATTCCCTTTATCAAGTCCCTTTACAATATTCATATTGATTTTAGATGTTAAATCCGATCATATCCGGATGATAATTTTAATAGCCTCGGCGGCCATGTTAAGGCCAAAGACCCCGGGCACCCAGGGAATGGTGCCAATGGGAGGCCGGGACCGGCCATGGGTTGCAAGCGCATCCACGGCATCTTCTTGCTGGTAGGGCAATTTGTTCAAGGCCTTTTCAATGGAATAAACGCAGCTAACCCCTTCATAAACTCCCCGGCGGTGAAGCCGCTGACGCACCACCCGGGCCAGGGGGCAGACACAGGTCTCGGCGAGGTCCCCTGTTTTGATCATGGAAATATCAATCTTTCCAGCGGCCCCCATGCTGGAAACCACGGACAGCCCCATGGTAACAGCGCCAAAAATCAGGTTGACCTTTGAATTAAGCCCGTCAATGGCATCCACCACCACATCAATATCATGGGACAAAAGATCGATTAAACTGTCGGCATTGACAAAGGTATCGTGGATATCCACCTCACAAAGGGGATTGATATCCAAAACCCTTTCCTGGGCAAGCCTGGCTTTTTCCCGGCCGATGGTGGAATGCAGGGCATAGAGCTGGCGGTTGATATTGGAGGCATCCACCCGGTCAAAATCCACCAGACGCAAAGACCCTACCCCTGCCCTAGCCAGGGCTTCAGTGGCAAATGACCCCACCGCCCCCAGACCGAATACAGCCACCCGGGCTTTTTTAATTTTCTCCAGGGCTACCTGGCCCATTAACTGTTCTGTGCGGGCAAACTGATTCATGGGGTTTCTTTATATCTCCTCTATGACAATTTTTTATAGGGTAAAATAGGTCTAAACAAATTTAAACTGTTCTTATAGGCTTGGGCTGCAAATTCTTCAAATCCCATATTCACTCTTTGGGCAGCAATTTGTGCAATGGTCGGTAAATTTTTGGGTTCATTTATTGTTTTTCCTGGGGGACCTGAAAGGCTCGGATAGATATCCGGGGCATCCGTTTCAAGCAGAAACATGTCCTCTGACACCGCCCCCAAAGCCTTTATCACCTTTCTTGCACTGGGCCGGGTCACAGACCCTGAAAAAGAAATATATAAATTATATCGTTCGAACAAGGGAATCATGTCTGCCGATCCGGAATAGGAATGAATCAGACCAGGTGGGTTTAAGGGGCCAAATTTTTTCAGCAGATGGATAAAGGTGTCCCAGGCCTTGCGGATATGAATATTTATAGGTCTTTCAAGTTCCCTTGCAAGGGCCAGGTGATGGGAAAAAACCCGGATCTGAAGATTCTGGTCCGCCCTCTTGTCCATAAAATCCAACCCGGTTTCACCGATGCCGGACCGATGAGCTGTCAGAAAAGTTTCAAGCCTTTGCTGCCAGTTTTCAGACAAACTGTTAAGAAACCAGGGGTGTATCCCAAAACAAGGGATTACAGATCCATATGCCAAAGAAAGCCTTGCGGTTCGGTCAAAATTTTCTTCCATGGTGGCACAGGAAACCATGTACTCAACACCGGCCTTTTGGGCCCTGTCCACAATATGGGGAATCTTTGTTATGATCCTTGCATCATGAAGATGACAATGGGAGTCAATAAACAACACGGTTCCTCCTCAGCATTTTTCCCCAGGATTTGCCTAGTAATAACTGGAATTATCCCAGCAATGGGTGCACAATTTTTCCTTGGGAAGCCCTATGGCCGCCACCAGATCTTCCAGTTTTTGATACCGGAGACTTGTCAACCCCAAGCGTTCCCCAATGTAGGCCACCATGGCCCGGTGTTTTTCAGATCCATCAACGGCATATTCGGCCAAATCGATATCTTCGGTCCCTTCTATCCCATAAATGGCCTTACGCCCGGCCAGGTCCAGGGTGGATCGGGAGGTTGAAAAATTTAAAAACTCACAGGGATGAATCAGACAGGGGCAGGCAATACGCATGTGAACCTCTTTTGCCCCGTATTCGTAAAGGATTTGAGTATTATCCTGGAGCTGGGTTCCCCGAACCACGGAATCGTCACAAAAAAGAATCCGACGGTCCTGGATAATCTCCCTGATGGGAATAAGCTTCATCCGGGCCACAAGATCTCGCATGGCCTGGTTCTGAGGCATGAAACTCCGGGGCCATGTAGGCGTATATTTCACATAAGGCCGCATATAGGGTAATTTACTCTCATTGGCAAATCCAATGGCATGACCAATACCGGAATCTGGAATACCCGCTATAAGATCAACCGTTTCCGTCTCGTTCCGGGCCAGGGCAGCACCGCAGTTATACCGAACCTGTTCCGTGTTGATGCCTTCGTAGGAAGAAACCGGGTATCCGTAATAAACCCATAGAAAAGAGCAAACCTGCATTTTTTCCCCGGGTGCCTGGACTGTTTCCCTCCCCTCGGGGGTCATCAGAACAATTTCACCAGGTCCCAGGTAGTAGTCCACCTCAAAACCCAGATTCGAAAATGCACTGGATTCAGAACTGGCCGCAAAAGAATTCTCCCGTTTCCCAATAACAATGGGAGTTCTACCAAGGCGGTCCCGGGCAGCAAAAATACCCGATTCTGTCAACACCAGCATAGAGCAAGACCCCATAATATTATCCTGAGCATTTTTGATACCCTCTTTAAAGGAGGGGGCTTCACAGATCAGAGCGCCCACAAGCTCTGTGGGATTGATATCGCCCTGGCTTGTTTCCGAAAAATGGACATTCCGGTCAAAGGCCTTTTTGGCCAGCTCTTCCAAATTAGCAATTTTTCCCACCATCACCAGGCCAAATGTTCCCAAATGGGAATGGAGAATAATGGGTTGGGAATCCGTATCCGAGATGACCCCAATCCCCATGTGACCGGTCAGTCCGTCAATATCCGCTTCAAATTTTGACCTGAAATAGGCATTTTCAAGGCTGTGAATCGACCGTTGAAACCCATCCTTCCCCACTGTGGCAAGTCCCCCCCGCTTGGTTCCCAAATGGGATAAATAATCGGTTCCGTAAAAAAGTTCCTTATTGCATGCCTTGGTTGCTGCACATCCGAAAAACCCGCCCATGGTGATTACCTTCCTGTTTGATAAAATTAAATTTCTTAAACCCTGCCTGTTTGCAATGCCATATTGTCAGATAAAAAACAATCCCTATCATGAACCAAACCCGGGGATTAATTTAGACATCTTTTTCATATTTCATTCCCCTTTTTTCCATGACCCTGCGGGATGCTGTGTTTTCCTTATCCGTTACAGCAGGTACCCGAAATATGTCCGGCCTGCCACCTGTACCATGGACATTAGTATGCAAAAAAACTTGACATTCAATTAAATGTCCGGCGTTATATCCGGTGAAACACCGGTATCGCCGGTGGATATTTATTCCATCCAAAGGAAATGAAATGATAAAAAAAATAGGTTTTATCGGTGTTGGCCATATTGCACACTATATGCTCACGGGGTTTGCCCAGACAGAAAATCACTTTGAATTCATACTGGCAGAACATTGCTAAAAACTTGACTCATACATGACTATCCCGAATATTTACTACACAACCATGATCCGCCACCAGCTACTTCAGTTTATATCCCTGAATTGATTTATGATGATTCAGATACCCAGATTCCAGCCTTTGACTATTGAAGTTGAGGCCTTACCTATAGGATATATTTTAAAATTGACTTGTGGAATTATTGGTGAACTATGCCCAAAATCAGCAAAAATTTTATAATTTTCGATCTTTTCAATCAAAATCCAGATTATTTCCTTCTCACCACTTTAAATGCTTTATTTTATTTCAAAAATCTGTTGACCCAGCCGGGCATTGGCACAACATGTTGTGCCAATGCCCGGCTGGGTGCATATTTTAACTCTTTAATAATTTTTCATACTTTTCTTGACTAAAAGCATCTTCCTATCTGTAGATCTGCTGGCTAAGGCTTTGATCTGGTGGGACTTTCTTAACCTCTGATGTCAGAACAAACTCTGCATAGAAGACGGTGAACTTTCTTCACCTGATCACCCACTGGGTAACAATATCGAATTTCTAAGACTCTATGCCTTATCCCATTGATCTGGATTTAGCTCGGCGCGAGCATTTTTTTGTTAGCAGATATTCTGATCTCCTTCCGAGTGCTCCTGTATAACCCTGTTACCATTACCGGTTTACCCATGGCCCAAACAGCAACACATAATTTTGATGTTTACCAGCCCCGTAATCCCAAGGCAAGTGCATACTACAAATGTGTTGAAAATCACTT
>CAYWNB010000079.1:0-12884 GCA_964459195.1 uncultured Desulfobacula sp.
CCACACATGTTCAGGCAGCAGGCCATGGAAACTCTCAGCTGTGCCGGAAGTCTCATGTCCTGAAAATCTGAAAAAAGCGTATCCATGGTTGCTTTAACCGTACCGGAAGCATCTGTTGCAGGTGTGTGGCAATGAATCCAGCCCTGGGTATGAACGATATTGGTGACGCCGGCGCCAGTTCCGCCAATGGGGAACTTAAAAGAACCACCGTCAAATTTTCTGGAAGCCAGATCATTTTTCAGGGGCTCTAGTTTCTCCTTTGAATCCACCATGAACTCGATATTGTTACGGGTGGTAAACCGAAGATGGCCGTCACAATGCTTATCCGCAATTTCACAGATTTCATTGATATGAGTGGTGGACATCAAACGGGCGCCACCACATCTTACTGTATATACTTCGTCCCCTGAATCAGCTACATGAACAAGTACGCCGGGCTCAAGGATTTCGTGATGAGACCATTTACCCTTGTTTTTCTTGATAACAGGAGGATAAAATTCGTTATGGTCTTTCGGACCGATGTCAGTGATTCTATTTTCCATCGGCTTGGCTGGATTATAACCAGTAGAAATAAATGCCATTATAATTCTCCCTTTTTATCTTTGATGGTGTTTTCTGTATTCTTCAACGTCACGTTCCCAGCCGCCCGGAACCTCATCTTCTTTCCAGAAGATATAAGGATTGGTTCTTGGGTATTGTACGTGCTGGGGAATTGCCTCGATGCCAGTTACTTCAAGAAGCTTCTGGAATCCCTGACGCATGATCAGTTCACCAAGTCTTTCACGGTTTTTACCTTCTTCCATCCACCAATCCCAAATATTTTCGATGACTTCTGTGATTGCTTCGTAGTCATTGTCAGGATTAACTTCAATAAAGGGGACAAGGAGAGAACCCATCTGGGCACCATCAAGAATCGGCGCTTTTGCACCGCACAGGATGGAACAACCGGTTTCTTTACCAATTTTAAGGGCTTTTGGCATTACATTGATACAATGCATGCAGCGAGTACAATTGGCAGTATCAATGAAAAGTTTTTTGTTCTTAAACATCATACATTTGGTGGGGCAAAGAGCCAGGACTTCTTTTTCAAGGTCAAAGGGACCCCAGTCTTTGCTGCCTTTGTAAGCGCCAGCATTTGCAGGATAGGCAGGATCATTTTCAACATATTTATTGACAGCGTCCTGATCAATGCGAATATCATCTTTCCAGGTACCGATAAAAGACATGTCAGACCGTGCAATGGAAGCTACGCAGCAGTTGGGACATCCGTCAAGTTTAAATTTAAACTTGTAAGGGAAAGCCGGACGATGGAGCTCATCCTGGTATTCGTTGGTCAAAAAGTAAACCAACGCGTTGGTGTCGTAACATGCATATTCACATCGGGACTGGCCCAGACAATCGGCAGGTGTTCTCAGGTTGGAACCTGATCCGCCAAGATCCTGGCCCATATCATGGGTCAATGTATGGAAAACTTCTTCCAACTGGGGAGTTGTGGTACCCAGGAGGATGATATCGCCTGTGGCACCATGCATATTGGTAAGACCGGATCCTCTGAAATCCCACAGTTTGGTCAGGGTTCTCAGGTAATCTGTTGTATAGTATTTACCGGCTGGCTGATTGACCCGCATTGTATGAAAATGCGCCACCCCTGGGAAGGCCTCGGGCTGATCGCAGTATCTGCCGATAACACCGCCGCCATAACCGAAAACACCTACGATACCGCCATGTTTCCAGTGTGTTCTACCATGCTTGTAAGACAGTTCCAAAACCCCGAGAAGATCGTCTACACAATCTTCGGGGATCTGGAATTCAACACCATCTTCATTCTTTGCCCTGACTTCGGCCTGTTGTTTCAAGTCCGAGACAAAGCTAGGCCATGGGCCGGATTCCAGCTGGTCCAGTAAAGGAGTCTCATGTTTTGCCATTTACTTACCTCCGTTAATAGTTAATTTACACTCAATTAATGAAAAGGTTTTCCAAACTTCTCATTCAATAATCTAATTTCCAGTTATCTCAAACAGTTAATAAAGCTCAACCATTTGAGATTGAACATCTTAAGCAAAATAACATTGCAGATATAGAATTTCTATTTCCACATGTCAATAAAAATCCTGTGACTTACCTGTTTTTAAACGCAGAATGTACAAAGCTAGCGTGGGACTTAAGATGCGCACCTGCTATGGTTCGTTCAGGTGCATTTATGGGCCATGCGTCAATCAAATTTGTCAGAATCGCCTCTATCTGCTCCCGGCTGAATCCCGCGATAACCTCGACGAAGATATCTCTCAAGCCCGTTATTTCCCTTGGTCCAGGCACCTCCGGGGTTAAAGCGTGTTCTGACTTGTCATCCAATCCCCTGAGAAAACCCGTGACCGTTGCTTTCAGGATTCCTTCTCCCAGAAAAACCAACGGCCCGACACCATCCAGCCGATCCATCTGTATCCTCAGGGTCAAATTTAAAAAAAAGAAAAGAAGGGCCGGCAAAACATGACCGACCGGGCCTTCCCCGGGATCAACTTCCATCAAGGACTCATATCCGCGCACGGTGATCAATTTAACAGGCAATCCTTCAGCCAGGGGATCGACCACAAAATCCCCGGCAGCATGGTGCCAGGGGTGAATTTGCTCACCTGTATTAAGGTTATAATAAACTGTTAGGATATGGGCAATCTGCTCGTAGATGACCGCTGCCCTTTCCAAGGATAGATAGTCGCCATCCCCGTTTGATGACCAGACCGCAACTTTAAGTTCCCCGTCACGGGTGGAAATATGAAATTCCCGGAACCCCTCAAACCATTCTCCAAGAAAAAACCCCACATTCCTTTTGTCGGAATTTAAATTGCCAGCAATTGCATCAAAAGAAATCGCTTTCTCAAAATTTGAAATTTCAAGGGTCTGGATTCTTGCCCCAAAAACCCGGGGGGTATAAACGATTGCCGCCTGTTTTTCAAGATTGGCCAGCAATTGGTATTCCTTTTCTATCAAGGCAAGTCCGGGCCTGGAAACCGCCCCATTGAGCACAAGGGTGGCAGACCTGCCGGTTTTTGAGAGAACTTTTACCCGCAACGGGTGGTAGAAAGCACCATGTTTTTCAAGGAAAAGTTTCACCGCCCGGATGGGGTCATTTTCTCCTCCCTTTCCAGCCATGAGAGACAAGGCCGTGGCAAGCAGTTGACTGTTTTCTTTTTCCAAAAAAGTTCTGGCAGCCGAAAAATAATCACCAATGGTCGGTTCAGGCCCTATGGCAACTCCCGGGGCCTGAACATTCTTTAAAAATTCACCAGAGTTTCCAGACAGGGGCAAATGCCACAGGTTACTCTCAAATGAAACAGGCCCCTTCTCACCGGGAATATAAAATTTAAAGGAGGGGCAGGTGCTCATGCCTTTCTATGGGGAGCCAGTTCCTCCAGAAGGGCCGGGGCCACTTCAAAACCTAAGGCTACAGCCTGGTCACAATGGATAATGGCCTTTTCATATTCTTCACTCTCAAGATAGGCAACGGCCAGGTTGTTATGGGCGATGGGAAATTTGGGCTCCACGGCAAGGGCTTCAAGATTGGCCTTGATGCTTTCGGGAACAAGGCCTTTCATGAAATAAGCGGTTCCCAGGGTGGTAAAGGCCTGGACAAAATTCTTGTTGTGAACAATGGCCTTCCTTAAATTTTTGATGGCCTTGTCCACTTTTTCCTCATCTTCCTTGGCATCCTTACCATCCACCAGCTGAAGCAGTACAAAGGCCATGTTGCCGTACCCTTCTGCAAATCCGGCCCGGGCTTTAGTGGCCCGCTGGTTAAACCGATAACAGCCTTCCAGATCATTTCTCTGGAGACAGATACCGCCCAGAAGCACATAGGCTTCGGCCAGACTGGGGCTGCAGTCAATGGCTTCATGGAGCTCTTTTTCCGCATCCACATATTCCTGCTTTCCCATGAGTGCCACGGCCAGGTTATAATGGGTGGTGCCGCATTCATCATTGCGAGATAATTGGGACCTTAAAGTCGAAATATTTTCATCCACATTAGTTAACAGGTGGCTGGGGCCTTGAGTGTCTAACATCTATGACTCCTTCATATTAAATCTATTTTTGTATTGTTTTCTGTTAGAAACCTTATATAATAGTGTCCTCAACACAGGTGTCAAGGCATTTGATTCGAATAATAAATCTTGAACCCGCATCTCACTTGTGATAGCACCTGATTTGCAAATACCCCAAAAGGGTTCATTTATTTTTTACACTGCAGGAGTAAGTCGTTATGGAAAAAGGATGCTTTACCGCATTAATCACCCCGTTTAATCGAGATGGAGAACTTGACAGGCAAGGCCTTGACCAGCTCATTGATTTTCAGATTCAAAATGGCATCACCGGCATATTGGCAACCGGGACCACAGGAGAGAGCCCGACCTTCAAGTGGAAAGAACATGACCATGTCATTGCCCTTACGGCCAAACAGACAAAGGGCAAATGCCTTTGCATTGCCGGAACCGGCAGTAATAACACAGAAGAAGCCCTTATGGGTGCAGGCTATGCCAACAAAGAAGGGGTGGATGCCATCCTCATGATGGATCCCTATTATAACGGGCCCTCTTCCCTTGAAATCAGACGAGAGTATTATGAGGTGGTGGCAAAGCGATATCCAGACATGGACATCATTCCCTATATTATCCCCGGCAGAACCGGTGCCCAGATGCTCCCCCAGGATCTTGCCATTCTGTCGGAAAACTGTGCCAATATTTCTTCTGTAAAAGAGGCCACAGGCAATCTTGACAATATGAAGCTCACCCGGAAATACTGCGGAAATAACTTTAACATCCTGTCCGGGGATGACGCACTGGTCTATGATATAATGATTGATCCTGAAATAAGCGCCTGTGGTTCCTTTTCCGTCATGGCCAATATTGTACCCAAATTCATGACCCGGATGGTCACCCTGCTCAACCAGGGCAAAAAACAAGAGGCCTTAAAAATCCAGAATGCGCTTAAACCCCTGCTGGATCTTGTGGTGGTGACCACCCAGGAAGAGACAAAAAATTATGGTCCTGTCAGCTGCCGGGCAAGGAACCCCTTGCCTATTAAAACCATGATGCAGCTTTTGGGCATGCCCTCCGGCCCCTGCAGAAAACCATTGGGGAAAATGACAGGAAAGGGATTTAAAATTGTGCGGGAAGCCCTGAAGCAGGTCCAGGCAGACACACCGGACATATTCAAACCCATTGCCGATTTCTTCCACGTGGACATTGACGAACGGCTCAACAACACAAAATACCAAACAACTCTCTGGTACGACTATTAGCCGGATTACCCTCAACCAGCAACAAAAAGAAGTTTATTTTTTTATTTTAAACCCCTCGGTGGCGGCCTGGAAGAATGTTGCATTGAGCCACTCAAATCCAAACTGAAGCAATTTGACCTCATCGGCCTTGATTTCTTCGATTTTTTCGGCGGGAATCTCATACCGGTCAAGGAATGAGCTGTTAAAAACAAAGTCCTTAAATTTATCAATATTATAGCAGACCATGAAAAATATTTTTTTGCTCTCTTCGGAAAGCCGCATGCTGGCGGGAAGTGATTTTTTCCGAACCATAAGATCCAGCCATCCGTCATTTACCTCGTCCCGAAGATTAACGCCCTGGTCCTCCCGCCATTCTGCCACGGTCCATTCTTTATCTTCTTCAAAGCCCAGACAATGGGCCTCTTTGACCGTAAAAAAGAACTCATCTTTTTTGCCATGCTCCCCGGTATAACTCAAGGCACCGACTCCCAAGGGGTAATATCGGCAAGTAGTAGGGCGATCTTCATAGATGACACACCCCTCCTTGTCCTCAACAAAGGGACAGGAACGTCGTTCGTCATCCAAAAGTTTCAGGGTCACCACGGGCATATCTGCTTTTTCAAGGATCTGGGGCTGGGTAAAAGCCGCCAGAAACTCCTCGGATGTCAACTCCAGTTTTTTACGCATGGTCAGGACATCATAGGGAGTGAGCATGATATCAATGCCCCGGCAACAATCGGTAAAGCACTTCACCCCTTTGTGGCATTTAAACTTGAACCGGCTTTTCAGACTCATTTGCTCAGGAGGTATTTCAGATGTTTTCTTTATATCTTCATTCTTGTCTTCATTCATGGGTTGATCCTCATCAATTTGTAACAGGTCGCTTAAAGGTGTGGACTATACAAAAAAGGACTAATAATGTCAACCGGATACAAGATTTGTGGCAGAGCAAACAATTATGCCCCCGCATTAGCGCAGCTATACCCAGCTCTGAATAACCAACATGGCCGGAGCATGGTATTTGCTTCTGAACACGACAAAAAATGAAACTCATATGATCGTAATATCTTGACCAAAGTTTCATATAAAATAAAATAAATTTGACATCTAAATCTCTTTTAAATAGAAAGTAAGAAATACACAAGTTGTCCTCTCTTTCCATAAACGGATAGGCCAGTCGCAGTATTCTATTTTGACGGCCTGAATCCAAGGAGTTTATATGAAGATCAAGAAAGCAGTTTTCCCGGTGGCAGGACTTGGCACCCGGTTTCTCCCCGCCACAAAAGCCATGGCCAAGGAAATGCTCACCGTGGTTGACAAGCCACTGATTCAATATGCCGTGGAAGAAGCATTTGATGCCGGGATTGAACAGATTATTTTTGTGACCGGCAGGGGGAAAAAAGCCCTGGAAGACCATTTTGACCGGTGCTTTGAAGTCGAATTAACCCTTCAAAACAAAGGCAAAACAGAACTGCTCAAACAGATCCAGGAACTGGTCCCCAAAACCGGGACCATTATTTATACCCGCCAGAACGAACCACTGGGATTGGGCCATGCCATCTGGTGTGCCAGGGATATTGTGGGAGATGAGCCCTTTGCCGTCCTCCTTGCAGACGACATGATTCAGACGCACAAGCCTGTATTAACGGAAATGGTAAAAAAATTCGACCGGTTCCGGGCCTCCATTGCAGCGGTCATGGAAGTGGATAACGACCAGACCGACAAATATGGTATCTTAGATGCCGTTAAATTGGAAAACAATATTTTCCAGATTAATGACATGGTGGAAAAACCAGTGCCGGAAAAAGCACCTTCCAATCTTGCCATCATTGGGCGGTATATCCTGACACCCTCTATTTTTCAACATTTGGGCAAAAAAGAAACAGGGGCGGGCGGGGAAATTCAGCTCACAGATGCCATGAAAGCCCTGCTCAAAGAGCAGCCCATATTTGGCTATAAGTTTGAGGGCACCCGGTTTGATTGCGGAGACAAGGCCGGATTTCAGATGGCCAACCTGGCCTTTGCCCTGGAACGGCCGGACATGAGAGAAAAGCTGATCCACTTTATCCGGGAAATTCAACAAGACTTTTAAATATTTTTATACCGATTGTACAAGGTCATGACCTTTTGGACATAATTCTGGGTTTCTGTGTATGGCGGAATCCTACGGTATAGATCCACCGCTGTGGGCCCCGCATTGTAAGCGGCAAGGGCCAGTGGCAGTCTGGCATCGTATCGGTTTAAAAGCTGTTTCAAATACCTTGTCCCCCCCATGATATTCTGGGAAGGATCAAAGGGGTCTAAAACAGACAGGGCCCGATAATTATCCGGCATGATCTGCATGAGACCCTTGGCCCCTTTTTTTGAGACCGCCCGGGGGTTAAAACCGGACTCTGCATGGATCACCGCTTTGATCAGGGAAAAGGCAATTCCGTATTTCACCTGGGCTTTTTGAATAATGGCATCATAGGTTTTAGAAACAGAACCGACCTGTATTCCCACCGTTTTTTCCCTGATATACAATTTGAAACCCGATGTGGTGGGGGTATTGGTGTAGTGAACGACACCCTCACTGTCAATATACCGGTAGATGTCCGCCCGGGAAGGACCCGGCAGACAACAGGCCAGAAAAAAAATCACCAGGAGGCTTAACCCTAAACGAAACGAACCATCTCGATCAACGGTATCTGAATCGCCTTTATTTATATTTGTTTTTCTTTTCAACCCTTTCCCTGTATTCTTTTAAGATCATCTTTTCCGGAAATATGGCTTTCGAAATATAGGGTACCATATTCTTTACAAAGGTGTCCACCTGGCTTTCAAAAACCGCATCCTTTTCCTTGGACATGATCATATTTCGCTCACTCTTGTATTCATAGAGGATATCATCCCCCAGTATTTCCATAATATCGGCAAACTTTTTATCGGATACCGCCTGTGCAGCAAAAAGATCTTTTTGGACCTGGATTTCCATCCGGGCCCCCATGATCACCACATAGGCATCTTCCCCTATTTTCCTGGATTCATCACGAATTTCCAGGATAAGGCCATTTTCAAGTTCCATTGTTTTGAATATTATCTTGTTCATTTTTTCGTTTCCATGGTGTTATTTTTACCTGTTTCCTAGGAGATATCTCGCCCAAACAATTCCAATTGGATTTCTCGTTTCGTTTCCCTGACCCCCATGACACTCGTTTCGTATTGGGCCAATTTTTTCTCAATATCATCAATAAAAAAAGACCGTTGCCGTTTTTGACTGACGCCATATATGCGTCTTTTTTGGGCATAAGTCAAACAAAGAATATCCATGGCCCGGGTCATACCCACATAAAACAGGCGCCGTTCCTCTTCCAGATTATCACAGGTTTTCCCATCCCTTGCAAAGGGAATCAACCCCTGTTCGCACCCGGTGACAAACACCACCGGATACTCCAGTCCCTTGGCCGAATGCAGGGTCATCAGAGATATTTTTTCAACGGATCCTGACAAATGATCCGGGTCCTGGTCCAAAACCAGATAATCCATGAACGATTCAGGGTCTGGATAAAGATGGCCCAAAGAAATGAGGGTTTCATATGCCGTGCCCAGGCGCTCATTTTGTTGGATCACCTGTCCTGCATCCAGAAAATCAATTATAACCTCCAGGCAGGCACTGCTGTTCTTGTCACAGATCTGGTCAAAAATGGGTGCGATGATCTGCCGGGTCTGATCCTCTGTATCCTGCCGGATTTTAAGACCCTTTTTTTGGGATAAAAGATTAAAATGATCTCCCAGGATCTGGTAATCCATTTTATTGGCCCGGCGGGTGATGATCCTGAAAAGACTCAGTACCTGCTGGATTCCGTCCTGGGAATAAAAGTTGGTTTTATCTGCTGTCTGAAAGGGAATCCCCTCTCGTTGAAACACCTCAGCAAATGTATCCCCTTGTTTTCTGGTTCTAAAAAGAACGGCAACGTCTGAAAAAGAATACTCTTTTTCCCCAATGGATGCCCCACTGGTATTCAATTTCCCGGTATCCAATTTCCCGGCGTCCATGGAAAAAAAAGACAGCCCGCCAACCAGTTTTTCTATCATCTTCCCCACGGCCACGGCCTCGGCTGTCTGGGTGGCAGTCTCCTTGACAATCAACCGTTGAGCGGTATTGAAATTGGAAAATATCGGGGACCCGTTGTTGGACCCGTTCTTCTCAATGGAACGCGAAATCATTTGAAAAGAAGCATCCAGGATGGTCTGGGTGGAACGATAATTCTGGTCCAGGAAAACCTTTTCACATCCAGGAAAATCCGTTGCAAACCGTTTGAAATATTTATTGTCCGATCCCCGGAACCCGTATATGGACTGATCCGGATCCCCGATCACCACAAGGTTACTTGTTTGGGCCAGCAATTTGACCAGTTCATACTGAGCCAGATTCAGATCCTGGTATTCATCAATAAAAATATGGGCAAACCTTTTTTGCACCTGGGCCAATGCCTTGGGAGACGCCTTCAAAAGACGATGGAATAAAAAGATCAACTCTTCAAAATCCACCAGATTCAGCGCATCACATTGCTGCTGATAGGCAGTATAAACCTGCCCGAGTACCCCAGCATCCCCCTTGTCTGCCAGACAAGACAGGTCATCGGCCGGTCCCAGTAGCTGCTGTTTACACGAAGAAATCAACCGGTCCAATTGACCCACCCCTTTTTTCCCGGAAAAGCGGCCCTTGGTCTTATTTTCCCTGACGCCCTTCTCCCTGATCCCTTTTTCCAGGGGCAAATCGGTTTTGACAGCGGCTTCAAGTCCATTTTTAATAAGTTCCAATCTCAAGCGATCATCCATAATGCCTGCATTAAATTCAAACATATCCTTTAAAAATTTCAGGCAAAATCCATGGAATGTGCTCGCCAAGACCTTGTTGTCCCCCTTGGGGAGAAAGGTATCAATTCGTCGGGTAAGTTCCCGGGCCGCCTTGTTGGTAAATGTCACTGCCAGGATGGCGTTTGGGTCTATTTTCTTTTCAGAGATCAGGTAGGCAATTTTGGCTGTCAATGTCCTGGTTTTACCCGTTCCAGGCCCTGCCTGGATCAAAATAACCGGATTCTTGGATTCAACCGCCTGTTTTTGACCTGAATTCAATCCGTCTAAAAGCCCGGGTTCCCTTGTCGGCCGAACTGGTTTGGGAAGAGGGGCAGATTTTTTTTTAACCCCTGATTTTTTTTCAACCCCTTTTTCAACACGGGACGGGACACTTTTTTCTTTTTTGGAGGCCCTGGGACTAGGCAGGATAAACGAAAGCGATTTCTCCCCCCTGAGGTCTTGTTTTTCCTGGCGGCTAAAAATATTTACCTTGCCATATTCGCCATCAAATCCGGGATCTATCTGGATATCACCCCCCCGCATCTTCATGATGGCCTCGGCCAATAGCGGCACCCCAGCCCCTTTAATCTTCTCAAAGGAAAGTTGTGTCAGAAGGGGAAGTTCCGGCCCCAGGGCCTCAATGGCTTTTTGATAATAACCTGCTACCCGCTTGGTCTTGGGTCCCACCTCAAAGATTTGTGATAGAATATCGGCCAGGGGAATAATGCTGGTATAGGTCTGCCGGTTCTCCGGTACAAATCCTTCCCTTCTGTCGGCAAGCTCCTGGACCCGGTAAAGCACCCCCAGGGTCAGGGGTTTTTTGCACATGGGGCAGATGCCGCCCAATTTTTCAGTGGCCTCAGGATTCAGACTGACATTGCATTTTCTGTGACCATCATAATGGTATTTTCCCTGGTGGGGAAACATGTCCAGAGTACCTTTAAACGCCTCACAATCCCGGGTCTCAAGGGCAGATCGCATGGAAAAAAAATCCAGGTCCGTGTTAAATACCGAGGCATTCCTGCCCAGGTAGCCCGGGGAATGGGCATCTGAATTGGAAATCAGGCTGACATGATCCAAATCAGATACCCGCCAGTTCATGGGGGGGTCCGAAGAAAGCCCTGTTTCCACGGCAAAGATATATTTTTTTAGATCGCCAAAACATTCTTCAATGGTGTCAAACCCTGATTTGGAACCTAACATGGAAAACCAGGGGGTCCAGATATGGGCCGGGACAAAAAAACCGCGATCACTTGTTTCCAGCATAATCTCTAAGAGCGCCCTTGCATCCAGGCCCAATATGGGGCGGCCGTCTGATTTAATGTTTCCCAGGGCATCCAGCCTTGCATTAAATTTTTTAACGGCCAAAAGATCCGGAAAATAAACCAGGTTATGATTTTTCCGAACCCGTCCCTCTCGTTTATAGATATTGCTGATCTCTGTCTGCAAAATGAACCGGACCGGGTTCCGGCATGATGTTGGCACGGTTTCATCAATCTTTCGTGCAATTTCCGGCTTCAGGGAAAAAAGCCCGGGCTCGGTTTCTTCCAGCTTGGATTCGATTTGCTCAACCCATGCAGGAAAGGTAAAGTCCCCGGTCCCGACCACGGAAATCCCCTTGATCTGTGCGGTATAATAAAGGTTTTCCAGGTCCAGATTTTTGGATGTGGCACGCGAATATTTGGAATGGATGTGGAGATCTGCAATAAAGGTCATTTCTGTTGCCATATATTTAAAGATTCAAATTTTTTACCCATTTAATTTATTACATGATTTCCCCTTAATTTTAAAGCAGGTTTCTGGTAAAGAAGAGAAAAGAATCAATTCCACCAATTTTGCAAAAAGCGAGAGGGAAGAAACGATGGTGACCCCCCATGATTGATCCGAAAGACCGCCAAACTCTTTTATCCTGGGAAAAAAAACAAACCCGGCCGCATCCCCTTGAAATAGTGTCAACCGATCATGGGGAGCAAGAGAGGTTTGAATCCTTTGGCCACAGCCTGGCAAACCTTGCACCCTCCATCCGGGTGAATACATCTGCAAGGCAGACCCCGCTACCCGGATTGCTTCTCAGGGAGAATATCATCTATTCCGCCCTTGCCCTGGGCAAGGAACTGCCCCCATTTTTAAAGGGACTCTCCTGTATCCAAACCCGGGCCCCAAAACTGACACCCCCCGTCCAGGCGCTTTTAGACCAGATCCATGTTCCCTGTGACCTGACCCTTTATATTGCCATGCAGTGTCCCCATTGCCCCGAAGTGGTCAACACCATTTTCCCCCTGGCAGTCTTCTCGGACAAGATCAATCTGCACATTATCGATGGCACCTTGTTTCCCGAAACAGCCCAAAGGGACAAGGTAATGTCCGCTCCCTGCCTGATCCTTGACAATGGATTCCGATGGACCGGTGCCGTTGCGGCAGAAGAGGTCCTGTCCATGATCACCCAGCGGGATGTATCCCGCTTAAGTTCCCAAACCCTAAAAACCATTCTGGAACAAGGAGATGCCGATTGGATATCCCGAGAAATGATCCAGGCCGGCACCATTTTTCAGGGATTTGTCCAATTATTGTTCCATGACACCTGGTCTGTGCGGCTGGGGGCCATGGTGGTGGTGGAATCCCTGGCCGAAGAAAACCCGGACCTGGCATTGAAATTGTGTTCCCCGCTCATCCAGGCCTTTGATCACAGCGAGATCCCTGTCCAGGGAGATATCCTTTATGCCCTTGGAGAAACAGGGAACATTGAAACAAAGAGGTGGGTGGAAAAACGCATCCG
>CAYWNB010000080.1:0-12807 GCA_964459195.1 uncultured Desulfobacula sp.
GGTTTTGCCTTCAGGCTGTTTTAAAAGATCAGAATAAAAATTACCCATTCCATGGTCTCCTTGAATATACTAATCAGACAATACTTGCCGGAACATACTTAATTGATCCGTTGTTGTGTCAGATATCATTTTTCCCCGGTGATGGCTTTCTTTTCTGCCAACAGATTGCCAAACTTTCCATAATTGACCTTCACCCCGTCATCCAGATCAATTGATATTTTCATGTCTGCATAATGCCGCAGCTCATCATCAAAATTTTTAAGTTCCACCTGCTTTTTCTTTAAGATATCAATCTGCTTCTGGATTTTTTTCTGGGTTGATGCTGTTGTGGTGGCATCTTTTTCATGTTCAAGAAATTCAATCCGAGCACTGATGTTGCCCTGGAGCGGTGTCACATAGTTTGACCTCATTCTGGACAGTGTGGAATCGTTATACCGATGTAGATATACCAGACATTCAAACGCTTTTTGTTTGCCGCTTGAAAACAGCCAATATATGGGCCGCTTTTTGTATGTCTTCATGTGGTCTTTGAAGAATGTGGTGCTCAGATACCTTCTGATTGTGCCTTCAGGTAATTCATTGGCTTTGGAATTTAGGCTGTCAGCAATGAATCTTAAATTTTCATCAAGATGTTCTTCCGGCCAAGCTGTTTTGATGAATTCAATGAACCTTTTGGTCGCATCATCCTCAAACCAGTCCATGTCCATTATTGGAACTATTCCATCATCATCGGCTGGGAAAATTCTGTATTTTGATGAATCAAATCTTTCGTTTTTACTATGGGCGTAGATAAGACCTTGTTCGTCAAGGTTGTATCTCCCCATCATGCAACCGATGGAATATGAAATGAGGTCTTTTATAGTGTGTATGAGCAGGAGGTTTTCGTATTCTTTTTCCGTTTTACCGCTTCCAAAACGATAATAAGGATTACAGGTCAGAGTAATTTCGGACAAGGGGACATTATGCTTGAGTTCATTCTTAAGTTCGTAAGTTTTTAGGAGGCTTTGATTGTTCTCTTCTTCAAGCTGTCTTATTTTAAAGGTCGAGTTTTTCCATTCATTTCGAGTGGTTATATATGACTCTTCTAATAGTGCTTCCTGATGTTTTGATTTCAATAGCGAATGAATGATAAAGTCCCAGGAAAGTTCAGAGGAATCCCAATCATTTTTTGAAATGCTAATGGCTTGCTTGGTGTAATCAATTACTGTTGAGTTTATATCGGATATAATAGGAAGTTTTCCAATAGGCCCCTCATGGAAATCAAGAGTTGGGCTAATACATTGCAGCAAAGGGTTAACTATATTGGAGTTACAGAATGCTAGAGTACCTAAAAGAGTGTATTCTTTTTCAAAAAAACACATTGATCCCTTCGTCTCAAACAAAAAGCCACTTGGAACATAACGCATTGACAAAGAAGAACTTGACAGGCTTGACCAAGTTGTGCCCTGTTTGAAGTATAGATGTTCGTTTACAATACGTTTTGAAATACTGCCATATCTTTTAAGAACTATTTCCTTTATCTCTGCTCCATTATTCTTCCAATTTACTACATAGTCATTATTACCGTACCATTTCCTATAACCGCCTCCTTTTTGAATTGGAAACCAAGTTGCCTTTGAAGATATAACATCATTATGGTTCTTTGCTGTTAAATCTATTTTCCCCCATGAACATTCAAACCAAAATCGTAAAAACCTGTTATTATTCATAGTTGCAAGACCCTGCTTCGGTTTTGCAATTTCAGAAAGACTTTTATGTTTAGTGAAACAGTCTCTTAATATAGTGCTAGGCCAAAAGGCTATAGGAATACCTGGTATTTTCTTGAAGTCAATAGCAGATGCTCGATAGAACCAACTGCAATGAGGAGTATTGATTGCTTCAATTGTTTTAGGCCCCTGATTTTCTGCTCCTCGAAAATCAGATAATCGGATATAACCACCCTGATAATCAAGTAATTTTGCATTTTCAATTGTAAATGTGCAAATTGGTACCGTTGCTCCATCAAAGCCCGAGTATTCGAGTTGTACCAATGATGTAATTGTTTTTTGATTTATTAAAAAACCACGTAATTTTTCATACGATGATATGAACATCCAAACAAAAGGTGACATAAAACCAAGTTGCCCTTTTGGTAGAGTAAGATCTGTATTGCGAACAATAAAGGCCGAAAATAAATCAGACTTAACATCAGTATAATTGTCTTTAAGAAATGATTTTATTTTGGGGTTCATACCCTTCCCACCCATATACGGAGGGTTAGCAACCACGCAATCGTATTTTTTTGCCAATAACAGCGCTTGTTCGGTAACCGGTCTTAGAATTTTTAATTCAGTTCCAGCGATATAATTAAAGACATCATCGCTATTGGCCAGGTCAGAATCAATAACATCTTTTATCTCATCAAGTTTCGCAGTCAACTCATCTGGAATTGTGATCAAAGATCCAAATGTCTTTGCACACTCAAACAACTCAACCAATTCATGAATCCAAATCCAAACGCCTTTTCCACCTTCCCTTTTCGATACGGCATTTAATAGTTTATCTTTATCAAATCCCTTAGTTTCAACAATGGACATAATGTTTAAGCTCAAACCGTCACGGTTGAACAACCGCCTGTCATCCTTTCTGGCTCTCATTAAAACAGCAAAACAAGCAAGCTGTGCAGCCCTGTCATCAATATCAAGGCCATAAAGATTATTTTTGAGGATTAAACGAGGAATATCACGAGTTCTATATCCTCTTTCAAGGTAGATCTCTTTAAGAATGTCATAGGCTTCCACAAGGATATGGCCGGACCCACAGGCCGGGTCTAAAAAAGTCAATTCTTCCGGGTTTAATTCTTTTGGGGTTGTCCTGTCTATTTCTTCTTGAACCTCCGGTTCCTGTTCTGCCGGTTCAATATAATATTCCATCTTGGTTTTTAAGGAAGAATCAGGATAGGTAGCCATCCACATTTTACCCAGGGTGTTCTGGACCATGTATTTTACGATCCAGTTGGGGGTAAACAACTGAGTTGCTGCCGGGATGTCCTCGCTTTTAACCACTTTCCCGATGACTTCATCTTTTTTCTCAGAGATATAAAACTGATATATCCAACCGATGATTTCAACATCAGTCCATAAACTTCCATCAATTTGTGTGACCATTTTCCTGACAGGAGAATGGGTGTGTAATAGATTGTCGGGTAAGAGAAGTTCAACCTCATTGTCAATCGCTTCAAATAAAAAAGGCATGGCCTTGTGAAGTGCATTACACTGAGCAATGACAAGCATTCTGTACAATTCATTATCCTTGTCACCGGCAAGTCTGAGTTCCATCACCTTTTCTTTATCAAGACCCGGAAGATAAACCTCTGTGGCATGTTCCAGTATTTCAGGGATGTCAGACCCATTGGGATGGCTTAACACACGGAAACCATGATCCAAAAAATCATGCAGTTCCATATATCGGATGGCAACGAATCGGTTAAACCAGGTATAGGCATGAGAACGGATAAACATTTCAAAGCCTTGCTGCTTAACCTTTTTCACTAGTTTTTCTCTCAGTTCACCGCCTTTTTTAGTGAAGACCTGGGTGCCGATAATGGCCACATCGCCTTTGAATTCCATTGAATCAAATTTATTGTCACCGTGAATGCCGAACCGTGCTGCTCTTTCCGTCACGGCTTTTATAAAATCAGTCCTTGCCCTGGGTGCATATGCTTTGATCTGAGCTGTATTCATTTATCAACCTATATCGATTATTTTAGAGAATCCGTATTCTCAGATTGTCCTTTATTGCCTTGAGCAATTCCAATTTAACCTTTTCAAGATATTGGGTTACATCTTCTTCTGTGTCAAGATAGGCTTTATGTCTGAAATTGGCGGGTTTTATCGTTGTTGTCTTTTTAACCGGTTTTTCAGGCTCGTCTTTAGGCCGAAATTTGTCTTCAATGGATTCAAGGGCATCTTCAAAGGCTTCCTGACTCTCATTGACGCTGTAAGATATTTGAGGGATGCTGAATTCGTATTCAATTTTTTTCTTGAACTTTTGAAGGGGGTACAGGGTTTTATTTTTAAAATCATTGTCCGCTTGTTTTTCATTTAACAGGTTTGACACCTGTTTGATCTTGCCGTCAATTTCATCAAACGCTGACTGGCGCTTTTCACTCAGAATCTGATCATTAAATTGCGCAACTTTTGAAACCAGCGTGCTGACATCCTTGAGCATCTGGTAAGGATTTTCAGATAGAATGATCTCTTCCATTTTTTTCAACGCCTTGTGTGATTCAGCATCCTTTTCAATGGCTGTTTTGTTGGGAAGAAATTTATTTAATGCTCGTTGCAGTGTTTCCCATGTCTGTCGCTGGTTATTGAAAAAATCCTGTAAATCCAGGAGGTCTTCATGGGCATCCAGCAGGTCATCTTTCTTCAGGTTAAACGCTTTGATCATCTCAAATGCGTCATGGATATCGAGGATCACACGGGCGATCTTCAGGCAGTTATCAATCTCTTTTTTACCGGGGTAATTGCCTGTATCTGCCAATGTTTTGTATTTATCCAGTGGTACGGTCCAGTCGTTCAATCCGTCCCTTATGTAATGGCTTATTCGTTCCTGGCCGTCCGGTGCAAGACAGCCAAATATCTCTTTTCCCAGTGTCTGTGCCTTTTGAAGATCACGGTTTGACAAGTTGGCTTTTATCAGAATCTGTACATTTTTCCATTGATGGGTCTTGGATAACAAGGGAATAGCATCTTTGGGCCGGATCTTGTTTTTGTCTTCTATCAAACTGATTTTCCCCCCCATGAAAAGTCTGGCAGCGAGAATCACTATTTGAAATTCAGGCCATCCATAGGGGCGTTTGGCAAAATGTTTAACAAGCTCGTCCAGAATAATGGCTTTATTGCTGGCATGTTTCAATTCTATAAACGTTCTGATCTCTTTGATATCCTGGGTTTCACCTTGAGCAAATTCAAGAACCAGTTGTTCCTGGCCAATGTCATCGGACAACAGTATTTGCTTGATTTCTCGAATGGGATCATCATGGACTTGTGACAAATAATTAAATTTACTGAATGTATTTTGCACCAGATAATCAAAGGCTTCATCAAGGGATTTGGAAGTTGTTGCAGCATTTATTTCAAGTGCTTTGCCCAGGGTATAATATTCAGCCTTAAGGATTAACTCGTCAACCTTGGCTATGAGCCGTTCCTTTCTGCCTCTGTTTTCATCAGCCCTGTCTCTTAATATCTGTTTCAAGCTGGTGGATGCGGCGGCATCACTTTTATCCCTGATATATTTATCGGTCTGGATATAGATTCTAATTGCTGAAAAAAGATCCGGGTCATTGTCCAGCTTTATAAGAACGGTGCCGTCATTGTCCAGACTGTGCATATTGCATTTGCCTGGATTGAATTCAGGATACTGGTCATGCATGGGACTGATGATTTCAAGAACCAACTCATCCTCCATTCGTTTGCCCCAGGGCTTGTCATCGCAGATGCGGTTAAAAGCGTAATCTCTTTTGAATGGACCATACCGGTGTTTTGACTTGTTCTTTAGAATGTCTTCAAAAATAATGCTGGCCAAAAGATCTGTTTCTGCATGGGAAGAGATTTCAACACTTTTGATTTCACGGGAGACTTCACGTTCTTCATTGGTAAGGAAAAAGAACAAGTCCCCATTTCGGCTGATCAGGTTTTCTTTTTCCAAACGCTGAAGCGCTTCGTCAATTTTTTGCTTCAAGACGATTCTGTCCGCATCTACCCGATCGATACAAAGGGTCACAAGATTATCAATATTGGGTTTGATAATGTCCACATATCGTATCAAAAACAATGTCTGCAAAAGTTGGATATCAAAAAGCCCGTCTAAGCCTTTATTGTCTTTTGCCTGCTCAATGCTCCTTTTAACCGATGTGTCCAAAAAGCTTTCTATGCAGGGAAAAAACTCATACAAAGGTACCAGAGCCTTTATTTCTTTAGATGCAAGATTGATGGCAGCCGATTGAAATGCATCCAGCATGGATCTTTCTCCCCGGCTTAAGTGAAGACCCGTTGCACCTGCCTTTCTGATAGACTCGAATATTTTTTGAACCAGTTGGAAATGGTACGGTGTAAAAGGATAATTATTTACAAAATCCTGGGCTGTTGAATAATTTTTCAGGGTTGATGTATCATGGGTAAAGCTGAGCTGATTTTTAAGAATATCTCCTTTTTGAGCAAACAATTTTTCAAGTTCAATCCTTGCATCATCTTGTTTTTCAAGCAATCTGGCTTGAATGACTTCGTCGGTATTGGCACTGGACAAAGAAAGTCTTGTGTTAAAACGGCCTTGAATTTTAGAAAAATCATTCGCTTTTGAGGATTTAATATCACCAAGAACAGCATCAATATCTTCCTGAGAGGTAACCAGAACCCAAGCCCTGCCGTTGCAGACTCTTCCCAAATCTTCAACAATCGTTTGAAGGTTCAGCATCAAATGGGTATCACTGCCGATAAACTGGCCTATTTCATCCACCAGAAAAATGATCCTGTGGGTGGGTGATTTTGAATCCAGATACTCTTTAACCCGTTTTGCAAAATGCTCGACTGTCAGGTTAAAATTATTTTCGTATTTTTCAAACCACTCCCTGGTTGCATCTGGATTTTTATCCAAAACAATGGACAAAGCCTCAACTATTTCATCCTGAAGCAGTGAATAGGCATCCCGTTCTGTTTCCCAGGGAGCCCCGTATATTTCTCTGAATTTGTCTTTAAAGGTTTCATACTGGCCTTTTCTGGTTAAATATCTTTCGATTTCAGCTAAATGTAATGAATCAGAGCAGAACCCCTGGCTTTCATTAAACAGTCTCCAGAATACCGAAAGGATAGTAGATCGACCTTCTGTGGAATCTGCTCTGCTGTCGATATTAAAAAGGATAATATCCGTATCAATACTGGATGTTCGCTTGATATCTCCCAATAGCATGGGATCTTTAATTTTATCTGTAAAAAACTCAACTGCTCTTTTTTGTGAGGATGTGTCAGGGCAGCGTGCCGCTTTGTTTCCCAAAAGATAAGAAAGGATTTTGATGAAATGAGATTTACCGGAACCAAAAAAACCAGATATCCAGACTGCCATTCTGCTGGACATTATGGGATCATTTTGGTTATCTATTGCCCCAAGATAGGAAGATAAAAAAGTTCTAAAGTGCTTGTCAAGCTCTCGGGTGACCACATACTCATCAAGCTCCTGCCATACCACTGATTCATTGAGCTGATCTGCTTTCACAACCCCATTGATGGGTCTTGAGATATTCTTTTTGAAAATATTTTGAATCTGCATAGCTTGACTTTCCTTTAAGATGTCTGTTCTGCTCACTATTTTCTATACAACCAGTTGAAATGCCCTGTAATAATTTGTCTCTTTTATCTTCCCAAAAAGCCTTAGTCCCTGGCCTGTAAATACGCCAGGGTAAAACATCACCAATGGTGTATCTTCCATTAAATGATGAAGATTATTCAAAAGATTATGACTTCTTAATATGGGGTACGCACTTCCAACGCCTGATACCAATACAAGGTCATTTTCTTCAGGAGGTGCAAGAGTGATAAATTCTTTGGCAATCTTTTTGGCATCAAGCGGACCTTTTAAAGAATTTAAAAGCGCTTCATTGCCCTTTTTAGACTCGATGTCTAAAACACGGTCAAGGAGATTTCTATTTTTTAGATAGACAAGAATCAGATCAAATAAATTGATATGTTTGAACCGAAGGTCTGGTTTTCTTTTTGGAAGCTGTCTTAAAATAAACTGAATATGCTCTCGCATTTCCATCTCATATTCAGATGGATAATCAAAAATATAAAAACCGATTTCATTTCCAAGTCCGGAATTAGATAGAAGTTCATCAGATGTCAGTCGATCAAGAATTTTGTCCAGACGGTTTTTAAATGGTGTCATATGAAATCCTTATTGGGCTATGTAATATCCATGCAGCTCAATACATAGTCCTCCTTGTTTTTGACAAGATATGTTTTTACTTCCGGTGATAGGGAGATTGGAATCAAATTGCATGTCTTTGTGTTGTCGATATATTTTGCTTCAGCTAATATTCTGAACACAATCTGTTTTAATTTTGACCGGGTGGTTGCTTTCCATGTGTCAACCTGCGGGTCTATCTGGGCACATTGTTCAAGATAAAGGTTCCAATCCTTCACATTGATTTTTTTTGTGAATGTCTGCCAATGTTGCCGCATGATTGTATCCAGAAAATCGCCTATGAGTCGGCTATGCTTTATAGCTGCCGCAAGGAGTGCCTGAGATGCAACCTCTGCTGATCCGTCCCTTACAAGCACCCATAAGGCCTTATCCATAAGGTTTAGACGATTTTTAATCAGGCGAGCCTGTTTTTTAGCGGTTTCAGTGCTTCTCTTTTGCAGTATATTTTCAATAACGATTGCATGATGCCATTGATCCGAATCTGCATTTCTAAGTAATAAATCAGCTATTTTACGGCTTTCCGCCATAAGCAAAGAGCCGTAAACGATAGAACTGTTATATGTTTTATTTTCTGTTATATCCATTATCCTAATTTCTAAAATTATTCCAACAAATGAATCTGTATCATGCAGTTTTACAACATTCAAGATATAAGCTGGAATCTCCATTTTTAACATTGAATAGTGTTTTGAATTGCTGACGATGTTTTTATGATCTTGTTTCGATTTGTTGAGAATAAACTGAAATATCTTCGAATCTTATGTCACTGGTTATGAATTTAAAACAGTCAGGTTTGGTGGAGCTAATCTCAAACTGTCCTTGAAGATGCCAGTTCTGCCCAATTCGATCTATTTAAAGAATTGATGCCATCCTTTTCATTTACACTGGCAATCTGTTGACCAGTTAGGTCATGATGATCATAGATTTGGGAACACGCTTGCCTGAAACTGTCATTTCCAAGAGTCAGAGAGTAGATAGAAATATTTGTATTGAATTCTGTAGCCAGATCATTCAATAAATTGATTGATCTGGAAATATTTTCCTCTATACCAGAATCTGAAGCATCAAGAAGAAAGAAATCTTGATAGTACTGTCTTGGGGCCAACATGCTGATATCTACCTTCCATGGAACATCAATTTCTTTAATTTGTCTTTCAACAATCACCCGATATTCCACAAGATTTTTTAAACTTTCAACGAGTGCATATAACGGTGAGTCACTACTATTCCAGGGTTTTAATTCAATAAATTCAACCGAATCCATACTATGCCTGACCACAAGATCAATTGATTCTTTCCCACCGCCAACAGGAACCTGATTAAAAAAATTATCTTCATTGGACACTATAAAACGTTCAAGAGCTTCTTCCGGACGGTAAGGAGTTTTATCCTCTTTCAATGTAAATCTATTTTTTTTGTGGAAGTGAAGAAGTTTTTCGCCTCGTGGCCTGTTCTCCGGTTGATTGGCGATTTCTTGGATCGTCGTATGTAATTCTTTCGGGGTAAATGGCAATTTGCCTATTTTTAAATATTCCATCCACAACCTTTTGTGATCTATCCTCCACTTGCTCAAAGATGATTCATTAAAATGACCGATCACCTGTTGCACCACGCTTTTACTCATATAGCCTACCATTCTAAATCATTTTGGATTTTGACGTTTGTAAAATATTCCTGGTAAAGATTTGGTTCAAATGTGTGAATGGGAACCAGCTTATCAGGTTTAATCGCTTTTGCAAATCTTTGTAAATCAATTATTGGAGCATGGCCAAAAGTGTGGCAACGGTAAATCCCACCCAAATTAATCAATACAATCACCATAGAGAAGAACCTCAATTTATAAAACAATTTTTCAAGAGGTTTATTTCAATAAATTTGATCTATCATCACTAAAACCTTGGTTCCAGCATGTTTTCAAATGGATCTCAAGGTGAATGGATATTAAGCAGTTGAGAGATGCCGTGGATAGTTGGTTATTAGAAAATCCATCATATAGTATAGTTGATTCCAATGAAGAAGAATAAAGCCGCCAGTCGGGTAAAAATAGGGGATCAATGGCGAAGACTTGTTGTGGAAGATTTTCTCATTTGATTGAGCTTGGTCATGTATGATTGAATATTTCTTTACACAAGTTTGAAACACTGATACTGATTTACAGATTAAATTTTTTATTCGTTGAAGGTTGGATACCATTCCAAATTACATGATATTCAAGTCAACTAAATTACTTATTAGGCTCATCAAAGAAGTAGGGAATATGAAGATTTTTTGGAGTTCGC
Organism: uncultured Desulfobacula sp.; assembly: GCA_964459195.1. Lineage (GTDB taxonomy): Bacteria > Desulfobacterota > Desulfobacteria > Desulfobacterales > Desulfobacteraceae > NBML01. Next base: position 10,239 of record CAYWNB010000080.1, read on the forward strand.
AAAAATAGATGATAAGAAGCCATACAACTTGTCAAAATTCCGTGAGGCTTTCAATATATCGCTTGATCAAGCACTGGGTATAGAGTCAGAAATAATTGTTGACGTGAATGATCTAAAATGGGGAGATCAGTGGCTTAAAAAGCTTGAAGAGTCCGTCAAAGAAGCTGACTGTTTTCTACCCATTTTAAGCCCATCATATTTTCGAAGTAAAATGTGTATACGGTAGTTCTCTTGGGCTGAAGAAACTGAGAGAAAAATAATCCCTATTTTGTATAGAAGCTGTCCTTTTGGCTTAGACTCTATCTTTGTTGACAGCGATAAAGAAAATGTAAAGCTTAATAGAATTTCTAAAAAAATCGTAAGCTATCATTATAATGATTTTACGGGACTTAGAAACAAGTCTATAGAAAGTGAAGAAATTCTAAACTTCTTAGATAGTGTTTCAGAGCAGTTAGCCTAATGATACTATCAACTCGGGTCTATAACCCGCTTATGATGAACCTATGCCCTCTAACTATTAGCCTATCCATGAAAAAAAATAGCCATGAGATAGTTGAATCATTGGGCAGAATTATTTATCTATTGGGTAAAATAAATTTTTCAAAAACTTACAAAATATTAGGTGTTCCTGCATCAATAAGGCAATGAAAACAATACCCGAAAAAAAAGAGTTCCGGGCGTATACCGGGTAAAGTGGGAGTTCCCATGTATTGGGGACGAAAGCCTGACAAGGGTCTTAGGTGGAGTCCTTACTGGACTTTTCCAAAAAGGCTTGGGCCCCCTTCAGGTTCCAATTGTGAAAAAATCGTATAATGAAAATTTCCCTTTGAAGGGAAAGCTCGAATTTGCCGTGTGCCTCAAATTGCATATATTTTCTTTTTGTTGATTTGTTTCAATAACATATGAAATATATAATGAAACAGTCAAGGTCAATTGTTTATTCAAGATCTGGAATGGATTATACCGGGTTTTCTAACACGCAAGATAAGGAAAGCGGATATCAAATAAAAAAAAGCAAATCCTGTAAATACAATCGTAAAATTTCCGTTGGTGGTATCCAGAACAATTCCGGAAAGCCAGGGACCCAAAAAGCCGGCAAGAAAACCGTAGGCGGTGAACACAAGGCCGAAAACCCTGCCGAAATTTTCAAGGCCGAAACATTCGGTGACCAGGGGAGCTGAGACCGTGAACATCGCACCAAAAGCAAGACCGACAAAGCAGGCAAGGAAACTCAATAGATAGATAGCTGTGACAAAAGGCATCAAAAAATAGGCTGCTGAGGCTAAAAGAAAAACAATCATTAGAATTTTTTGTTTTGGAAAATGGTCAGCCAGCCGGCCGCAAACCAGCCGGCCGATCCCATTTAAAATATTAAAACAGGTGAGAATTATAACATATTGGGTGACATCATAGCCCAGCGTCTGGCCAAATGTGGCGCTGAGTATGATCAGAGAAACACCGGCAGCCCCTGCAAGTGCCCATACACACCATAAGTATCTGAAGGGTTTCAAGGCAATTGTCTGCATCAGGCTCAGTCTGGGGGCGATTATCAGATCTTTTTTTGCCATGGATTTCGGAATTTTAATGAAGAGGGCGCATCCCATCCCGATGCTGATGGCTGCAATCATGGTGATCCAACAGGTGGCCCCATATCCTTTCGAAACCAAAAGGAAGGAAAACACCGGGGCCATGACAGCGGATGAGCCACCAAATGTCAGATTGATGATCCCCGTGAGAAGCCCTTTGTTTGCCGGAAAGAGTCGTTGGAATATGGTTAAGCAGGGGATATAAACAAATCCGCAGAAAAAGCCTTCCGCAAATGCCCAAATATAGACATGGGTGATTGAGGTTGCATATCCGACAAGGCCAATGGACAGGGCGCAAAAAAAGTTGCCTGTCAGAATCATCCAATGGGGTGCTATTTTTTCCTGAAGTTTTCCGGAAAGGTACATGGAAAAGCCGGTTCCGGCCAGAATAAAAAACATGAGCCGGCCTATCTGGGACTTGTCCACGTTGAATAGCTGCTGCCATTCACCTGCCATGACACCGGGAAATCCAAAAACGAATGACCCTGGAAAAAAGATGGCAAAACACCCGCATGCTACGAGGAAGTGTATGTTATTGAAAATGCGCAATATCATATTTATCCAGACCTCTAATGTTAGAAAAGAACCAATCTAACTTTTTTTTTCACAAATTGAAAACTTAATTTTTTAGTATGGCGGCTTTTTTTTGCAGCATTTACAAATCTTCGGAAATCTGACATAGGTGATAAACACCTATAACCATACGGAGAAGGAAGGATACGTCCATGAATCAGACAGGTCTTGATTTTAAAATAGCCGTGGTAGGGGCCGGCGCCATTGGCGGTATTTGTGCGGGTTTCATTAAAAAGGCAGGCCTTAATGTCCAGGTGGTGGTTCGTAGAGAGGAACATGCCCGGAAGATCATAAACCAGGGGATTCATATTACCGGCATAAAAGGAGAGTTCACTGAGAAAATGGATGCCGTGATCGGGGTGGAGAATATGGACCCGGACCCGGATTTGGTGCTGCTGGGGGTCAAGGCC
>CAYWNB010000081.1:0-12793 GCA_964459195.1 uncultured Desulfobacula sp.
ATCCATGAAACCTGAATCCAAATGGCATCCGTCAAAAGAGAAAAAAAAGAAAAAGCAAATTTTAGCAACACTTCCAATAAACTCGCCATTGTAATCCCTTAAACGAATGGCTTCAAATCTTAAACGAATGCCATTGCCCCAAAAGGGGGGAGGAAGATAAAAGGCATACGGCGGTTCCTGCTGTCCATTCAAAAACTCATTTTTTTAACAATAAAATACCTGGAGAATATCGCATAGGGCTAACTGCGCGGGATTTTAGATGGGATTTCAGGGATCTAAAGAAGACACTCTACAAGTACCTGGACTATCCTGCCTATTTTGATCTTTTAAAGTTGCCCCTGCCTGAATTCCGAGAAGGTATTTTATCAGCCCTTGAATCTGATGAAATGATACAAAAAGGAAATTTTGGAAAATGGAATATCACAAATATAGGAGCTATTCTATTTGCAAAAAAATTATCTGATTTTAAAAACCTGAAAAGAAAAGCTGTCCGAATTATATTTTACAAAGGGGAAAACAAAATTGAAACCCTAAAAGAACAAGTGTGGAACAAAGGATATGCATCTGGTTTTGAGGGCCTGATTGAATTTGTATCAAATCTTCTGCCCGGTAATGAGATCATTGAGAAGGCTTTCAGGCGGGAAGTTCCAATGTTCCCGGAACCTGCCATCCGGGAACTGGTCGCAAATGCGATTATTCATCAGGATTTTCATGCAACTGGCACATCCCCAGTGATTGAAATTTTTAAACGCCGCATGGAAATCACCAATCCTGGTTTGCCGTTGGTAAAAATTGAACGCTTTCTGGACAGTCCTCCGAAATCAAGAAACGAGGCCATTGCCTCATTCATGAGACGAATAAATATTTGTGAAGAAAGGGGCAGTGGTGTGGATAAAGTCGTTTTTCAAACTGAACTTTACCAACTTCCTGCTCCAGTTTTTGAAACAACCGATGAACATACCCGTGCAATATTATTCGCCCACAAGGATCTCAAGAATATGGATAAAGAAGAAAGAATCCATGCCGCTTATTTACATTCATGCCTCAGGTATGTTCAACGTGATTTTATGACCAATGCTACCCTTAGGGGTCGATTTGGTATTGATAGTAAAAATAGTGCTATGGCATCAAGGATTATAAAGGATGCATTGATATCAAATCGTATAAGAGCTTATGATGAAACAGTAGGGTCCAAAGCTAAAAAATATTTGCCGTGGTGGGCATAAAAAATTTGTTTGACTGTTGTTTGACTGAAAACAAATTTTTAATAACTATATTTTAAAAAAAAGTTTAATAACAGCATGTTAGGTTTGAAATTTTGTTTGACTGTTGTTTGATTCATCGCCAATCAGGATACAAAAAAAAGCTGCTATCCGGAAATTCCGGACAAATGAAACAATAAATCTCCATTTGTCGAAAATGGCAGTATTGCCAATTTCGACAAATGACAAGGGTATAAATTATTCCGTGTCCAATAAATCCTATTTTGTCGAGGGACAGATTTAAAATCTGGCCCCAATATTTTAATCAATTGCAGTAAATATCTTTAATATGTTCACATTAAAGCGTTCAAGCTTATCTGTGGGAAAAGTGGCTAAGCCTCACGACTTATTAGTACCAGTTAGCTGAACACATTACTGTGATTACACACCTGGCCTATCATACCTTCATCAAAACAATTAAAAGCGTACAATTGTTTTGTACGCTTTAGTATTTATTCTCATAATTCAGAATTTACAATAGGCTTTCAAGAGATGTTAAATCCATGTTAAATGCATCAGCTACCGGTTTGCAAACAAGCTTATCACCTACATAATTAACACCATTTGCAAACCCTTCATCGTCACAAACAGCTTTCCATCCATTATTGGCTATTTTCAATGCATAAGGCAATGTCGCATTTGTCAGGGCAATAGCCGATGTTAAGGGAACAGCACCCGGCATATTGGCAACGCAATAGTGGATAACACCATCGATTTCATAAATGGGATCACCATGGGTGGTTGGCTTGGAAGTTTCAAAACACCCGCCCTGATCAATGGCAACATCAACAATGACCGAACCTTTTTTCATTGTTGAAAGCATGTTTTTTGTAATCAACTTGGGTGCTTTGGCTCCAGCAACCAGAACTGCACCTACAACAAGATCAGATGTCTTTGCAAGATCTCTGATCAGTGCAGGAGAAGACATTAAAGGCCTGCAATTTGCCGGCATGATTTCCGAAAGATATCTTAAACGGTCAATGTTCATATCTAGAATTGTAACATTGGCTCCCATACCACAGGCGACTTGTGCAGCATGGACACCGACAACCCCTCCGCCGATGACAAGCACGTTTGCTGAAGGTGTTCCGGTCACACCACCTAGAAGCAATCCTCTTCCGCCAAATGTTCTTTCAAGATATTTGGCTCCCTGCTGGGTTGCAAGCCTCCCCGCAACCTCACTCATTGGAGCAAGCAAAGGCAACCCGCCGTTGCGGTCCTCAATAGTTTCATATGCGATACCAATTGATCCTGTTTTTAACAATGCCTTTGTAAGATTTTCATCTGCTGCAAGATGCAAATATGTAAAAACAATCTGGCCTTCTTTAATGTAACCGAATTCTGATGGTTGCGGCTCTTTAACATGCATGACCATATCAGAAATACCATACACCTCTCCCGAGGTGTTAAGAATAGTGGCCCCGGCTTCAATATACTGGCTGTCCTCAAAGCCTGACCCAAGCCCGGCTTTTTTTTCAACATAGACAGTGTGGCCATTAGCTTTCATCATATCAACGCCAGATGGGGTCATACAAACACGATTCTCCTGGGGTTTGATCTCTTTAAGAATTCCTACAATCATTATCCTGTCTCCCTGGTTTAATAGTATTATTATAATAATTTATTTTTGTTGCCACAATGTTAATTTGATGACTCAAGTGATTTTAAGTCTTTGAAATTCATGTTCTGGCTTTATCAAATCCAATATTTCATAGCTGTAGTCCTAAAATATTTTTATCAATTCAGACATATCTTCTATTGCCATAATATTGTTTATAGCTTTTATAATATTTTTTCTTTTTTTATTTGAATATTTTTTTATTGAATTATCCAGGCAATCATTAAATTTTAGAATAAGTTCTTCATGGGTCAAAGGATTTGTCGAACTGCCCTTGATGTCTCCAATTCTGATTTTTAAGGTCTTCCCGGTTTTTAAATTTATGTGTAATTTCACAGGTGTAAGTCCAGATACGCTTTTTTCGAATTCAATCACTTTAAAACGAGAAGCCAATTCAATAATTTCTTTGCGTGACATTACATTTATTTCTTCAAAGTCTTGTAGCTTAGGGCCACCCCCATTTATAAAAGTCAGGGCAGCCGTGTATTGAGCACTGAATTGTGCATCAACTGTTGGATTTTTGCGAATCTGAAAAACATTTCCAATCTGCCCCATGGATGTGGGAGGAATATAAATAGTACCTTCCTTAATTTCTTGCCACTCAATATTATATTTCTTTTGCATGGCGATTACTGAATCAATTAATGGATGTGTACACCTGCAGCATGGATATGGTTTGATACTGACATTGGATGTTTCGAAAAATTTACCAAGGTTTTCGGTTAAGTGTTTGCTGTCCACTTTTCCGGCAGTATATAGTGTAGATATGCCAAAATCTCCATCAATAATATTTTTTGCTCCAGTAATATCATTGGCTGCAAAAAAGGCAGACTGTACTCCGGCAGAGGAACTGAATCCTGGCTGAATCCGTTTTGCCAGAGCGCCATCTACCAGGGCCTGTCTGTTAGCATGAATTTGTGCATAGGCTATTCCAAATGCATGATGCATTTTAATTTCATCCAGCCGCATCAATCTTCCGCAAGCGGCAGCACTTCCTAAAGGCCCCCAGAGTGTTGTTGGCAGCCAACCGACATGAAGATAAGGGATATAAGCCATTCCAAGCCTATTTGAAACATCCAGGCCTACTGCAAGAGCAGCAATAAAATCAGCCCCTGAAATTTTATTGGGAAGATTCGTGTTTGGAAGTGCTGATACTGCTCCAGAAGATAACGCTTCACAAACAGCAAGGAGTGCGGGAACAATAGTGACACACCCATGGTTGACTGCCCCATCATGGGTGTCATCAAAATCTCTTGCATGCCCCATAACTGAGTTGAGAAGCGCAGCAAAAGGGGCACTGGTTTTATCATCAAAGGAAAGTATCTTTGCCTGTCTGTTTCCACCCCAGAAATCAATTATATTCCTCAGATTTTTTACTCCATCTGCGCTGCTGCCAGCAAGTATACAACCGATTGTATCTAAAAAAAGATCTTTGGTATAATTTAGGATATCATCAGGGATATCATCAACTGTGATATTTGCTGCATGTCTGACCAATGGATAAATCGAATCTTTCTTCATTTTTATTGACCCCCTCTTAACAAATACGTCATTCATCTCATAGAGATTAGAAAAATCTCATAAAATAGATTCTCAAAGCCTAAGACAAATTAGTTATTCAAAACCGACTTCTTCTTTTTAAGTAGGAAAAAAACAGCTACGACTGTAAATACCAAGAATGTAAGCGAAATGGGCCGTGTGAGAAAAACCGTGATATCATTTCCGGAAATGAGAAGCGCCTGGCGAAATTTATTCTCCAACATGGTGCCCAGAAAAAATGCCACAATCACTGTTGGCAAATTGATCTTGAACTTTGTCAGTATATAACCCAGCACACCGAATGCCACCATCATATAAACATCGAAGATGCTTGCGTAGCCCACATAGCTTCCGATGATACTGAAGACAACAATACCTGTGAACAGATAGGGTTTGGGGACTTGCGTTACGCGGTTGACGTGTTTGATGAAAAAATAACCAAAACCCATCGTGAACAGGTTGCTGATAAAAAGAATAATAAACAACGCGTAGAGCATATCACCATTGGTTTGCATAAATGTGGGGCCAGGAATTAGACCTTTCATCATGAAACCGCCTAGAATCAGGGCTGCCGCCAGATTACCCGGAATACCAAGAGTGACCAAGGGAATGAGATTGGGGCCGTTAACGGCATTATTCCCTGCCTCTGCTGCTGCTATACCCTCCAAAGAACCCTTTCCAAATTTTTCCGGGTTTTTAGAGGATTGCTTAGCCATGATATAACTCAAATAGGAACCCACTGTGGTTCCGATACCCGGAATAATGCCAATAGCGGCTCCGATACCCGTAGAACGAAAGATAGTGGGCAAGGTGGTTTTAAACTCTTTCCAACTCAGGTGATGGTCTTGCGAATGGCTTTGAATTTTTGCTTCATCAGTCTTTTCTTTTGATAATTTTCGGAGCAGTCGTGTGGCATATTCTTGCTCAAGCTGGAGCAGAACCTCTGAAAAAGCTAACATACCAATCACCATTGGCATGATGTGAAAACCGTCGGCTAAGTCAAGGGTATGAAAGACGAACCTGGTAGTACCAAATTCAGGATCCGTTCCAACAGTACCAAGCAAGAGGCCTAAAAGAGTCGCTATGATCCCGCGGACAGGATATTCAGATGCTGCGACACTAATCACGAACAGAGAAAAAATGATAATAGAAGTGTACTCAGGGGGGCCTATTTTCAGAGCAATCAATGCCACTGGTGCGGCTAAAAAAATTAATATCAGGTCACTGATTCCGTCAGCTATAACGGATGAATACAGTGCTTGTTTCATGGCTTTACCACTTTGGCCCTTTTGTGTCAGAGGATACCCATCCAGGCTTGTCACCATGGCCTGAGGCGTTCCGGGAATTTTGAAGAGAATCGCCGGGATGGACCCACCGAAATTACCTCCTTTAGTAAGCCCCATTAGCATAGCGATCCCTGCAATAGGACCTAAATAGAACGTAAAAGGCAAAAAAAGGACAATTCCCATGTTGTCGGTTAACCCCGGGATAGCACCTAGGATCATGCCGCAGCTCACACCCACTGCGGCCCATAAAAAATTTTGCGGTATAAGAACCATGTGTAATCCGCTTAAAAACTGTTCAAACATAAGATATAAACCTCTTCATATAAAAAATTAGAATAAAATCCCCTCAGGAAAAGGAAATGACAAAATTTTTCTGATAATAACGTACACAATTAATGGAACCACGATGGGATAGAGGCATAGAGACAACCACTTTCGGATTCCGAAAAAAAACATAAAGAGAAAAACAAACAGACCTGTTGTTACGTAATACCCGATAATATTTATCAGAAAGATATATGCCAGCATAAGAGGAACAACTCTGAGTGACTTGAAGGAAGCTGAGGGTATAAAAAAAGGAGCCTGTTGTTTTCCGTCAGCCTTATAACTTTTGATCCCCTGAATGAGAAGAAGCAGACATGGAATTATCATTAATATTGTCAAGCATTTAGGAAATAACGCCTGTTCTGAACCTTTGATGTGATATGGGATGGCATAAAACCAAAGGAAACCAGAAAAAACCAGAAGAATGGTTCCCAATTTCAAGTCATTGTTCACTGCAGACCTCCTTTAAATATAGTGAGCACCTGCGATACAGCATACAGTATTTTTGTACTGCAGGTGCCTGGTTTATCTTATCTATTACTATTTTACATCTTTCGTGTATTCAATCAGACCCGCAATGGATTGAACTGCCCCAGTAAGTATTTTTTTGTACCCTTCACCAGTAACAAATCTTGGTGTAAAACCTGTTTTACCCATTTTCTCCATAAGGGCTTTGTCCTGCATGACGGTTTTTAGCGCATTTTCAAGTTTAGCACGGATTACCTCGGGAACGCCTTTTGGAAGGATCATACCGTATTCCAGCATCGTAGAATAAGGATAGTCTAAATCGCTCATATTCTTAGTTTTGGAAAAAAAAGGTACTTTTTCAGATCCCAGATCGACCAGAACCCTCAGTTTTCCCTGCCGGGCAGATTGATAAGCCGGAGTACCTGTACCGGTTTCACAAACATCCACATGTCCGCCTAAAATAGCTGAAGAAGCAGCCCCGCCGCTTTTAAACATAACATATTTCCACTGAATACCCTCCTTTTTGGCGATACTCTTCATCACTGCCAAGGACCACTGTGCTCCTCCGGAGCCTACCGATACCTTACCTGGATTCTGTTTGCTGTAAGCAATAAACTCCTCCCAGGTCTTGTAAGGCTTATCTATAGTAGTGAAAAGGACCCTCTCCTGGGGCATGTAGCTACCGATACAATTAAAACTATCTACTTCAATAGGTGTCGAATCTAAAAAATAGGGTGCGGTAAGGGCTAAGGTTATAGGCCCCGAGGCAATGGTATAACCATCTGACTTAGCTCTTTGTAACGTTTGAAGCCCAATGAGTCCACCCGCTCCTGGTTTGTTTATGTATACTATCGGCTGTCCTAAGATAGCTTTCATTTTATCACCCAACATTCTGGAACTGACATTAGACATACCGCCCGCTCCCCAGGGTACGATAAGGGTAATTGGTTTTGAGGGATAATCATCTGCTACGGCTGCATTTGGAAAAGCCCCTATGAGCATAAAAAATACTGTTAATACGATGAAAATTTTTTTCATTATCATTCTCCTTTGTTAATGATATTGTTTTTCTGCCCTTTCCCCCCAGTGAAGATAGAACACTTTATTTTTTTAATTTCCTTATCTCAGCAAATATGGAATCTCAACCCAAAGGGCATCTTTGGGACATTCTACTTCACAGGGCAGGCAGAACCAGCAGGTCCTAAATTTACCAAAGGGGGCACCGCAGGAGTAACAGCGTCCGGCTTCGATACGTGCCTGTTCATCAGTAAGTACCTGCTCGACTTCATTAAAATCTGCCTTGCCCGGACCTGTATTCCAGTGTGGTTTAACCCTTGTTGCATCGGTTCCACGGGAAATGTCAATATCAAAATCTTTTTCAATGGGGCCTTCATAGCTTCTGCCATAGGACAAATGTTCACCAGTAAAAAGACGGTGAACACTCTCTGCTGCTTTACGACCTGAAGCCATCGCCTCAACAACTGTGGAAGAACTGTTTTGCACGTCACCAGCAACAAAAATCTTTTCCTGTTCTGTTTGCAAGGTTACTTGGTTGTACTGGGGAGCAACATTATCAAATATTCCAAGATCACGATCCTGGCCGATGGCAATGATAACTGTATCCGCATCAATATCTTTTAAGCCGCATTCATCAAAGCTGGGAGCAAAACGGCCGAAGGAATCAAAGACAGTCAGACAACGCTGCAACTCAACTCCTGTAACCTTACCATTTTGGCCCAGAATACGTGTCGGCCCCCATGAGCCATCTATTTTAATACCTTCAGCAGCAGCCATTTCCAATGCTTCCCGGCTTGCAGGCATGATATCACCACTTTCAAGACTGACGACCGTAATTTTGGTCGCTCCTAGGCGCAGGGCTGTCTGGGCGGAATCGATTGCCACATCTCCACCTCCGATAACTACAACCTTTTCACCAACCTTGGGAGTTTTTCCGTCTCTGACGTCATGCAACAATACCAGAGCATGATAGACACCTTGAAAATTTTCACCCTTTATCCCCAATTTTCTAGTCTCAGGACATCCGGTGGCTACAATGACAGCATCAAAGTCCGTGACCAGTGTATCCATAGAAACGTCCCTGCCCAGCCGAATCCCACCTTTAAAGTCAGCTCCCATGGCTTTTAGACGCGCGAATTCTTTTTGAAGAATTTGACCGGAAAGTCTGAAGGATGGTATAGCCCATCGTAACATGCCACCGGGTTCATTTTCCGAGTCAATGATAGTTACTTTGTGACCTTTAACCAGCAAATCCCAGGCTGCAAGCATCCCGGCCGGGCCCGAGCCAACGATGATACAATGTTTGCTACTGGCTTGCTCGATTGTTGGCAGGGGAAATTCCTTATCCTCAATTATTTCTACAACATAGCGTTTGAGAGCACGTATTGCTATAGGCTCTCCATCTTGTTTACCATGATGGCACTCCTGTTCACACTGGGCTGAACAGATCCTGCCCAGGATTGAAGGAAAAGGAAGATTTCTCACCACCATTTCCAACGCCTGTTCCTTTTCTCCACGCAGAATCAGTTGAACATATCCTTGACAATTCACACCCAGAGGGCAGGCTTGTCGGCAGGGAGCCAGTTTCATTCTTAAGTTATCTAAGATGCAGGTATTGACACATTCTCCGCAATAAACGCATTTGTCCTTATCTATGAAAATATTGTCGGATAATGCCTCCAAAATAGTATTTCTCATGCTTTCCTCCATCAATTGGGCATTTTAATAATATCTTTAAATTCAACATTTACCTTGCCAGGACCGTCGCCTTTAGTCAGAACAATATGCTTTTTAAAATTCGCATCATCTTTTTCGGGGAAATCACTGCGGTAATGCCAGGGAAGCCATCGGCTTTCCTTACGCTCCAACGAGGCGGTTCCTGCCAGTGTGGCACATTGTATAATATTTTCTACCTCAAAGGTCTTGAACAGGTCATGGTTATCTTTTACGTATACCATTTCATCAAGCTCTTTTCTGAAACGGTCCATCCACCAAAGAAGTCTGTCAAGCTTGTATTTATTTTTTGGGGGACGCAGATAGTCACTGATAATTCGGCGAACCTTGAACTCAAATTCCTCGATAGAAATTGGGTTTTTGCTCTGATTCATGCGTGTGTTACGTTTGTTGATAAAGACTTCAATTTTGTCATGGTTGAGAGGGGCTAAAGGCTTATTCTCTGAATATTCAGAAGCACTCTCGGCTGAAATTTCACCGTAAACAAAAGCACCTGAAAGATGGCCTCTGGCACAAAGAGATGTATCTCCTGCTGCATAAAGTCCTGAAACAGTACTTTCTCCATTTTCGTTTATGCGTACACCTGTTATGCCATGCCCACCGCAAAGATAAACTTCCGTTGGCCACAGCTCGATTTCTCCAGTTCGAAAATCATTGCCACGGCCGGCATGAAAACGCTCACAGGCAGGACGTTCGGTGGTAAAAAGCAGTTCCTCAATTTCTTTGATTTGTTTTTCAGGCAGATGATCCATGCGGATTCGCATGGGACCTTTATGTTCAAAAAAGTCTTCATTACAAAAACTTTTTACAGAGGGGTGCTCCTTATCTCTTCGTTCGCCTAAGGCATTCATCACATGAGCGCCTCGTGTAAGAGTAATATACAATAATGGAGCATTGATATCTTTGGTAATATAGTAGTAGAGCGTGTACTCAAAGCCACTTAGCTCAGCGCCTGCATTGTAAGCCAGGCAATAACCATCTCCAGTGTTTCCCGGGAAATCGTATACACCGTAGAGACTCCCGTTTGAAGGCAAGCCAAAACGTGCTGTACCGCCTGCACTCAGGATGACACTTTTGGCCCGGATTACCATCATTTCACCCGAACGGACATTAAGGGCAATAACGCCGGCCACCCTACCGTCTTCAACCAAAATTTCTGCAGCCATTGTGCGATTGATGATTCTGGAACCACTTTCAACCAACCGCTTATGAAGAATCGTTTTAAGCTCAGGTTCTTTCATTGTAACACAGAATTTTCCTTTTGGATGGATTTGAACGATATCATAGTTGCCGTCCTCATCGGTTGGGAAATAAACACCCCAATCAATGAGCTTCTGCATCAATTCCCAACTTTTCTCAGCCATCCGGTAGTTGACAGGTTCATCCATGATACCCTCACAGGCCATAGAATTTGCCTCAACATAAAGTTCCGGGGTGGCAACACCCGGGACAGCCACAATATTCAATGCATCCATCCCCCGTGCAATACACCCGGAATACTTGGCATCCCCTTTTTCGAGGACAATAACTTCCTGCGCTGGATTAACCTCTTTAGCACGGATTCCAGCCATTACTCCAGCGCTGCCACCGCCAACAACCAATACATCGCATTCTAAAACTGGATAATCATGGGCCATAAATACCTCCTGATATTGAAGGATAGCAGTTGCTTCCTTCGGTCTCAAACAATCAGTCTCTCAAAGCGAGACAAAAAGTTTTTGTATATTTCGATAACAAAAATCAAAGCACGCTATAAAGCTTTAAATGATATATACATACATAGCAATTTCTTAGTCAAGCTTTTTTTGATTTTTTAAATTTAGGAATAAAATTAGGTGGGGTATTTTTTTTCAATTCTGGAGGGAATATATTCTATTTTCTTCTTTAAAGGAGGTAGCCGTGCATAACTGATTATATGGTTATCTCCCCCAGTCCCGAATTATCTGTCTTTCGGATGTAACACAGTAACTCTCCCGATATTCGTAGTATACATTCCCATTAGTGGCAACCAACATTTCTATCCGTAATACAGGAGAACCCAAAGGAATCATAAGGATTTCTGCAATGTGTGAGTCCGCCACAACAGCAGAAAAACCCTCTTTTGTTTCAAGGGCAGGCATGCTGTATTTATTCTCAACAAGCACATAGAGAGGAAATTCATCCAATACTTGGAGGGACAAACTATCAAATCCTGCAAACAAATCTGTTGGCAGATAAGAGATGACAAGAGCAACTGGTTCCGAATCCAAAAGGAAGACCCTGTCATATTTATAATAATCTTGGTCGTGATCGAGTCCCATCTTTTCAGAAGCTTTCTCGAAAACACATTTTTTAGGTTTTTTTAAACTTCTGATGGTTAATGCACTAATTTCTTTTCCAAATCCCCGAGATAATCTATAATAGCGCAAGGAGTCATCAGTCTGGGCTGTAGAAGCTGTGATAAAGGTACCTCTTCCCTGGTTTCTGAATAGATAACCTTGGTCTACAAGAGCTTGTAGGGCATGCCGTACAGTTCCGACACTGGCTTGATGAAGTTCTGCTAATTTACGCTCTGAAGGAATTTGATCACCAGATGCCCAAATCCTATCGCGTATTTTTTTTAAAATATTATCCTGAATTTGAGCATATTTTGGTTTTTGTGTATTAGATGTAAATAATCTTTTGTTTCCTTGCTGCTGCATTTTTTTTCCTTGTGCATGTTAAATTATTTTATTCACTGCTATATAGATTAAGTATCGCAAATAAAATTACTTGAACGAAGTCACTTGCCTTTTGGCCCATCTACTGCGTTGCATCAAAGGCCGAATACATCAAGTATTCAACCTTTAATGCGCCTTGTATATGAACCAAAATCCTTCGTAATTTCTGTTCAGTTTATATAATTTTCGATCCTAAACATCTTCAAAGTTGTTATCAAGAATGTTGTGAATTTCTTTATGATACAAGCATATATGGCAATTTACAACAAGTAGTTTTGTCCTTTACTGGGTATTTTTATTCCGATAATATTTTGATTACCTACGGAGTCAAAATTCCAAAGTAAAACAAACATTTGCTGATTTTCAATTGTTAATCACTGATTCTTCTTCGAAAAAATGGAGTCAATGTTAAACTCCTTTTTGAAACAGATGCATATTGTTTATCTAATCAAAAAGTGAGTTTTATGTCTATCATTAAACCCTCAGATGCCTTATGGAAAAAGCGTTGACGTCTTCTACCAGATATTCGGCCCATTCAAAATTCGCGGGAGAGCAATTGTATTCATTGGGCTCGTTTTTCAAGATTCAAACGGACACAACATATTGGGGTGTGAGCCGGGTTGTGTTTTGGATGATAAATTGCTGCTGCCGGGCAAATGCCTGAAAAAACTGGTCAAAGGTCTTGAAATCATCTTTTCCCACACACCCGGTCTCAGGCCCCAGATGCCAGTCCATAAGGGGGTGGTACCCATTGCTCAAGGCCATTTCAAGCCCTGCCACCATATTAATGGCTTTAACTCTAAGATTTTTTGATCACAATATTCTAAGATTTTTTGACCCCTCGAC
>CAYWNB010000082.1:0-12742 GCA_964459195.1 uncultured Desulfobacula sp.
AGATAAAGCATCCAGAAGGAACTCAACATTACTTGCAAATGTTAAGACCATTTTTTAGCAAAATTTCGGTAATCTATACCTTTGATATCCTAAAGATTTCACACTGCGGATTATGTCTACGACTCTTCTCCCCCATTACCGTATTTAAAGGCCTGAATTATTAAATAATCTCAGTTTTTCATTTTAATTCAGATATCGTGTGAACACGAGAAAAATTATTTTTGATTCTCAAGAAGTATTTGGAACGGCATGGGGGATAGTCATAGGGGCATAAGGCAGCGGTTAGGGAAGGCCTGTGGTAAATGGTTCCATGCCGCATGGACGCGGTATAGGGATCGTTTTCCTCGAACCCGGGACACGGATGTCAGGGGAGGCTGAAAGATGCGCATGCATACATGAATGGAAGACCTTCCCCCCGCCGCGGCCGGGACCATGCCCGAGATGTTTATAAATTTTTTTAAAAAAGTCTTTCGATTAGAAATAGCAATATACAAAGATTATTTTCAAATCTAAATTTGCTTGCGTAAGCCCGTGAGTTTGATCGATTCCTGGCTTGACAAGCCAATGGGGATAGTTTAGGAATGGTTAAACCATTCAAATAAATGGAGAGGTATTGCATATATGTACCCGGGGAAGCATATATGGTATAGATATATTCAAAGGAAACCTAGCTTAAAGATTTTTTGCCGGATCTACAGGGACTGCAATGCAAATCTATTTAGAAAAACAATATTTAAGGAGTTGTAAAAATGGGTCAATTAAATCTTAAGGAAACAAAATCCGTCTCCTATGAAAGGGCAGAGGTTAAAAAGGGGTATACAGACTTTTCACTTCGTGTCAATCTTACCACAACCGACATTTTCATCAACCCCATTGAAGCGGCTGTAAAAGAAAAATTTATCGGCGGCAAGGGGTATGACCTCTGGATGATGTGGAACGCTGTTTCAGGAGATACCCGCTGGGATTCCCCTGAAAATGCCATCTGCATCTCATCGGGGCCCCTGGGTGGGACCCCGGGATATCCCGGCGGCGGGAAAAGCATCGTCACCGCCATCTCGCCCGCGACCGGTATACCCATTGATTCAAATGTGGGCGGATACTTTGGCCCCTACAAAAAATTTGCCGGTTTTGATGTGATCCAGATTGATGGCAAGGCCGAACAAGACACTGTCATCCTCATTGACGGTATTGAGAACAAAATCAAGGTCTTTTCGGCCTCGGATCTTCCCAAGGATTCCTATGAGATGTCCGCTGCCCTGACCCATCATTTTGATGAGGACAAACCTGTCAATGTATCGGTTGTAACCGCCGGTCCTGGTGCTGAAAAAACCTATTTCGGATGTTTAAATTTTTCCTGGTGGGATTCGGGGCGTAAAATGGTCCGTTATAAACAGGCCGGCCGGGGCGGCATCGGCACCGTGTTTGCCGACAAGCGCGTCAAAGCGATTGTGGCACGTTTCGGGTCCGTCTCCATGAAAACCAATCATCCCGCCGATCTTGAGGCCCTAAAAAAAGTCACCAAAGCCCATGCCAAGGAAATCGCCACCCTTGACCCCAAACAAAATAGAATGTCCGTTGTGGGCACCACCCACCTGGTTCCCATCATGAATGACCACGACTGCCTGCCGGTCCACAATTTCAAATTTGGTTCCCACCCTGAAAGCCATGTCATTGGTGAGGAGGTCTTCCAGTACATCTTTGACAAGGGATTTGACGGATGCTGGAAGGGCTGCACCGTGGCCTGCGCCCATGGGGTAAAAGACTTCTCTCCTTTTACCGGTCCTTACAGGGGCACCAAGGTTTTTGTGGACGGACCTGAATATGAAACCGTGGCCGGATGCGGCTCCAGCCTGGGAATATTTGATGCCCAGACCATCCTTGAAATCAACTTCTATTGTGATGCCTATGGGATGGACACCATTTCCGTGGGGACCTCCATCGCCTTTGTCATGGAATGCTTTGAAAATAATCTTGTCACCCTTGAGCACACAGGCGGAATGGATTTAAGCTTTGGCAGCCGGTACAACACCCTGGAGCTCATCCATCAGATGGCCAGAGGAGAAGGATTCGGCGCCATTGTGGGCAAAGGAATCCGCCGGATGAAAACCATTTTTGCACGGGACTTTGGAGCTGATCCAGCCTTTATGCAAGATATTGGCATGGAATCCAAAGGCCTTGAATTTTCCGAATATATCACAAAGGAATCCCTGGCCCAACAGGGAGGTTACGGTCTTGCCCTCAAGGGTCCCCAGCATGATGAAGCCTGGCTTATCTTCCTTGATATGGTCCACAATTTCATGCCCACCTTTGAAGACAAGGCAGAAGCCCTTCACTGGTTTCCCATGTTCAGAACCTGGTTTGGCCTGTGCGGCCTGTGCAAACTGCCCTGGAACGACATCGTCCCCGAAGACAATAAAGACACGGACGAACCGGCCAAGGTGGCCAAGCACGTGGGATGGTATGCCGACTTTTTTTCCGCAGTGACCGGCCGCAAGGTGGGTCCCGACGATCTCATCACCATGAGCGAGGCCGTCTATAATTTTCAGCGGGTCTTCAATCTGAAGATGGGATACGGCACACGGGAACATGACACCATCCCCTATCGTTCCATGGGTCCTGTAACCGCGGAAGAATACCGATCAAGAGCAGACCGCTACGACACCCAGCTCACTGAAAAATACAATCTGGACATTGCTGATATGGATACCGACGCCAAGGTGGCAGCCCTGCGAAAAATAAGAGAAGAACAATATGAGCTGCTCAAGGATGCGGTTTATCTTCGCCGGGGCTGGACGCCCGATGGAATCCCCACCGTTGAAACAATTAAACGCCTGGGCATTGATTATCCGGAAGTACTGGAAGTTCTCAAAAAAAATGGGGTTGAATAGGCCTGTTATACAATGATAGAGGTTGATGAAAAAAAAATGCAATGGTCAGAAAAAATGACCATTGCATCCATCCTAGAACAGATGGAAGGGGCCCGCTTTTGTTCCGTGGTCCGCCTCAATGGCCGCCTGGTGTCCAGCCCCAAGTTTTCCCAAACACAGGTCCCGGACAAATCCATCCTCCAATTGCTCCCCCTGGTGGCCGGGGGATAAAACCCCCTTGGAACAGATTTTGCTTTTCAAACGGCTGTCTGTCTGTTACATCATGGTAACAGACAGTTAATATTTTTATAAACCAGGAAAGAGCACACTATTGAAACGATTACTCGTATTTTTAAAGAACCGGTTCACTGGAAAAAACACCGAAGAAAACTTACCCCCGTCTCCCAGCCCAAAGCCCGCTCCAAAGCCCGCTCCAAAGCCAGCTCCAAAACAAACCATAGCGCCGAAAACAGCGCCTGAACCGGCATCTTCGACACCACAAAAAAAATCACCCCCAAAGCCCAAAAAAGAAACCTGGACCCTGGATAAATTTCAAGTAGTCCCCGAAGAAGGAAAAACCCGGTTCCATGACCTGGATCTTCCCATCAACCTGATGCATGCCATCAGCGATCTGAAATTCAACTATTGCACAGATATCCAGGCCAAACTGCTTCCCCATACCCTCAAGGGAAAGGATGCAACGGCCAAGGCCCAGACCGGAACCGGCAAAAGTGCCACCTTTCTGGTTGCCATCATAAAAAGTTTTTTAGAGACCCCCTTTAAACCCAAAAATGGAATGCCCCGGGCCCTGATTCTCGCCCCCACAAGGGAATTGGTTTACCAGATCGAAAAAGACTTCAAAGAACTTGCCAAATATACCCAGCTGCGGATTCTCTCTGTTTTTGGCGGCACCGGATACACCCAGCAGATGACCACTCTCCGGGAAAAACCCGTTGATGTCATTACCGCCACCCCGGGAAGACTGCTGGATTTTATCAGCAAACGCCTGATCAACCTGTCAAAGGTGGAAATCATTGTTCTGGATGAAGCAGACCGAATGCTGGACATGGGATTTATCCCGGATGTGCGCAGACTGGTCTACATGACCCCACACAAGGACAAGCGCCAGACCCTGTTCTTTTCCGCCACCCTCACCGACGAAGTGTTGCGCCTGGCAGAATCCTGGACCAAGGATGCTGTACAAATTGAAATCGATCCGGACCAGGCAGCTGCCCTGTCCATCCATCAGGTTATTTACCTGACCACGGAAGCCGACAGATTTAAGAATGTATACAATCTTTTGGTCAGCGAAAACCTGCAGCGGGTGCTTATTTTTGTAAACCGGAAAGACACCGCCAAATACCTGGCCTCCAAATTAGAACGATACGGGCAAAAATGCGGCGTTCTGTCCGGAGATGTTGCCCAGGACAAACGGTTCAAGGTATTGGACGGTTTTAAAAATGGCCGAATCAAATTTCTGGTGGCCACGGATGTGGCGGCCAGGGGCCTGCACATTGACGATATCAGCCATGTCATCAACTATGACCTGCCCATTGAGCCCGAGCATTATATCCACAGAATCGGAAGAACCGGAAGGGCCGGTGCCACAGGCACCTCTATCAGTTTTGCCGACGAGATGAGCTCATTTGAAATTCCAAAAATTGAGGCAATCTTAGGCAACAAGATTGAATGTGAATACCCTTCCGATGAACTGGATCGGCCACTGCCAAAACCAAAACCCCTTCAAAGAAAGCCAGCCAGCCCAAGCACAGGTAAAAAACCACCCTTTAAGGGGAAAAAAAGGCCCTATAGGGGCAGACCCAGACCCCCAAAAAACCCGACCCATAAAAAAGACTGACCCCCCTTTGGATTGACACGGGTACGCGACTCAGTGTAAAATCCAAGGCTATAAATAAAAGCAATTTGTATATAAGGAGTTTGAATTAATATGTTTGGTTTAGGAATGCCTGAAATCTTTTTAATCCTGGCAATCGCCCTCATTGTCATCGGTCCTAAAAAACTGCCGGAACTTGCCAAAACCCTGGGCCGG
Source organism: uncultured Desulfobacula sp. (assembly GCA_964459195.1). Taxonomy (GTDB): domain Bacteria; phylum Desulfobacterota; class Desulfobacteria; order Desulfobacterales; family Desulfobacteraceae; genus NBML01. Next base: position 4,918 of record CAYWNB010000082.1, read on the forward strand.
GCCATGGGAGAATTCAAACGATCTGCCCAGGATTTTAAAAAAAGCATTGATATAGAAACAACGCTTAAGGACATTGAAACACCCGCATCTGATTTGAAAGATATCATCAAGGATGTGAACAAAGGTAAAGAAAGCATTGTTGAATCCGGCGATAACACGGACATGACCGGATCTGAAAATCAGGATATCAACACGGATATCAACACGAATATACCCTCGGATACCAGTGCCGATGAACCGGATTCACCCGCCCCCAAAGACCCTGAAAATAGAACCCAGCAGCCATGAGCGAAGAAAACAAAAGCCCGTTTACAGAACATTTGGGTGAACTAAGAGACCGGCTGGTTCGTTCCTTCATTGCCGTGGGCATTGGATTTGCCTGTGCCTATTTTTTCAAGGAACGGCTGTTTGAGATCCTGATTGCCCCCCTGGTGACGGCCATGGGAGGATCCGGAAATGCACAGATGATTTTCACGGGGCTGCCCGAAGCCTTTTTTACCTATTTAAAAGTATCCTTCCTGGCCGGTATTATGGCGGCCAGCCCCGTACTTTTTTATGAATTCTGGATGTTTATCTCTCCGGGATTATACCGGACCGAAAAAAAATATCTGCTGCCCATTGTTGTTTTATCTGTTTTCTTCTTTCTGCTGGGTTCTTCCTTTGGATATTTCATTGTCTTTCCCTATGGATTTGCGTTCTTTCTAGGCTTTGCCACCGATACCATCCAGGCCATGCCCTCCATGAAAGAGTACCTTGGATTTGCATCTAAAATGCTTTTGGCATTCGGACTTGTGTTTGAGCTGCCCCTGGTGCTCACCTTTATGGCCCGCATGGGACTTGTGACCGTTGATTTTCTCAAAAAGAACAGAAAATATGCGGTGTTGATCTTTTTTGTGGGGGCTGCCCTGATTACCCCACCCGATGTGGTCACCCAAATCATGATGGCCTTCCCCCTGATGATCTTATATGAAATCAGTATCATCGGTGCAAAAATTTTTGGAAAAAAAGCCAAGAGTGAGGAAGATGAAAAAGGCGAAGACGAACCGGAAAATGATACCGTGGAAGATGATGCCCATGAGGATGACACCTCCCCGGACGCCTAAACCGGACTGTTTTATATTGACTTTACAGGTCCCTGTGTGTAAAAATAAATCTGATTTAATGAATAAACTGGTGACAGGCTCTGTCTCAGGTTAAAAGGCAAAATAACTCGTTAATTATTAAAGGAGCAAGACACGTTATGAACAAGAGATTGATCACGCTACTGTTGGCTGCAGGAATTGCTGTGATTTTCGTTGCAACCGCACTCCATGCAGGTACGGAAGTCAAAGATACCATGACCATGAAAACCGATGGGTACAAAAAACGTAAAAACGCGCCACCAAAATTTAATTTTGTTGAATTCTCCCATAAAATTCATGCCACAGATTATAAGATTTCCTGTGGTGAATGCCACCATGACAAAGATGGAAAAGCGCTTGATCTTAAAATGGGAGATGATGTAAAGGGATGTGGCGAATGCCATAACAAATTCAAAAAAGATAAAAAGAACAAAAAAGACATCCTGGTCCATGAAAATGCCATGCATGGAAACTGCGTCAGTTGTCATAAAGAAATCAACATAAAAGCTGGCGATCCAAAAGGAAGGAAGGGACCTGCCCCCACATCCTGCGGCAAATGCCATAAAAAAATAAAAAAATAACCGCCTGATCTTCCAGGCAGTTAACCCTACTTAAAAGGGGGCTTTCCCACCGAGAAAGCCCCCTTTTTTTAATTTTCAGAACAAATCCTGCCCCGATAACGTCACCCGGTGTTCTTGACTTCAAGCAAAAGCGCTATCAACCGGGCTTCAAATCCAGGTTCCTGGGTTCTGGACCAGGGGAAAGACACCCCAAAAGACGCTTCAACCTGGCCTTTGGAATTCAATATCGGTATTGCCAGGGTTTTTAATCCAATATTAAGTTCTTGATCTGCCACGGCATACCCCCTGGAACGGGTAATTTTTAAATCCTTTAAAAATGAGTTTGCGTCTGTGATGGTGTGGGGAGTTAAGGGTTTAAACTTAAGCAAACCGGCTATTTTCTTTTGTTCCGTGTCATCCATGAATGCCACAATGGCTTTGCCCAGAGAAGTCGCGTGTATGGGAAGCCGTGAGCCAGCCGAAAGATCGATATTCACCACATCAGAAGAAAGGATTCTTTCAACAGCTAGGATTTGGTTTCCGTCCAGGACCGCACAATGGGTGGTGACATCCATCTCATTGCGGATGGATTTCATATGGGGCATCAAACGATCCCGAATTCTCATGGAGCCAAAGACCCACCCCCCTAACTGCATCACCTTGGGGGTCAGTTGAAAGGTCTTGGCTGAATCATCCTTTACCATAAACCCAAGTTTTATAAATGTATGAAGATAACGTCTGGCCGTTGGCAGATTCATCCCATTGGCCCTGGCCATTTCTGTCAAACTCCACAGGGGTCGCTCCTTTGTAAAACTCATCAACAAATTAAGCCCCTTTGCCAAGGAAGTGACAAACTGTCGATCTGAATTGCCATCCATTTTGATCTCCTTTTTTTCCCCTCCGGAGCATCAAGAATCCCGGATAAAAGGTTTGAAACCTCACAAAATAAAATACACCTGATACACGCCCGAAAAAAAACAAAGTGCTTTTTAAAAAAGCCTTGACGGGACCAGAAGCATATTGTTATCCTACCAAACACTATGCAACATATAGTAACGCATAGCAAAAGTAAATTATAAATTTTTTAAAGGAGATTATCTGATGTCAGCTGGTTTTGTATTTATAGGCGGTATCAGCGGTGTATTTTTTGGCATGATGCTCATCTATCTGTCCATCAAAATAACAGCCTTGATAACAGATCGATTTCCCGAAGGTTCAAAGGAGGATCCCTCATGATCGGACCGCTGTCTGCATTAATAAACACCACGGGATTTATTTATCTGACACCCGGTATGATATTCATGTGGGTCATTGGACTGGTTCTGATTTTCCTGGCTATCAAAAAAGAGTATGAACCCCTGCTGTTGCTCCCCATTGGGTTTGGAATCCTGCTGGCCAACCTTCCCTTGAGCGGTCTAATGACCCCGGAGCACGGGTTGTTATGGAAATTTTACGAATACGGCATCCATTGGGAAATAATTCCCCCCCTCATCTTTTTAGGAATAGGCGCCTTTACGGATTTTGGTCCCCTTCTGGCCAATCCCCGCCTTATTTTCCTGGGGGCCGGGGCCCAGGCCGGGGTATATCTTACTTTTTTTGCTGCCCACGCCATGGGATTTAATATCATGGAAGCGGCCACCATTGGCATTATCGGTGGGGCTGATGGGCCAACCACCATATTTTTAGCATCAAAACTTGCCCCCCAGCTGCTAGGAGCATGTGCCGTGGCAGCCTACTCTTATATGGCTATGGTTCCCATCATTCAACCCCCCATTATGCGGCTGATGACCACCGAGGCTGAGCGTAAGATCAGAATGAAAAAAGGCAGGCGAGTGACCAAGCGGGAAAAACTCTTGTTTCCCATCGTTTCCACCTTTTTGATCATCCTGCTGGTGCCGGCTTCTGCCCCTCTTATTGCCATGTTAATGCTGGGCAACCTTTTTAGAGAAGCCCAGGTGGTGGAAAGATTAAAAAATACCGCCCAGAATGAATTGATGAATATTGTGACCATTTTTCTGGGATTACCCATAGGCGCCACCATGAACGCAGACGTTTTCCTTCAACCTAAGGTTCTCTTTATCTTTGGATTAGGTCTTTGCGCTTTTATGGTCAGCACCGCCACGGGGATATTGCTGGCCAAGGGTATGAATCTGTTTTCCAAGGACAAGATAAACCCGCTTTTAGGGGCGGCAGGGGTGTCGGCAGTCCCCATGGCGGCACGGGTTGTCCATAAAGTTGGTATGCAAGCAGACAAGAAAAACTATCTGCTCATGTATGCCATGGGGCCTAATGTGGCCGGGGTCATCGGCACGGTCATAGCAGCGGGTATATTTGTGACCCTTTTGTCTTCTTAAACCCTAAATTAACCAGGGGGATTGCCCTTTCCCTAAAAATCTAAGGGCCAAATAAAATGATGCCCATGGATAAGGTCCTTGGGTAAAGTAATCGGATAATTACACTTAAAAAATAATAATTGGAGAAAAAAAATGGCAACAGAAATATTGGCACCCATGGCGGGTAAAATTGTAAGAATTGATATCGAAGCGGGTGCCTCCTTGTTTGAAGACCAGGAAATCATTTTCATCGAAGCCATGAAAATGGAAACACCGATTTATGCACCCTGCGACGGCGTGATTGAAAAATTTTTAAAAAAAGTTGGCGACGATGTTGAAGAGGATGATTTGATTGCCATTATGGCATAATGGCCATTTTTCTTTCCTGGTGCACCTGTGCCAGGAAAGAAATTGCCTTGTACTCAGACCCGGGTTTTGGTATATTTTGTAACATGACAATTTCCAAATATCACTCCACCGTCCTCATGCCAAGAATTGAGAAACCCTACCCTTTTCTCCTTAATTTTTTATCCAAACGGTTCCCCTCCATTGACCGCGGAACCTGGAAAGCCAGGATCCTTGCCGGAAAAGTGCTCACCGAAAAAGGTGATCCTATTTGTCTTACCACCCCCTATACGCCCTTAAAAAAACTTTATTATTTTAGGGAGGTTGCACGAGAGCCCTCCATCCCCTTTATCGAAAAAATCCTCTTTTGCAATGCAGACTTGCTGGTTGCCTGTAAACCCCATTTTCTTCCGGTGATCCCCGGGGGACCCTATGTAAACGAATGTTTGCTGAACCGTTTAAAAAAAAAGACGGGAAATGAAAACCTTTCGCCCATCAACCGGATAGACCGTGGAACCGCAGGGCTTGTTCTATTTTCAATGAACCCAAAAACCCGTGGCAGATACCAGGAATTGTTCATGAACCACAGGGTTGAAAAAACCTATCGTGCGGTGACAACCTATTCCGGGGTGACAGGAGATAATTTTTGGACTGTTGAGAACAGGATCATCCAGGGAGATCCTTGGTTCACAATGAAAGTTATCCCTGGCAAACCCAATGCCGTTTCAAAAATATCCATGGTCAAGACCAAGGGGGAGAAAGCCCTTTTTAAAGTGTCTCCTGTCACCGGAAAAAAACACCAGCTTCGACTCCATCTAAGTGGCCTGGGATTTCCCATCCTCAATGACAGGGTTTACCCAAAACTTCTAGAAGAGAAAAAATTGGATTTTACAAATCCCCTTCAGCTTCTCGCCGAAAAAATTCGATTCAAGGATCCTTTGTCAGGCAGGAAGATGAGCTACACGTCAGAACGCCATCTCGTTTGGCAGGATTAATGGGTGGGACTCTTTAGCAGTTTAGCCTGGGCCAGGCCTTGAAATAATCATGTTACCTTTGAAGTGACGCCTTGTAGATCCTGGCCCTATTGACCAGTGAGGGTGCCCAGGAAACGGATCCCAGAGCATGGATATGGGTATAGGTACCAAAGGAATTGTTCTTGAAAAATCCATCTTTTTTTTCAAGAATTCCTTTTCCCCTTTCCATTCGAAAAGCCATTTCGTGATCCTGGTAGTCGATGGAGAGAATCTTGGAATATCTAAATTCATGCCCCTTTAATGTCTCCCCTTTTTTGTAAAAGGGGTTGTCGTGTTCCACTGTTACCCGGGTATAGCCATGGCCCTGGGGTTTGCGGGACAGGCCAAACCGAATGGGCAGGATGCCGGACATGGGATATTCAACACCTGAAAGCGAAATACTCTGGCCTAGAAATATCAATCCCCCGCATTCAGCATAAATGGGCAATCCTTTTTGAGACAATGCCTTGAGAGCGTGCCTGAAGGGTTGGTTTTTAGCAAGCTTTTGTGCATGGGTTTCGGGAAATCCACCGCCCATATAAATGGCGTGGACCTCTGGGATTCTCTCTTCTACCAGGGGACTGATGTAAACAATTTTTGCCCCAAGATTTATCAAAGCCTCCAGATTGTCCGGATAATAAAACTGAAAAGCAGAGTCCCGGATAATACCGATGGTAACAGGATCATTCTCCCGTGATCCAGGCATTTCCCGTGATCCAGGCATTTCAAGTGAAAGCCCAGGAACATCGGGTACCATAGCAGCGCAATCAACCGCTGTCACAACCTTGTACAGGTCATCCAGGTCGATATGATCCCGAGCAACCTTAACGGCGGCTTCAATGGCCTTTTCTGAAAAACTGTGTTCTTCAGATGTGACCAGCCCCATGTGCCGCTCCGGGAAATCTTCGCTGGCAAGCTTGGGCACGGCACCAAATACAGGAATATTGCAAAACCGTTCTATATTGGACCGGACTTTCCCCTCGTGACGAATACCTGCCACCCGGTTGAGCACCACCCCACAGATATGGATATCCGGATCAAACTGCATACACCCCATGAGCAGGGCCGCCATGGTCCGGGTACTTTTGGTGCAGTCCAAAACCAGCAGCACCGGCAGGTTCAACAGCTTTGCAAGTTCCGATGTGGAGGTGGAGGTGGAGCCATCAATATCAATGCCGTCATATAGACCGCGATTACCCTCAACCACGGCAATATCAGAATTTTGGGAATGGATTGCATAGGAGGCCTGGACAACCTCGGGAGAACACAGAAAGGTATCCAGGTTATAACAGGGGAGACCGGCTGCCCTGGAAAGCCAGCCGGCGTCAATATAATCAGGTCCCTTTTTAAATGCAGAGACACGAATTCCTGAGCTTTTCCATGCAGCCGTTATTCCAAGAGAAATAATCGTCTTGCCCGTGCCACCCCTGAGTCCTGCAACAACAATTCCCGGGATTTTTTCCCTATTCGCCTGCATGGATAATTATCTTTATTCTTAGCTTTCGCCTTCGGAAGAATGCTGGATACCACCACCCTTAAGACCGTACATGGTGGTACTTCCGGAAGACCAGTATTCAAGCACTTCCTCTTCAACCATTTTATTGATAACTTTTTTAATCATTCTTGGTTTATCATCGGGAAAAATTTTATAAAAATCTTTGAAATAAAACTTGGTTTTAGTTTTGGCTTTTTTGTTCATAAAATCCACAACTACCTTGCTTGCAGCCTCTTTATCATCAAGAAGTTCACTCATTATCATACTCCTTTGAAATCAAATGGATGAGCCGGAGCACACCTGGGTGAACTCCGGCTTTATCATCATATGTAACAGGTAAAGTTCAATAAAGACTCTTATTAGAACTTGAACTGACTTGTCTGACGCCAGCTCATGTATGCCTGCTGACGGAAATCATCAATGAGGTGATGTGTGAAGGGAAGTTCACACACTTCAAAGAATTTTTCCCATCCAATTCTATCGGCCCAGTCGCCTAGACGTTCGTATTTGTTGGCACCATTTGAATATGCGTTCACCATTTTGCTGATCGCATCTGTCATGGAAGGCCATCTGGGCATTTCATTGGGCAAAAAGGCCACAACAACCTTGGAGAACTTGGGAACGGTAATTCTGTTGGAAACTTTACCACCGGCCATGAGAACGATACCATCACCTTCTGTATCAGCAAGGGGCATGGAAGGACACATGGTGTAGCAGTTACCACAATACATACATCTTTCATCTTTCATACCAATTGATTTTACTTCAGTACCGTTAGCCAATTTCACTTTGGCCGGTTTTAGTGCTGCTGTGGGGCAGGCAGATACAGCCAAGGGAATCTCACAGATTTTATCAAGGTACTCATGATCCAGCATCGGCGGTTTTCTATGATATCCGAGGATGGCGATATCAGAACAATGAACCGCACCACACATGTTCAGGCAGCAGGCCATGGAAA
>CAYWNB010000083.1:0-1128 GCA_964459195.1 uncultured Desulfobacula sp.
AGATAATCGGCATCGCTGACAACATCCAGGTCCAGTTTAGCAGTATATCCATTGGTTAAATCCTGGTCGTGTTTCATTCGAAACCAGTACCGGTCAGTGTTGGTCCGCGAGGCCGTGGTGCCATAGCTGTAGTCTTCGTTTGCGTTTGTGCCGTCACCTATTTTTGAATCCTTAAGATAGTCCATAAACACGGCGCCCTCGGAGGTGCTGTCCATAACATACCTGAATTCACCGGCAACTTTTGTGCCCCGGTCTGACATATAATTGGCATAAATGCTGGCATCCATATTTTTTGAAATGGCAATATATAAGGGTTGCTCGTATTCATACCCTTTTCTGTCTGAACTGGTTATCCTCGGGATTAAAAGTCCTGTCTGGCGTTTGACTTTTACGGGAAAGGAAAGATAGGGAGAATAGAGGGTGGGGATTTTTTTTGCCCACAGGACCGTATGGCTGGCGCTTCCATATCCTTCAATCGTCACCTTGATGTTTTTACCGGTGATTTTCCAGTCAGGCGTTTCTCCTGCGCAGGAGGTGATGGACCCCTTGTCTGCACTATAGGAAAATTGCCCTGTTTTTTTGATGTTCTCGCCGCTGATATAAAAATTATTTTCCTGGATAAAGATGGTTCCCTTGTTGATGGTGCCTTTTTCTGTCAGAAGATTGATCTGCATGGCATTGCAGGTGATGGAATCCTGGCCGGAAATAAGCAGGACATTGCCCTGGGCAAAGGCATCCTTTGTCTGGTTTGAAAATTCCACATAATCTGCTTCCAGCCGTGTTGCACCACCGGTGATAACCACATCATCTTCGGCAATATAGAGCTTGCGTTTATCGTCATAGGTCACCATGAGAGCAGAAATATGCCAAGAGATTTCCTTGGGGTTTTCAGGAAGAGGTCCGGCAATGACTCCCCTGGCCGAAACCAGACAACAAAAAAAAGCAACTGCCGCCATCAGCGACAGTTTTCTTTGTAAAAATAAACAAAACATGGCGATCCAGTAATAAATTGCACATCAATTAAAATTACTGTATAAAGCCATTTTATAATGCAAAAGTCAAGTCAGAATAAGCTTATAAAGACCGGGCAAGACAGATTAAATTGACCCGGTAATGAATCTGGTAATG
>CAYWNB010000083.1:1228-2464 GCA_964459195.1 uncultured Desulfobacula sp.
GGTAATGAATCTGGTAATGGATCTGGATTGCCAGGGTTGAAAGGACATGTATGACCGCTTCCATAATAGCGTCTATCGGCAATACCCCAATGGTTGAAATCAAGAGATTAAATCCGGTTGCCGACGTGAAAATTTTTGCCAAACTGGAATATATGAATCCGGGCGGATCCATTAAAGACAGGTCGGCCCTGTATATGATCACGGCAGCAGAGGCGGCAGGTCTCCTTTCTTCCGAGAAAACCGTGATTGAAGCTACCAGCGGTAATACCGGTATCGGGCTTGCCATGATCTGTGCGGTAAAGGGCTATAAACTTGCCTTGACAATGGCGGAAAATGCCAGTGAGGAAAGAAAACGAATATTGCGGGCCCGGGGGGCCCGGATTATTTTAACCCCCCAGCATCTGGGCTCCGACGGTGCCATTGAAGAGGCCTATCGTCTTGCCAGGGAAAACCCTGATCAGTATTATCTCACGGACCAGTATAATAACGAGGCAAACTGGAAAGCCCATTACCATACCACAGGCCCTGAAATCCTTGCCCAGGCTAAGGCCCAGGCCAGGGATCAGGCAAAGGGCCGGGTATCCAGTGTCGTGGCAACCATCGGTACTTCAGGAACCCTCATGGGTCTCGCCCGGTATTTTAAAGAGGTTGATCCAAGCATCAAGATTGTTTGTGCCGAACCCTATCTGGGGCACAGGATTCAGGGCTTGAAAAATATGAAGGAATCCTATACCCCCGGGATTTTTGATAAACGACAATTGGATACCACCCTCCGTGTGGCGGATGACAAGGCCTTTGAAACGGCCAGACAATTGGCCCGGCATGAGGGCTTGTTTGTGGGCATGAGCAGCGGGGCGGCCATGGCTGCCGCCATTGAAGAAGCCCAAACTATCCAAACGGGGGTGGTGGTGGTCATCTTTCCCGACAGCGGGGAACGATACCTTTCCACCTCTCTTTTTTCGGTGGAAAAAAAGATTGACCTTCGGGTGCACAACACCCTGACCCGGCAAAAAGAGCAGTTTGCACCCATTGAACGGGACAAAATAGGCATTTATACCTGTGGCCCCACCGTTGACCGGCGTCTGCATGTCGGGTTGCTTCGGCGCTTTGCTTTTACGGATTTATTGGTTCGGTATCTGGAGTTTCACAAATTTTCCGTCAACCATGTCATTAATATAACCGACTATGATGACAAGACCATTAAGGGATCGGGAGAAACAGGCCAGTCCCTTGACG
>CAYWNB010000083.1:2564-12557 GCA_964459195.1 uncultured Desulfobacula sp.
AATGTTCGGCCATCCCTTCATTTACAATGTTCGGCCATTGCCATGAAATATCTGGGCAAGCAGTTTGATATCCACACTGGCAGCCGGGAGCTTTTATTTCCCCACCATGAAAATGAGATTGCCATTGCCAGGGCAGCCACCGGGTCCACCCTGGCCAATGTGTGGATGCATTGTGATCCCATCCAATATGACGGCTCTCTGGAAAAAGAGCGGTTGGAAGAGATAACCCTTGATACCCTGACCCAACAGGGGTGGGATTTGAAAACAATTCGATTCTGGCTGATTTTCAGTCATTATAGAAAACAGTTGATCCTGTCCACCCAGGCGTTGCGGGATGCAAAATTTACCCTGGCCAAAATGAACAGATGCATTGAAACCCTGGGTGCCATAGCCCGTTCGGACAGGGGTGGTGGGGTTGATCAATCTGAAAATGCGGCTGAGTTTGAAAATAATGATCAATTGATTTATGACCTTCGTCAGGGAGTTCTGTCGGCAATGGCAGATGACCTGAAGGTCTCCGATGTAATCTCCTGCCTTCTTTCGGGGGTCAAAAAAATAAATCGTTTGATTAACCTGGACCAGATCACGCCCCTTTTTGCCAAACAATTGCTCAATTGTTTCAAGGAAGTGGATGCCATGTTAAAAATATTTGATTTTAACGGAAAAATGGAATATTCCAATACTGCCCAAGAGCTCATCGAGGAACGTGATGGGGCCAGGCTTAAAAATGACTGGGTTCTGGCGGACAAGATCCGGGATGAGCTTGTGACCATGGGTGTTTATGTCCATGATAAAAAGGTGTGACCCTCCCCCTATGAATAAAAATAGGAATAAAAATATGCCTGAAAATATGATAAAAACGATGTTTTTTCCTTTTGCCCATATCTCTAAAAATCAATTGACCAGTGTCACCGCATTTTTTCAGAACATGGGCCTTTTACCCCTGGTCCCGGATTTTGCCTCTGATCCCCTGCGGGCCGTACTGACGGGAAAAGGAATTTTGCACCCCCTCTTTTCTTCGGCCCAGGAGCTTGGGGGTGTAGAAAAACAGGTGCAATCTTATCTGGACTGGGCCAAGCTTCACAGGGGAAATGAAAAAAACCTGAAATCATTGCTCAAAGAAGAACCCTATTTTATGGATGCTACCGGGCTTTCCAGTATTCAATCCCAGATCAAAAGGGGGGTAAAAGAGACCGGCTCTGACCCGAAAAAAGAGGTGCAAAATCCCTTATTGTTATTGAAATTTGCGCAATTATTGGATGTCCAGAATGAAGGGATTGATGATGAGTTGACGGTTTTGGAAACCAGCAAAAACTCACTTTTTTCAGAATTAACAGGGGAAATTTTGGAAAAAAACTTTGAAACTTTTGCCAGACTTCTGGAAGACTCAGCCTACGCTGATCCCGGCAGGATAATGACCAAAGAAAGGGTTCTGTCCTGGTTCAGATATGCCGGTGAGAAAAAGATTTTTCAACAGCCGGGCGCTCCTCTTTTGGTCACCACAAGCCCTGCTGTATTGGATTTTATGGTGCACCGGTGTGAAGGGGTTATAAATGCCCTTGACATTGATTCCATAAAAGTGCATGAAAATGATTGTGAAAAGAAATGCAGTTGGCAGAAGAACTTTTCTCAATTTTTAAAAGAAATAATTGCAGGCAAAAATTCTTCCGGGAGTGTTCAGCCGGAAGCAGATGACACATGTCATTTGTCGGGCCGAATTAAATTGTGTCTTTTCCCGGAAGATGGTATGAAGGCGTTTTTAAATATACCGGATCAGTCGATTGCCGTCTGTCTGGTACAACTAAAATCATAAAGAACTTGATTTTATCAAATGACATGTTATAAAAGCGGTTTTTAAGCTCAAGGTTATATTTAAAAATTGATTTTATAATACTATTAATTTATTAAGGAGATTATTAAGATGGCATTTAATCCTATTGTTGATGAAGCAAAATGCGTTGGTTGTGAAGAATGTGTAGACGTATGTCCCGTAGAAGTATTTGAGATGCAAGATGGAAAATCAGTTCCGGTCAATGCTGAAGAGTGCATGGGCTGTGAAAGCTGCGTAGAAGTTTGTGAAGAAAACGCGATTGTAATTGAAGAAGACTGATTTCAACGTTTTCTGTTTGATAAAAATGCCGGGTCTGTTCAACAGATACCGGCATTTTGTTTTACCAGGTTTAATCTCCCCATTGGGGGAGATCAAAACCTAAGGGAAAGACAGCTTAACCCGCCATCCAGTTTTCTAAACTCGGAAGCATCCACTTCAATTGTGGTGTATCCCTTTTCTTCAATCAGGTGCTTTGTCTTTGGAAATCCCATGGGCACCAGCACCCTGTCATTAATCCAGACACAATTGGCAGCATATGCCTCTTGTTCATCAACGGGCAGAAGGGTAAAATTTTGAAATTCAGGTTTGGTTAAAAATTCACCAGCTGCAAGAAGGGTGTTGTTCTCCAGATAGGATATCCCTGTTTTTAAATGAAGCACGGTGGTAAGGGGGACAGCCGCGGCGGTCATCGAGTATTTTTCCAAGAGGGATGACAATTGCTCAAACCCTTTCTTGTTGGTGCGCAGGGACAGCCCCACTAAAAAATGGGACCCCACCATCATGATGTCTCCGGCATCAAGGGTGCCTGGTGCCTGAATGGTTTCAATGTTAAGGCCGAGGGTTTCCATGGCCTCTTTTACCGATGAAATCTCTCCCTTTCTCGTTTCTGCCCCGGGATTGGTGATGATGGCACAATGGGGTGTCACAAGACAGGTATCCTCAATAAAGGTGGAATCGGGATAATTTTCATCAGCTGCCAGCACCACCACCTCCAGGCCACAGGTTTCAAGGGCCTCCCTATATCGGGTATGCTGGTCCAAGGCCAAAGAATAATCAGGTTTTCCCAATTTTGCGTTGTTGATTCCGTTGACCAGGTTTTTACACGGTATTTTGACCATAGCTGTCGTAAACATCGGGTTGCTCCTTTATTTGTCAGGACCCGGACTTGTCTGGAATCCCGAAAAATTAGTTAAATAAACGCCTGCAGTTACCAGTACGGCACCTGCCAGTATTTCTTTTGTGATGGGTTCCTTGAGAATGAAATAGGAGAGAACAATGGCAGAGACCGGTACAAAATTAATAAATACACCTGCCTTCATGGGGCCGATTTTTTGTATCCCTTCATAATACCAAAAAAATCCCAAAACCGTTCCAAAAAATCCTAGATAAAAAAGACTGACCCAGTCCATGGCCCCATAACTAGGTATATTGGAAAAAAGGCCGTGGCCCAGGGCCGGGAAAAAAAGCATCAGGGTTCCGGCAATGGCTGAATAACAAACCGATGCCATGGGGGACAGACTTTGCATGAGGGGTTTTCCCATGAGTGAATAAGATACCCATGAGACCACACAGCCGAAAATAGCCAATTCTCCTTTCCCCATACCTGTTTTAAAAATACTGGTGATGTGACCCGAGGAAATAACCAGCAATGCGCCGGTTACAGATAAACAAAGGCCGGCTATCTTTAAGAAGGACAATCTATCTTTGAACAGCAACACCGAGAACAGACTGATAAAAATAGGATTGGTGGCAATGATCAGGGATGCCCGGTTGGCATTGATCAGGGAAAGCCCGGTAAAAAAGAAAATATTATAGGCAAATATCCCGGTAAGCCCGAGGAAAAGGATATTGACGGCTTGCCTCCAATTGATACCGGGTAAGCGGCCTTCTGTTCGCCTGGTCAAAAAAATCAAAAATGCCGAGGCGATGACAAATCTTAAAAAAGCCGCAGAATAGGGGTCTACACTGCCAGCAATCCCTTTTCCAGCAATAAAGGTCCCCCCCCATAAAAACGCGGTTAAAAATAGTTTGAAATAGGTCATTTAGGCTTACCTGTTTTGTGGTTTCCAATAAAAAATTTGTATTTGCACAGACACGCCGTGAAAAGTCAAGGCGGATTTTTACCTTGAGTGGATTCAAAAAGATATTTATTTTACCGTTACAATCAAACTTTTTGATCGCAGGAACAATCTTATGAAAACCCAGACAAGCCACAGCCTGAAAAATTCCCACGGTACGGTCTGGTATGCGGAAAAAGAACCGGTGATGGCGAATTGACTATGCCGTGGAAAGCATTGTTCCCCGGCAGGATGTCCAGGGATATTATTTAAGTTCGGAATATATCAGACCCTTTACCAAGGATATCCTTCTCCAGCTGCTGTTGCAGGTCAATTCTGATACCAATTTATATTATCACATGGATCTGGATATTGGCCGCGATGCTCAATAGCACAGGATCGGCGGTACCTATCGGTTTTATCCTGGTATCCCTAAAACACAAAGACTCATTCTTTCAATCTCCTCAATTTCAAACCAAGCACATAGAGTATCTCCAGGGAAGGAATCCAGCCACAGGCGAGGATATGATGCTGGGTGGGAGGAGAGTTGTTCCGTTTAAATGTGCTGGGAGTTTGCGGAATCGGGTTAATGAATAACCAATTAATTTGTATCCAAATAACGTATTGATTTTTTAACTATTATCCCACCAAAATATCAAAAAAAAAAATATAAAACAAGTATACAAAAAAATTTAATATCTATATCATTAATCATCGGGCTTAAGAATTTTCTGTTCTCAATTAAAATCGTAGCAAGCCCATATTTAAAACCATTTTAACCTTTGAAAGGAGATTACCATGGAATCAAGCGTTTACAAAATTGTTGAAATTGTAGGGTTTTCTGAAACTTCTTGGGAAGATGCTGCTAAATCTGCCGTTGCAGCTGTTGACAAATCAGTTCGAGACATGCGTATAGCTGAAGTTGTCAAGATGGATATGCGTTTGGAGGATAACAGAATTGTTGGTTACCGTACCAAATTAAAAGTCTCCTTTAAATTGGAATAAACAATCAATTTAAAAGTGATATTCAAAATAGTGCTTCCAATTTTGAATTAATTTTGTCCCTAGAGTGTGCGTGATTGTCTGATTGTCTTTGTCCTAATGCATAATAAATGGGAGTCCACACTTTTACCGGTGGGCAGGTTCCAGATGGTATGGAAAAGCCAGAAGGTAATATTGGACACCCACCTTTTGAACTAACGGTTCAAAGCCTAAACAAGCAACACGGCATTTTTGGGGTACTTATAACATATGTACGAGGAATCCAATACCGACTTCTAATACTCTTCCAGTTGCTAAAGGGACAGACTGACCTCGGGCCTTGAGTTGGAACAGGTATCCATGCAATGGATCCTTCTGTCTCTGTCTGGAACAATCGCCATGTGGCCTTGGCCTTGCTGGGGACGGATGTGTTGACCATCAATCCGGGATCGCAGTCATTGGAAGTTCAGGCCATGGTGAGGGGGCAAAAGATGAGATGGGTCCGGAGAATAAGGATATCTTCGAAATCCTACCCCCGCCAGGAATTGACATTGCCCTCCAAGATGGTCACCCCTCCGGAGTCGGTTCATGACCGGATCAAAAAGGAGAGGAAGAGAACCACTTCGGCTAAGAACAAATGGTCTGATCAGCGGATGCGGTAGTTGCCATTTCATCTGCCAGTGCCAGGGAAAATAACCAGCAGATATGGTTTGCGAAGGTTTCTGAATAAAAAACCGAAAAATCCCCACCGGGGACTTGATTTCAGAGCAGCTTCGGGCAGTGCCGTGGAAGCGGTTGCACAGGGGCGGGTAATACTGGTTGAAGGCCATTACTATGCCGGAAATTCATTGTATCTTGACCACGGTAACGGTGTAATTTCCCTTTATTTTCACTTAAAAAAATTCCTGGTTGCCCAAGGCGATCTTGTGCAAAAAGGACAAAAAATCGGTCTGGCGGGCAGTTCTGGCCGCGCCACCGGTCCCCATCTGCATTTGTTTATCTCTGTTCAGGGGCAGTTGGTGGATCCGGCCCCCCTGTTTAAAAGTACGCCGGATGAGTTGCTGAACTGATCCGCCTAACTCAATTTATATATACGGCTCGGATCAACAATATACAGACCTTCAGAAGTTTGGAAGGCGTAAAAATTTTTCGGATATTCATTGAATGGGCCTCTGCCTGAAGTGTGGTTCGGAGGTTTCTGGATGCTATTGGAAAATGTTGACATGAAACAGGGTAAATTGCCGTGGTGATGCGGCAGGACTGCCACGCAATGTAGAGAGCAGGTTGCCATTGTTTTTGGATGTGTGGTATGGGCTTAGTAGGCATAGGGACTAATCAGCTTTAAAAAAGGGGGAGTCTTCCGGGGCTTCCTCTTTTTTTGTTTGGGGAAAACTAAAACCCTGTTAATTATGTATTAACCACCCTGTAGCAAAGTCCCAGACAGGAATGTTGTTTTCCTATTAAGTTGATTTTAGCGTCAAGCACGCGCTTTTGTTCCACCACTGTCAGAAAATAAATAGAACAATACTGTTGTTATGTAGATGGTTTCCAATTTGGATCACCATCTACATTATATTTCTTTGGGTCGAGATTCAGCCGTCCCCAAGCTAAAAAAGCTTTTATAAAATATTTATCACGATCACCGATCATGGCATAATTTACCAATGCCTTAAAAATTGCACCTAAGGCACATCTTTCTATATCCATAGCAATGGAACGCTACATTAAAAAGTTTAAGGTTGCAAAATTTTTGTTTGATTTTAGCAGTTTTACTCGTGTTTATTTATGGTATTTGTACAATTTTAGGCCCGGAAAAATATAGGATTGGATAAAAATACTTAACTGTCATCATTACCATAAAGGTCCATTTCGGGATAATATTTTTTAGCACATTCCTGGCAGATACTATGGCTGAATTCAGCCTCCGAATGGTCATGAATGTAAGACTCTATTTGAGTCCAATATCCTTTATCATCTCGTATCTTTTTACAATGTGAGCATATGGGAAGCATGCCACTCAGGGTTTTGACTTTGGATAATGCTGTTTCAAGATCCTGTTTCTGTAAAATTAATTTTTGGTTGGATTTTTTCAGCAACATGCTGAATCGAGACCTCGATGATTCTAAACCATATGCTGTAATCGTTATAAAAAATAATGATATGAGAAAACGAAAACTCATATCCAATCCATATGCAAAGGTGCCAAACAAAGACGGATACACCAATAGTATGATGGTCATACAAAAGAATAGAGTTGCCGATACTATTCCCTCAGTTCTTTCTAAAAAGAAAAATATTAACACCGGTGAAAGAAAAAGCCAGAAAAGGGCAACCATATCCCCAGCACCAATTGAAACATTGTAAAGCATGGCAAAGTTTAACAGGTTGATGCCTATACAGTAGACAAGCCGGTCTGCATTAAATTTAAAAAGTCCAATAGCGCCGAAAATAAGAATTAAAACCATTGATATGTTAATGAAAAACTCAAGGGTATCTCTTTCCAAATAATCGATTATCATAAATACCAAGAGTAATATTATTCCAGAAGAACCGATCAGAACAAAAAAATTGCGCCTTCGTTTTATATTATCGGTGTGCTGAACTTCAGACAATTTTATATAGTCCTGTATATTGTTTAATTTTTTTCATCAGTATCAAAACGAATTATTTTTGTAAATAAATATAAACTACTATTTTAAACGGAAAAACTTTTTATTCAAGTATATGGACAATCGTCACAGTCAATTGAACCAACCCCCTGTTACTGTATATTGGAGAAACACTTGATTTTTGTTCAGACCCCGGGAAATGAATTTTTAGGCCCTGCCAAAATGTGATCTATATATTACTTGACGTAACAAAATTATAATTGACCTTTGAATGGTCAAGGGCGATTATCTACTTGATATTTCTACAAAAAACAGAAATGGAGGTCGATATGAACCCAGATTTAATGTCTCACCGACTGGGTAAGCCGATTAAGTGCATTGTTCAGCTTGTTATGTTATTGATCTATATTGGATACGCCAATATTATACTCATCAAGCCGCCAATTGCTGTCGAAGTTCTATCGTTTCTAAAACAAGGTCATCTTTTGACTTGAACAGAATTCGAATTATTCTGAATTGGAAAATCAACAATTGGATCAACGCCCGATACATTATGTTCTCCCTCATCACTTTTTCCATAAAGAGCACATCTGAATATCAGGATAATTTTTCATTTACAATAAATTTTGAAAACAGGAATCTCCTTGAGATTGAAGGATGATCTTATTTTGGCAAACCACAGATAATCCATTTGCAAGGAATTTTCATACCTCGGCATCAAGTCTGGTAAAAATGAATGATGGCATCTGTGGGTCACCATGGAGCCGGCTCAAACCCAACAATCGGGATCAAAAGATTTAATCGGCCTTTAATATCACATCAGGATCTTTTACGATCCGCTCAAGAATACTTACCAGGTCAACATTTTTCAATGCATACTGCCGCCCGACAGCATTATTATTGTAATCCATCCGATGCTCTGCCTCAGTATTTTCAAAATCGTATTTTTCATGGGCATCGGTGACCTGTTCTGCAAACTTGGGCCCGAACTCTTTGGTCAGCGAATAACTCCAGAGCACATGACGATAGGCATCGACCGGAACGGTCCCCACCCCTTCATATTGCTCAGCCTCATTTTTTGCAAAGGTCATGATCTGGATCAGCTTTGGTATTTTAAACGGATTGACCGAGAGCAGTTGAGCATCCGCATCTGTCATCTTGTAATCCTTGTATAATGCCAGGGTTTTAAAGACTTCTTTATTAATCTGGAGGATCGTATTGCCCTCAGCGTCCCGTTTGGTTGAGATGACAGCATCGACCATATCTTGGTTAATGCGGAAAAGCAAAATGCCTGAAAAGTACAGGGGAATCTGGGTTTTTTGATTATTGATCAACGCGTTTAACTGACCGTATATCCCGCGAAGATATTCTTTGGCTTTATAGGGGTCCAAACCTTCTAAAACGACCTCATACTCAAACTCCCCCTGCTCCAATCTTACGGAGAGATCATCCAGGGGCATCTTGCTAGCGTCAGGTTTATCTTCCAAAGGCAGGATGTCCAGACCACGGCCTTTAATGATGAATCTATTGCTCATAAAACCTGCCCCATTCACCTGCAGGCTGTCAACCTGTATTGAGAAGGTTTTATCCCCCATATCGTCTGAAGGATCCTTGATCCTTGCCTGGGCATTCACGCCAGCCCATGCCAATGTCACTGGAAACAGGTATCTGGCATCTTTGAATCCAAGATTCTGCAACTCTATACCATTAACATTTTTTTGTTTGAGAATGGTATGGACCGCGCTGACAGAATAATCCCTGACCTTATCGTTAATCACTTTCAGGCCGACCAGAACGGAGAGGACCAAAACGATAATCGTCAATATGATAATTATAATTCGCATATGTATGTTTAGGACAAACCACTGATCACCGTCAAGAAAAATCTTGAAAACCAGCGTACTCGTTTACGGGGTAAGCCTCTGTTACAACGAAAAACTCAAGACCTCTCTTTTTGAGTATTTTCCGTGTACGGTGTTTGACTCTTGCTGCCACACTGACTGAGGGTTTGGTCGCTTGTATATCCGACTTTCAGGATAATATATAAAGAACACAGTGCCCTTTAACTTTTTATAAAAAAGACCATCCTATCAGGAACACTTAATTCTGACTCAACAAAAATATAAACCAGACGGAAGGGTGCATTAAAAACTGCTTGTTTTTATTTAAAAGAAGGGGATACCGATTTTGTTTGCATGAACAACCTGTTCTCGGGAAATAGTGGTAATGATATCGTTTGGGGTAGAGATCCCAGTGCTCAGCCATCTACAGATATAAGTTCATCCATCCAATCTGACTGTGTAGCATCAAGTATTAATTAAATCATTATTTGATATCATCTCCTTAAGTTTTTTCATAGAAAATTTAGTCCTGGATTCAGGATTTATTGTTACTTTTCTATTCCGACACCATTCAATTAATTCTTCAATATCAATATCAATTTTTACTACTTTGAATCCTTTGTTTTCCATTTCCTTATATTTTGATTTTGCGGAGACCATCATTTCATCATATG
>CAYWNB010000084.1:0-4516 GCA_964459195.1 uncultured Desulfobacula sp.
GGGACAATGTTAACAAGGCCCGGCAGGTTTTCAACCAGGCCGGGATTGTCACCTATGATTCAGCGGAGCAGGCGGTTCGCGCCTTTAAAAATTTGTATCACTATGGTCAAAATATTAAACGGCTCCATGAAATTCCTGTTCGGAAAGATGTCCGGTTGCTCATCGACAGAAAAAAGGCTCAGAAAATCGTCTGGGATGCGCTTGCCGCAGGAGAGAAATCCCTCTTGGAACCGAGTGCAAAAGAGTTGCTCGCTGCCTATGGAATTCCCGTAAATGAGACCCAAATTGCTGATTCGCCGGAAATGGCCCTATCGATATCGGAAAAACTGGGCTACCCAGTGGTGTTAAAGATCTGTTCACCCCAGATTTCCCACAAATCAGACTGCAGCGGGGTGGTCCTTAATCTTGAGACACCCGAAGCGGTTAAAACAGCCTATGCCCGTATCATGGAAGCTGCCATGGCCTTTGCCCCCGGTGCTGACATCAAAGGGGTAACGGTCCAGACAATGCTTACGGACCCGGACTATGAACTGATCATCGGTGCCAAAAAGGATGTCGATTTCGGGCCGGTGATTGTTTTCGGTATGGGGGGTGTCATGACCGAGGTGTTTGAAGATATCGCCATGGGCCTGCCGCCCTTGAACCATTCCCTTGCCCGGCAGATGATTCGGGGAACAAAAATTTCAAGGGTATTAAACGGGTTTCGACATATTGCCCGGGTAAGTGAAACACAACTGGAGGAACTCTTGATACGGACAGGACGTCTGGTGACCGATTTCCCGGAAATTACCGACCTGGATATTAATCCTTTCATGGTCAAAGACGGGAAGATTTTCGCTGTGGACGCAAGGGTTCATATTGCACCTTGCAAAGAAATTTCCCCCCGTCACCTGATTATTAGCTCATACCCTTGGGAATACGAATCAAGGGGAAGAACTATGGATGGGCATGATTTTTTTGTTCGCCCCATTCGACCAGATGATGCAGATATGATGATCGATCATTTTAATTCCCTGTCCAAAAGAAGCGTTTACATGCGGTTTTTTTCCCCTTTAAAACAGTTGTCCAAGCAGATGCTGATCCGATTGACACAAATTGATTATGATCGCGAGATTGCACTGGTGGCATTAATGGGTGAGGACCCTGAAAAAATAATCGGGGTTTCCAGAATTATTGGGTATTTTGACGGCAGTCAGGCCGAATTTGCCGTGACCATCTGCGATGACTGGCAGGGACAAGGGATTGGTGCGGCCTTACTCGTCCAATGTCTTGCGGCCGCACGGAACCAGGGCATGAAAAAGATAATGGGGTTTGTGCTGGCAGAAAATACCCAGATGCTGAAACTGGGAAAAAAATTGGGGTTTAAGATCAAACGGGTTGAGGAAAGTTCCGAATTTGAATTGACCATTGATCTTTGATCATTGATTTGGGATCCTTGGTAATTAAAGAATTGATCTTTAAATTTTCAAGATTGTATTGGGGGTATTAAGGTGGTATAGGGGTTTCTTCCGACAATTTTACAGCAAGGGTCTTTTTTGGAGAAATTTAAGGTAAAATACTGTTTTTTTGATCGCCGGGACCATGAACTGATTGGCATTGTCAATTGTGTTTATGATGCTGACAATATCCTTTATACTCGGAAATTGTATTATCCTTTTTTCCATCCCCTTGGGATAAAAGAAATGGCAGAGTCCAAGGGGCTTCGTACGGCCTATGCCATTGTGAATTTGCTGGAATCCATGGAAAGGGGGGAGATCGAAAACCGCCTCCAGGCGTTGACAGCATTGAAAGATGAGGTGCTCGATACCGCCGGTGGCTCCATGCCGAAAAATACGGCCCGAATCCTTCTTCAGATTATGAAGGAACTGGTCCGGGCCAAGGGCAACTATTCTCTTCAGCTACAACTTGCCCATAATTTCAGGATGGCCGCCTTTGGCAAACCCAGGGTGGTAAGGCGGTTGCTCAAGTATTATCATCTGCTGGAAATGCCCGAAGAATGGAACCAGCTCACCTTTGATGACCATGTCCATGATGCCAATACCTCGGGTCGAAAATCACCCACCTATTTGATCATGGATGCCTGGATAAAGGGGATTCGGCGTTTGCGGGTGATTTACTACCATTGTATTGAACCCAGGTTTGCCGCAGAACTCATCGAAGCGGCCAGAATAATGGAAATTGACCTTCGTATCGGAATTGAACTCTGGGCCCGGTACCGGGATCGTTATATCTCGCTTATCTGGGTATCCCGGGGACTTCCTGATGCCGAGGCGTTTTTGTGTTTTCTTGCCGAACCCCATGTGGTTCATTTCATGGAACAGGGCAGGGCCATACTAAAGTATCAGGAAACATATGTGTTGGGCCTTCTCGATAGGTTTAATGCACTTCATCTGGACACCATGTGCCAGACTCTGGGCATTGAGCTGCCACGGCTTTGCCCTGAAGCGTTTTCCCAATTTGCCGCTCCCGGACAGCCATGCGTTCCCCATCTTGGGGAATATATCCACGCCCTGGCTGTTTCGGCAATGAAAGATCGAATGGAAGTATTGAACCAGTCCTTTGCCACGGCAGATGCCACTGAACAGCAAGAGATAAAAGATCTGGTTCTGCGAATGGATCGGTTCAGTGCCCAGGAGGTTATTACCACCTATCTTTGCCCTGAAATGTATCCGGATATTTTGCATCCGCTTACCATCAGCGATGACCCGAATGTTCCAGACAGACTCAAATTAAGTTTCCAGGAATTGTTTGAACAAATAAAATCGCTTCATCACGATTTCAGAATTACCCTGAAACTGGGGGATCTCAAACCCGAAGATGTTCTTGAAATTTTGTATGAGGGCAACGGCCTGATCACCCGGATTGAAATCATCAATTTAAAGGATTTTATCGCCGGGCGAACAGATCATCTGGTTTCCGTCAATGCACTTCAGGAAGCCATTAATACCGGAAGTCTGCTAAAATTAAAACGGGTGATTCGACACATTAAATTGTCCATGGAACAAGCCGGGTATAAAGATGAATCGGATCGAATCAAAAAACTCTTTAATATCCTCTATGATATTGATGCCTTGAAAAAAATGTACACGGTGCGTCCACTCAAATCCAGGATCGGAAGCGACTCAACCGGGAATTCCCACCAGGCATACGGAATGGGGTTTGGTATTGTCGAAACCCTGACTTTTCGGGCCATGCACGAAATCCAAAAACGTGTCGGTAACCGATTGATTCTTCCGGCAAATATCCATGTGAGCCAGCGGATGACTTCCTTTCCGACCAATAAGATAAGCCGGGGGGGTAAATGGATGATGAAGGCCTTAAAATGGCTGCCCGGCTTTGATCAAATCATTCCCTTAAAAAAAAGGGAATGGGTATTGGAGTCCTTTTCCCTGGACATGAAAAGCTGCGGCAATGTTGTCACCCTTGGCGGCATTCAAAAAAACAACAGAAATGGTCTGGGATTGGCCCCATCCACGGGTGAAAAAAAATCCAGAACAAATTCATGGAAAAATCTCAATACAAAATTTAAAAATTGTCTGAAAATTTTGATCGGGTTTGTTCCCGCGTTTGTCTGTTTTTCCCTCACCAAAGACTGGTGGTTTCTGGCCTATTTTGGTGCCTTTATCTGGTTCGGGATCACAGGTTTCAGGGTGATTTTGCAGTCGGTTCTTGGCGGCGGCGGCATCAATCGGTCTTCTTTGCTCAAATGGAATGATTATGTCAGTTGGGAAAGACTGACCGATGCCTTGTTATATACCGGTTTTTCAGTGCCGCTTTTGGATTATGTGGTCAAAACACTCCTCCTTGAGCGGACCTTTGGCATTACTGTGGCCTCCAGTCCCTTGATGCTCTATTCGGTCATGGGGCTTGCCAACGGCATTTATCTTTCTTCCCACAATACCTTTCGCGGGATGCCCAAGGGGGCGATCACCGGTAATTTTTTCAGGAGCATCCTGGCCATTCCGGTGGCGGTTCTTTTCAACAGCCTGATCGGTGCCATTTTGATATTTTTCAATACCCCCGGGGTGGAGGGGGTTCTTCAAAAATGGGCGGCGATTATTTCAAAAGCGGCTTCCGATACCGTGGCAGGGCTCATTGAGGGAACCGTGGACAGGGTCCAGAACATGGATCTTAGAAAAAGGGACATCCAGAAAAAATTTTCTGACCTGTTCGAAACCTATTCGCGTCTTGAACTTCTTTTTCCTGAAACCGAGGAACTCAAGATTCTTGAAAAACCCACTCTATTGTTTTGCCACAAAAATTCCGAGGTAAGTGATAGGGCGGTGATGATCATTATCAATTCCCTGGACCTGTTTTATTTTTGGATGTACCTGCCAAGGGCAAGGATGACAATGCTTGATATGGTGGCGCACCTGACACCGGAAGAAAAAACCATATTTTTGCAAGCTCAGAAACTGCTGGAACAAGAGCAATTTATCTCCAGGCTTTTTGTGGACGGAATCCTTGGACAAAATTTCCCCCGCCCCCTGTCTTTTTACCTGACAACCTATAAAAG
>CAYWNB010000084.1:4616-12417 GCA_964459195.1 uncultured Desulfobacula sp.
ATGTCAAAGATGCCTTCCATGATTTGTGGAAAACACAGGTGCTTGCCCTGGGATTATTTGCTATCGGGTGTATCGCCATCCTTTCGGTGGCCTTTACCCTTCCGCGTAATATTGTAACGCTAATTTTGCAGGCAGACAAAAAAAGCGAGGTCATGAACAAACAGGTGGTTGAAAGCGGAAAGCTTGCCACAATAGGAGAACTGGCCGCAGGTATTGCCCACGAAATTAATAACCCGGTGGCCATCATGGTTGAAGAGGCCGGGTGGATAGAAGATCTTCTTGAAGACGAGGATTTAAAAGAGTCTAAAAATTGGGATGAATTCAAGCGTGCCTTGAGGCAAATAAATACCCAGGGCAGACGGTGTAAAGAGATTACCCACAAACTCTTAAGTTTTGCCAGAAAAACTGATTCCACGGTGAATGATGTCCAGGTTAATGATGCCATCATAGAAATTGTTTCTCTGACCGCCCAAATGGCCAAATATAACAATGTCACGATTGAAACCGATCTGAATCAGGGAATTCCCTATATCAGGATCTCGCCCTCTGAACTGCAGCAGGTAATTTTAAATCTAATCAACAATGCCATTGACGCCATGGAAAAAACAGGAGGGACCATAAAAATTGAAACAAAGGTCAGTAAACTTGAAAAAAATAATGTGGTGATCTCAATTCAAGATGATGGACCCGGCATCCCCAAAAACAATCTTACTAGGATATTTGATCCATTTTTTACCACAAAGGCCGTGGGAAAAGGAACGGGTCTAGGGCTTTCCATCTGCTATGGCATTATCCAGAAGATGGGCGGAAAAATTGATGTTCACTCTCAGGTAGAAAAGGGGTCACGGTTTCGTATATGGATACCCTTCCAGACGGCTGAAATTGAACCTACCCATGTTCATGAAATAAATAAACGAGGAGAGAATATATGAAAACCATAAAATTATTACTTGTGGATGATGAACGTGCATTTCTTGATACCATGACAAAGCGTTTGGAAAAAAGGCAGATAGGTGTTTGGGCTGTTTACAGCGGAACCGATGCCCTGGACGAACTTGAAAAAAACAAAGGGATTGAGGTGGTAATCCTGGATGTGAAAATGCCGGGAATGGATGGGATGGAGACCCTGGTTGAAATTAAAAAACGCTTTCCTCTGTTGGAAGTTGTCATGCTGACAGGTCATGCCACGGTGGAAACCGCAATTGACGGGATGAAGCTGGGTGCATTTGATTACCTGATGAAGCCTTGTGACATTGATTTGCTGTTAAGTAAGGTGACAGCCGCGGCTTCCAAGAAAAGAAAACAGGAAGAAAAAATTGTTGAAGCCCGGATAAAAGAGATAACCGGACGCCAAATATAAAAGATAATGATTTAAAGGATAATAAGGAACCCATGGCTGAGAAATATAAACGGCCTTCCCTCTTAAATGTCTTGTTGGTGGATGATGAAAAAGGGTATTTGCATGTTTTGTCCAACCGGCTGGCCAGGCGATCGATCAAGGCGACCACGGCATTTAGCGGAACCCAGGCCATACAGATCTTACGTAAAAATGACTTTCATGTGGTGGTCCTGGATTTGAAAATGGAGGACATGGATGGCATCGAAGTGTTGAAGG
This sequence comes from uncultured Desulfobacula sp., assembly GCA_964459195.1. Lineage (GTDB taxonomy): Bacteria > Desulfobacterota > Desulfobacteria > Desulfobacterales > Desulfobacteraceae > NBML01. Next base: position 6,232 of record CAYWNB010000084.1, read on the forward strand.
TGATCAAAAGAATGGTGCCCAATCTTCCGGTGATCATCTTGACAGGGCACGGGTCCCAGACGGCTGCCAGGGAAGGAATCGCATATGGCGCCTTTGATTACCTGACCAAACCCTGTGAACTGTTGACGTTAATAGACAAAATACATGAAGCACACCGGTATCAATTAAAGGTTTCAACCAAACCCTCTTCGGAATAATTAAAATACGCACAATTGTTGAGCTGTTAAGGAGAAAAAATGTTTTATAAAACAAATGGATTTAAACTTGGCATGGCAGTGTTGTTCGGTATTTTTATCTTCCTGTTGCCAAGACCGGAAGGAACGAAATTCAAAATTACAGGCGATACTGACCAACGGATTCTGGCATCTGTAGTAGATTTTTTTACCCTTGTCCCAGGCGACAAAATTGGCGGTCAAATTGGCGGTCAAGCAGATACCCAAGTCTATATTTTAAAGGCAAATACTCCTGGTTCATTGGAGGCCAGTGTTCACTATCTGGGACAACGGGCAAAAAATTTGGACCTGGATAGGGTTACCATCGATTATGTTGACGGGCTTTCCCCAAAGGCAAAGCGATTTTTATCCATTCTTGCGGTGCTTATTATTTTGTTTGTAATTGAGCCCATCCCCCTGGAAATAACGGCGGTCTTAATCGGGGTTTCCCTTGTGGTCATGCAGATTACCGATGTGAAAAGTGCCTGGGCCCCCTATATGCATCCGGTGGTTATTTTTATCATGTGCTGCCTGATCTTTGCCATTGCCCTGGACAAGGCGGGCTTAACAAAACGGTTGGGATATTATATCATCAAAAAGGCCGGGAACAGCATCACCCGGTTTACCTTTATTATTGCAATAGGATTGGGGCTTGCCTCCTCATTCATGCATGATGCCGCCGCCTGTGCCATCGGAATTGTGACCATGCTGCCCTTGATGCGGGCCGCAGGAATTGAGCCCCATACCAACACGGCCAAGTTTATGATGCTGTCATTGCCCTTTGGCTGTTCCTGCGGCGGTATGGGATCTCTCATCGGAGGAGGGCGCTGCATGGTTTCTGCGGCTTTTTTAAAGGAGTTTACAGGGGTTGAAATAACCTTTTTTGATTGGATCTTGTATGCCATGCCCGCCGCCTTGATCACGACTCCCATTGCGGTTTTTATTGTCTATCTGGTGTTTCGGCCGGATCCAAAGTACAAGCTGCCTGAGTTTGACGAAGATCTAGGCCCCATGACAGTCCTTGAGAAAAAAACCATTGCCATTATTTTACTTTCATTTTCCCTCTGGCTGACCAAGGGGCTTCATGGTATAGATTATTCAATTACCGGTATGTTGGGAGTTGCGGCTCTGGTATTGTTTAAAGTGCTGAAGTGGAGAGATATCAATGATAACCTGGAATGGGGAACGGCCCTGTTCATATTTGGGGGCGGCATCTCTTTGGGGCTTGCCATGGGGTATTCAGGTGCGGCAGATTATTTTGCCAATCTGTTCTTTCCCCTGATCCAGGGAAAGGGCTGGCTGGTTCTTTTTATCGGTGTGGGTGTTTTCGGTGCCCTGGTAACAAACGCCATGGCCAATGTGGCCGCCGCCGCTCTGATTCTCCCCATTGTCATTCCCATGGCCCAGCTTGAAGGGGTGAATCCCGTTATTTTGGCGCTGTGTCTGGGAATGGCGACCTCCTTTGCCATGCTTTTGGTCATTGGGTGTCCGCCCAATGCCATTGCTTATAGTTACCGGTATTTTAAATCTTCTGACCTGACAAAGGTCGGGCTTGTGGCCACCCCGATTTTACTGACGGTTCTAGTGGTTGTTGCAGCCGTTTGGTGGAATATGCTGGGGTTAATATAGAACTCTTTTTTTTAAAAAAATAAAGGTGAGAGATCAGGTGAACAAATCCAAGGGAAAGACCATCCGGCTGCTGCTGGTGGATGATGAAGAAGGCTTTCGAATGACCATTGCCAAGCGGCTTGAAAGAAGGGGCTTTTCTCAAATTCAGGCATCTTGTGGAGAGCAATGTTTGGAGATTCTGGACCGGGAACCCGTTGATGTGGTGGTTTTGGACGTGAAAATGCCTGGAATAAGCGGAATCGAAACATTGAAGGCGATTAAGCAAAAGCATGATAAAATCCAGGTCATTCTTCTCACCGGTAATGTTGCTGTTTCAGATGGTATCCAGGGGATAAAAGCTGGTGCCTATGATTATCTGACAAAGCCTGTGGAAATTGATCATTTGGTCAATAAAGTCAGACAGGCATTTGAAATGACCCGTCTTGAAGAACAAAAGACAGCGCAACTTGCATACAGAAAAAAGCTGGAAAAAAAAATAGTTGATACGGAACGGCTTGTCTCGCTGGGCACCATGTCCACCGGCATTGCCCACGAGATCAATAATCCTCTGGCCATCATCAATGAGGCTGCCGGGTTTATCAAACAGGTTATCACTGCACCAACCATGGACACTGATTCCCAAAAAAAGGCCTTGCTCTTGGGGGTAGAAAAAATTGAAAAGAGTGTTAAAAGAGCCAGCAGAATAACCCATCAGCTGTTGGGTCATGTAAAAAGGCAAAGACCACAGTTTTCTGAAGTTGACCTGACGGAATTGATGCATGAAACGCTTGGGTTGTTAAAAAAAGAGGTGGACGCTAAACAGATAAGGATTATCTGGAAACTCCATCAAAAGAAACTTACCCTTTGGAGTGATGCCTATCAGATTCGGCAGGTGTTAATGAATCTGTTGAACAATGCGATTCAAGCAATGGGGGAAAATGGCTGCATTACCTTGTCCAGCTGTGAAACCCATGATGCTGTTATTCTTGAAATAGGGGATAATGGCAGAGGGATTCCCAGGGAAAATTTAGGAAAAATTTTTGATCCGTTTTTTACCACAAAATCCTTTGATGAAGGCACGGGTCTGGGATTGTTTGTGGTCCATAAAATTATGTCGGATCTGAAGGGGGAGATTGAGGTGAACAGCACAGTGGGTAAAGGAACTTGTTTTACAATTAAATTACCCAAGATGGCTGACATGATCAATTTAGAGGACAAGGACAAAAAAATATAATTAATAGGTCAAAAGGATAAATCAAGGAAAGGATAAACATGATAAAAATACCTGCACGAGTCCTGATCGTGGACGATGAGAAAGATTTTGTTCAAATGTTTTCCCTCAGGCTGCAAGCCCAGGGTGAAAAAGTGTCCACGGCTTACAGTGGTAAAGATGCTTTGAAGGTGCTCGCCCAGGACCCCATTGATGTGGTCATTCTGGATATCCGGATGCCGGGCATGGACGGGATTGATACCTTAAAACAGATAAAAATAACCTATCCCCTTGTTGAGGTTATTTTGCTGACCGGTCACGGATCCACTGAAACGGCTGTTGAGGGGATGAAACTGGGGGCCTTTGATTATTTGATGAAACCGGCAGAATTTGAGGAGATTAAACTAAAAATGGAAAATGCCCGGCAACGCAAAGATGACCAGGAAGAAAGAATCCGTCAGGCTGAGGTAAGACTTTTGCTGAGAAGAAGTGGTGATATATGATAGGGATACCCTTTTGCCATGCTTTATAAATTTACCCTTCATCTAAGTCTTAAAAACAGGGTCTATCTGGTCAATGCCATTGTGTTGTTCATCACATTGATTGGTGCTAGTCTGATGGTTTTGTACACCTATAAGATAGAAAAAATATTTAAAACCATTATTAACAAAAATGTGGCCATATTCCAGTCTGCCGAAGCCCTGGGTACTTCTCTTGTCAACCAGAAAGGGTTTTTGTCCTATTATTTTCTGGACAACAACCCGGATTGGCTTGCCCAATTAAATAAATACGGTAGCTTGTTCGATGACCATCTGGTGACAGCAAAATCTTTGATTGCTGAGCCCTGGGAAAAACAAACCCTTGCCCAGATTGAACGAGATTATAAGGGTTATGTTGCCACAAGGGATCGGGTGATTGAGTTGTACAAGGCCGGGTATCGGAAAGAGGGGTTTGTCCTGCATCAGGAGATCAGGGAATCTTTCTTTCATATCCTGGAACTTTGTGACCAGTTCAAGTCATTCCATAAAAGGCAGATACAAGAAGCCGTAGACATCAGCCAGCGAGAAGCAAACAGGTTGCGGTATATGGCATTGATGGGAGTTGTGGCGGTTATTATCTTAAGCCTGCTGGTCAATTTTATCTTTGCCCGTCATATCATGGGTCCCATCCATGAACTGGTGCTCCAGGCAAATTTTGACGGCAGTTCCGGTGATTCAATGGATGAGGTGGTCGCCTTAAAGCAAAGTGTGCTAGGGCTCATAGAGGATTCGGAACTTACCCATCGGGCATTAAAACAAAGTCAGACATCCTTGATGCAGTCTGAAAAAATGGCGTTGATAGGACAGCTGGCTGCGGGAACCGCCCACAGTATACGCAATCCTTTAACTTCTGTAAAAATGAGACTTTTTTCCTTGGAGCGCACCTGTTCGTTTTCAGAATCTCAACAAGAAGATTTTAATGTCATCTCAGGTGAGATCGTGCAGATTAACAAAATTGTTGAAAATTTTCTGGAATTTGCCCGGCCCCCAAAACTCATTGTCAAAAAAATGAGTCCGTCCGTTGTGATCGACAGTGCCGTTCATCTGCTGGCACAAAGGCTTTCTTCCTATCGTGTGGAGACAAAAATCCTCCGGGACGGCCCCCTTCCTGAAACCCTGCTGGACCCGGAGCAGCTCAAAGAGGTGATCGTAAACATCATGATCAATGCCTGTGAAGCCATGAAAAAAGGCGGTCATATTGTTATTTTGGAACAAGAAGCCTATGTTGAACCTTTGAAACGTGTGGATGTGATCCGGATAACTGATGAGGGTGAAGGGTTTCCCCAAAGTATAAAAAATCAGATGTTTGATCCCTTTTTTACCACCAAAGAAGAGGGAACCGGTTTGGGCCTAAATATTGCCTTTAATATCATACACGAGCATGGCGGATGGCTGGATGTTACCAGTGAAGAGGGAAAAGGGGCCTCTTTTGTGATTACCCTTCCTATAAAGGACGCATAAAAGGACGCATAAAATGAATCGTATTTTAGTCATAGATGACGATGATCAGCTCCGAATAAGTTTTTGTAAACTTCTAAAGGAAGAAAAATATGGGGTTGTTGGCGCCGCTTCCGGAGAGGCGGGGATTGAAATTGTTCAAAATGAAGATTTGGATCTGGTGATTTTGGATATGCGGTTGCCCGGCATGAACGGAATAGAAACCTTCAAGCAGATTAAACAGATGGATTCAAAACTCCCGGTGATTATCGTAACCGCTTTTGGAACCACAGATATTGCCATTGAAGCCACTAAAATTGGGGCCTATGATTATGTGCTTAAGCCCTTTGAAGTGCTGGAAATGCTAAGCCTGATCAAGCAGGCCATAGAAGCCGGATATTGTATGAGATCTCCGGTTGAAGTGGACGTAGCCCCCGGAAGATTTTCCGGAGATGCCATCATTGGTCAAAGCAAAGGCATGCAGACTGTGTATAAAGCCATTGGCCGGGTATCCCAAACCGATGCAACGGTGTTGATCCGGGGAGAATCCGGGACCGGAAAAGAATTGGTGGCCAGAGCCGTTTATCAACACGGTCTTCGTTCGGACAAATCATTTTTAATCATCAATTGTGTGGCCATACCGGAAAATCTGCTTGAAAGCGAATTGTTCGGGTATGAAAAAGGCGCTTTCACCGGGGCTGCCCAACGGCATATCGGCAAGGTGGAACAGGCCAATGGCGGCACGGTGTTTTTAGATGAAATCGGGGACATGCCCCTTAATATCCAGGCGAAGATTTTAAGGCTGCTCCAGGAAAAAAATATTGAAAGACTGGGGGGGGAAGAGACCATTCCCGTGGATGTCCGGATTATAGCCGCCACCAATAAAAATTTGGAACAGGCAATTTTGGAAGAAAAGTTCAGGGAAGATTTATATTTCCGTCTGAAAGTGGTGACCATCGAGCTGCCGCGCCTCAAAGATCGGCCGGAAGATATCAATGGTTTGATCGCCTATTTTATGATTAAATTTTCCAATGAATTAAGAATGGATAACCCAGGTGTTCAAAAAGAAGCGTTAACCATTCTTAATCAGTATACCTGGCCTGGAAATATAAGGGAATTGTCAAATCTGATTCAAAAAATGCTGATCTTCAATAGAGGGGCTCCCATTTCTGCCATTGAC
>CAYWNB010000085.1:0-12306 GCA_964459195.1 uncultured Desulfobacula sp.
AAAAAAGGAAATTATGCGGGATGTGGGCCGTATCGAGGCTGAAGGCGCGGGCTTTTGGCTAACCAATCTGTTCGGTGAAAAAGTTTTTATTGAAGGTTCTATTCAAAGCATTGATCTGATTGATGAAAACCTGATTATTCTCACGAATGAAAAGGCCAAGCAATAAATACGTCCGGGTCACGACAGGGTCTTGTTGAGCCGTTCTGCAATGATAATTTTCAAAATGAATTTGTCAGAACCGTCAGAAAACTGTCCTCGGATCTGGATGAAATAGCATTGCCATGACGGCTCATCCTTTATTGCAATAGTGGATGTCGCAACAATGCGGCTTTTGATGTCTTGCTATTTCGACCTTCGGCCAGATAAAAAAGTGAAGGGCTAAATTCAACTTGCTGAAATTAAATACAATATAAAATATTCTGTTTGTCCTTGTTTTTTGGCATATGCCTTGCATCTCAAATTTCAAAATGTATGCCAATTAAATAAAAAAGAGGGGACCATGTCAGATCAGCTATTGTCTGTGCCTATTTGTTGTCAAAAGGTTTTTCAGATGTACACATCGTTGACGGCGGATATTCTGCATTAACAGAAGCGCTCAAGCCTGGCAAGGTACTCAACGTGCTTCAAAACGAAAAATGAAGGGTATTGCTTAAAGGTATAATATAAAATTATCTTTGATAGGACAAAGGACTTATTTATATATGGAAACCTATTATGATTGTCTGCCCTGTTTTATGCGGCAGACCCTTGATGCCGTCCGCATGGTAATTTCGGAAAAACCGGCACAGGAAACTATTCTCAGACAAATTTTAAAAGCAGTCAGCAAGATGGATTTTCAACAGTCTCCGCCTGTCATGGCCCAATATATTCACCGGAAGATTCGAACCCTATCCGGGTGTGATGACCCCTATAAAGAATTAAAAATAAAATATAATCAATATGCCCTTGACCTTTATCCTGAAATGAAGGCAGCCATATTAGATTCTCCAAACCAGTTTGAAACCGCTGTCCGCCTGGCTATCGCCGGAAATATCATTGATTTTGGGGCCAGTCTGGTAGTGGATCAGACAATGATCAAACAGACCATCCAGTCATCACTTACAGATCCTTTGATCGGAAACACAGATCAGTTGTCGGATGCCGTATCTGAGGCAAATAAAATTTTATTTTTGGGTGACAATACCGGGGAAATTGTTTTTGATCGACTATTGATCGAAATTCTGCCGATGCACAAGGTGATTTATTCGGTCAGGGGGATGCCGGTCCTCAATGATGCAACCATGGAAGACGCTATCCAGACCGGCATGACAGATACGGTTCAGGTTATTGATAATGGGTCGGATGCTCCTGGCACGCTTTTAGAAGATTGTTCCCAAAAATTTTTAAAAATTTTTAATGAAGCCGATCTGATCATTGCCAAGGGACAGGGAAATTTTGAAACCCTCTCTCATATAAATAAAAATATTTATTTTTTACTCAAAGCCAAATGCCCTGTAATTGCCAGCCATATCGGCTGCAAAACAGGTGATGCCATCGTCGGGCGGTTCAAGGATTTTTAAACCAGACCCCATCGGGGCTGGGGGCAATAATACCAAAGGAGTTTGATATGGTAGTTGTTTATGTCATGTTTTGTCTAGTCGCAATAGTTGGTGTGATACTGGGTATCAAGCTGGTTCAGTTGATCAAGGGAAACAAACAGGTTGAAAAAGAATTGACCGGTCTTCAATTTGAAAAATTACCAATGGGTACAGTCAAGACTCTGTCCATTCTTCCCTTGGTTGATTTTTATGCAGATGACCCTTCCTTAAAGACAGAAGCCGGCGTGTCCTATTTTATCCAGGCTGGCGACACAAAAATTTTGATGGATTTGGGGTTTAACAAGGACAAGGAGCATCCCTCCCCCTTGGTATCCAACGCTGAAAAATTAAATATATCCCTGCCTGACATGGATTTTATTTTTATCAGCCACCGCCATTTGGATCACATTGGCGGAATGAAGGAACAAAAAACCAAGCAGTTCAGCCTTTCCCAGGGGAAGACACATCTTCCTCAGATAACCGTTTATTCGCCCACCCGGATTTCACCTTCCCATTGGAACCCTGAACCGGAAGTTGAGGTCATCAATACCCCCTTTGAATTAGTCGACGGAGTTGCCAGTATCGGCAGTATCCCCAGGAACCTTTTTGTTTTGGGGCACACCCTTGAAAACAGTTTGGCCGTCAATGTGGCCGGCAAGGGGATTGTTTTGATCATCGGATGCGGGCATCAGACCATTGAACGGATCATTGAAAGGGCCCAGGCCCTGTTTGATGCCCCCATATACGGCATTATCGGTGGACTGCATTTTCCAGTAAAAACGGGTCGGATCATGCTGGGACCGCTTAACATTCAAAATATTGTCGGAACCCATCGGTTTCCCTGGCAGGGGATAAAAGAGCAAGATGTAAAAAATGCGATTCAGGCCGTTAAACAGGTCAACCCGCAATTTGTTGCCCTTTCACCCCATGACAGCTCCGACTGGAGCATTGAATTGTTCAGGGCTGCGTTTCAAGACAAATATCATGATATTAAGGTCGGCCAAAAAATCAGTATTTGATTTTTATCAGCCAGACCATCTGCTTTGCCCATGCCGCCTATTACATTAACGCGTCTCTGGAAATATGATGGTTAAAAAGGATATCTAGCATGAAGATAGAAATTATCGGGGCTGAATCACTTGGTGTCCGAGGGTTGTGCTGTTTGGTTGGTGTTGCCGAACAAAAAAGATTTGCAGCCCTCAAAGAAAGGCTTGATGCCCAATGGCAGGAGGCGACATCGAAAATCAAGCCTCTGCATTTTTCCATACCTGTACCCCATGGAGAAAGAACAGAACATAACGCAATGGTGATGATGACCCGGATAGAAAAAAATGACATTGTGTTTGTTCACACCTCGGATATTCAGCTTCTGGATGACGACACGGTTGATCTTGTTCTTGAATGGCAGCCGGATATTCTGCTGGCAGATGGTCCGCCCCTCTACCTTGATCATTTGAGTTCAAATCTGCGTAAACGGGCCTGGCAAAACGCACTACGGCTAGCCAGTTCGGTGGACACGCTGATTCTCGACCATCATTTGATGCGAAGTTTTGAAGGCCTGAAATGGCTGGACAGGCTTTTCTTTGAATCCGGCCATCGGGTCCTTTGTGCGGCTGATTTCATGCGAAAACCACGCCGCCTTCTCGAAGCTGATAGAAAAAGATTTTATGACGAGACTCCGGTCCCTTTGGGATGGCACCAGGATTATGCGATAGGGAAAGTTAGCACGAAAGACTTTCAACAATTCAGACCCAGACAGATAAAAAACGTTGACAGACATAAAACATAAAAAGAACTGCCCAATCGGCAGTGAAACAATGGAGGAAAAAATGACAAAAGTAGCTATAATTCGTTGTGAAAAGAATGAAACAAGGTGCCCTTTAACAAGTTGTTTTAATTGTCTTGCTGAAAAAAAGGAGGGCTTTATCGGATATGATGACTGCATGCTCACTGGTGTTTTTACTTGTCGATGTCCAGGTGACAACCTAGCAGACTTAGCTAAAATACTTAAATCAAAAGGAACAGAGGTTATTCATTTTTGTACCTGCACATTTGCAAAAAAGACAACGGATGGATGGGATGCCACTCATAATGGTTTTTGTGAGAATATTGATATTTTGATTGACCAAGTTAACGCTGCTACCGGTCTTCCATGTGTCAAAGGGACTGCACATTTACCAAAGGACTATGAATTAAAAATTTGGAAATAAAAATCAATGAAAAAGGGGCGCCTGCTCAACAAGAAGTGGGTCGAGTTAGATCTTTAATTTAATATCCAGCACCGGAGTCCCGCTGATTGCGTCCAGTCCCTTGACGGTCAAAATAGTGCCTCTGATTTTCATAAGTGTTACGTTCTGGATACCGATTCTGGAGAGCCTGTCCGGGGATCTGGATGCAAACACGCCAACGCGTTTACCATCAAGTCCCCGTTTAAAAATTGTTTTCACCGAACGGGACTTATGCAGGTAATAAACAATTGTAATCTCAGGCTCTTCATCAAGCCCGTACATGAATTGCTTTTGGGAGGGGAAAAGCTCAATTCTGGAAATCGTGCTGGTCCCAGTTCTGCCAAACGAGGTGTTATCTCTTTCCAGATCGTTGTGAACAATGCCAATGGGATAAATACGAACGGGCGTTTCCTCACCAAATAGACATTTACAGCACACTTGACGGTCGTCGATAGCAAACAGGTCATTATCGGTACAGACGGCATTGCAATCAGCACAGTGAAATGTTTTAGCAATTTTAGGTTCGATGGTAATCGTCTCCTCTCTATGCATTGTTAATGAACAATACAATAAATAAACCAATATTTAATCCAAGACTAATTTTTCACTTCTTTTATCACTTCTTTTATCATACTGATGGGGTTTAAAAAAGGAATATGCCAACCATTTTTTTTACATTCTATAAAAAAATCAGCATTGAAATTCTTCGGCTTCTGGTGTATTTTTTTTATTTTAGATTGAACCTGTTCGTGCTTTAGGGTCCACCATGCTATAGACTTGTTGGAAAAAAAATCCAGGCGGGTTTGTATTTTACACTTATTTTTAATGGATGTGTTATGAAAGAGAAACAATATTTATCGATAAACGGAGAGCAGCTGCCGTTCCATCCTGGACAGACAATCCTGGAAGTGGCGAAACACCACGGTATTTTCATCCCCACTCTGTGTTACTTAAAAGGAACAACGCCCACCGGCGCCTGCCGAATCTGCATGGTAGAGGTGAAAGGCGCCCGTTCTCTTATCGCCTCCTGTGCTGCACCTGCAGCAGAAGGAATGCAGGTGCAAACGGACTCCGAAGAAGTCATTCGTTCCAGAAAACTGACCCTGTCCCTGATGCTGTCTTCAGGGCATCATGACTGCCTTCTCTGTCCTGCTACCGGCGACTGTAAGTTGCAGGAGCTGGCGTTCCGCTATAAAGTTCCAACCAATCGGTTTAAACCGGTAAAGGCTCGTCATCCACTTGAAAATACCAATCCGTTCATAACAAGGGATTTTTCCAAATGCATCCTGTGTGGACGATGTGTCCAGGCCTGCAATGATATCCAGGTAAACAACGCCATTGACCTGGGATTCCGGGGGACTGCCACCAAGGTGGTGACTTCCGGTGACCGGACCTTAAAAGACTCTGACTGCGTATTCTGCGGAGAATGCATCCAGGCCTGTCCTGTGGGCGCTCTGTACCCCAGGGATGCCTTGAACAAGCCGCGTTTCGGTGAAACCCAAAAAGTGCGGACCACCTGCAGCTATTGCGGCGTCGGCTGCCAGATGGATCTTCACACACGAGACAACCAGGTTGTCAAGGTAACCGGTGCTGATGTGGCACCCAATTTTGCAAGCCTTTGCGTCAAAGGCCGTTTTGGATATGATTTTATCCACTCAAAAGAAAGGCTGACCACACCACTGATCAAGGAAAATGGAAAATTCAGGCCCACCTCCTGGGATGAAGCCCTGGAATGCATGGCAGACGCTTTCCAAAAAACCACTGCATCTGAAAAGGACCAGATCGGCATGCTGGTCTCTGCGCGAACCACCAACGAAGACAACTATATTGCCCAAAAATTTGCGCGCTCTGTTCTAAAAACGAACAATATCGATCACTGCGCCAGATTGTGACATGCTTCCACGGTAGCAGGTCTTGCTGCCACATTCGGAAGCGGTGCCATGACAAACCCCATTGAGGATATTGAGTCATCAGAAGTGATCCTGGTGGCTGGCTCCAACACCACTGAAAACCACCCTGTCCTTTCCAGTTATATTAAACGTGCGGTTAAATTCAAAAAAGCCCGGCTCATTGTCATTGATCCAAGGCAAATTAATCTGACGCGGTTTGCAACCAAGTGGCTGCGCCCTAAACCCGGCACCAACACCGCCTTGCTCAATGGAATTATGCATGTTATCATCCGAGAAAATCTGCATGATAAAATTTTTATTGCAAACCGGACAGAAGGATTTGACAACCTTGAAAAAAACCTTGAGGCCTATACCCCGGAACAGGTCTGCGACATCACAGGAATCCCCGCCCAGGACATCATCGAAACCGCCCACATTTATGCCGGGGCCTCCCCTGCCAGCATCCTGTATTGCATGGGCATTACCCAGCACACATCTGGAACGGACAATGTCAAGGCCCTGGCCAGCCTGGCCATGCTCTGCGGAAACATGGGTGTTAAGGGCGGCGGCGTCAACCCGCTTCGAGGACAGAACAATGTCCAGGGAGCCTGTGACATGGGCGGGCTTCCCGAAGTATTTCCCGGTTATCGCCCGGTAACAGATAAACACGTGGCCAAAGCGATGGAAGCTGCCTGGCAGACCCAAGGACTTTCAACCGTTGCCGGACTGACCGCCACACAGATGATCCCGGAAGCGGGCAAAAAAATAAAAACCATGTATATCATCGGTGAAAACCCCATGGTGTCGGATCCGGATATTGCCCATGTTGAACGTGCCCTGGACAGCCTTGATTTTCTGGTCGTTCAAGACCTGTTTCTCACAGAAACTGCACAACGAGCGGATCTGGTACTGCCCGCTTCCTGCTTTGCAGAAAAAGAGGGGACCTTCACCAACACCGAGCGTAAGATCCAGCGGGTCCGACAGGCGGTGGTTCCGCCCGGTCTGGCCCAGGGTGACTGGCAGATCATCTGCGCGCTTGCGCAAAAGATGAATGCCAAGGATGGGTTCCGTTTTACCACCAGCCGGGAAATCATGGAAGAAATTGCCCGGGTGACCCCGTCCTATGCCGGGATTTCCTATGACAGGCTTGAAAAAGAAGATCTGCGCTGGCCATGCCCGGGTAAAAATCATCCCGGAACCCCCATGCTGCATAAAACAACTTTTAGTCGCGGCAAGGGCGCTTTTTATCCGGTAGAGTTCCGACCCCCGGCCGAAATAACAGACAAAGCCTATCCGCTGATCCTGACCACTGGACGTCTGCTCTACCACTATCACACGGGAACCATGACCATGAAAACCCATGATTTGAATGTTCAAGCGCCTGAAAATTTTATTGAAATCTGTCGGCAGGATGCGGCAGCATTTAACGTTGAAAACGGCTCAATGGCAAGTATCTCCTCTCGCAGGGGAACCATAACGGCCCGTGTAAAAATTTCCTCTAAAGCGGTCAAGGGAACTGTTTTTGTCCCCTTTCATTTTGCTAAATCCGCTGCAAACCGCCTGACCAATGCGGCGTTGGATCCAGTGTGCAAAATTCCTGAGCTCAAAGTCTGTGCCGTTACACTGGCACCACTGGACTCAAACAATTAAATCAATATGGAGAAACAAGAAGAATGTGTCACAATGAAAAACACTGCCATGAAGATATAACCAATGACATGTGGGAAAAAATAGATGCGGTTATTCAGACCCACAAGAAGACCCCAGGAGCCGTCATCACCGTACTCAGGGAATGCCAGGATATTGTCAACTACCTGCCGATCGAATTAATTGACACCATTGCCGACGGCATGAACCTGCCCTCTTGCGAAGTTTTTGGAGTTGCATCATTTTATTCGCTCTTTTCCCTGAAACCCAAGGGCCGCCATACGGTTAAGATATGTACGGGCACGGCCTGCTATGTCAAGGGGATCCGGGAAGTATTGTCCCGGATTGAAGGTGAGTTTGACCTGTGTGAAGGAGAGACCAGCAAAAATAGACGATTCTCCCTGCAAGGAGTCCGGTGCCTGGGTGCTTGTGGACTTGCGCCGGTAATGGTGGTGGGTGAGGATACCTACGGAGATGTGAAGCCTGAAAAAGTTGTTCAGATTCTGGATAAATACAAATAATGGAGGGGGAACAGATGACCCAATTAACGGTATCGGCTCTTGACGCCCTCTGCGAAAAAGAAACAGCCCGATTGAACAACCCTAATATAACCCGTTTACTCGTCTGCGGGGGAACCGGCTGCCATGCAACCGGTTCCATTGCCGTAAAAGATGCCTTGAACCATGAAATTGCCGACAAAGGGCTGGAAGATCGTGTCAAGGTGGTTGAGACCGGGTGCAATGGTTTTTGCGCACTGGGCCCTCTGATGGTGATCCAGCCGGGCGGTATTTTTTACACCAAACTCAAAGCAGATGATATTCCAGAACTGGTTGAATCCCATGTGATCAATGGAGAAGTTGTTGAACGTCTGCTCTACAAAGATCCCGCCACCAAAAAGCGGGTAGCCCGCCTGAATGACATCTCCTTTTTTGCCCATCAGAGCCCCCGGGCCCTTAGAAACAAGGGATTAATCGATCCGGAAAAAATATCAGACTATATCGCCCGTGACGGGTACAAAGGCGTTGCCAAGGCCCTGACCAAAATGACCCCGGAAGAGATCATCCAGGAGATGAAAGCCTCGGGCATGCGGGGTCGCGGCGGTGCCGGATTCCCTACCGGACTCAAATGGGATTTTGCCCGGCAAAGCCAGGGTGATATCAAATATGTATTGTGCAATGCAGATGAGGGTGATCCCGGAGCCTTTATGGACCGGAGCATTCTGGAGGCAGACCCCCATTGTGTGCTGGAAGGCATGACCATTGCCGCCAAAGCGATTCAGGCACAAAAAGGATATATTTACTGCCGGACCGAATACCAGCTGGCCATTAAACGACTGGGTATCGCCATCGAACAGGCCAAATCCCATGGGTTGCTGGGACAAGATATTCTTGGGACCGGGTTTGATTTTGATATTGAAATCTACCAGGGTGCTGGCGCCTTTGTCTGCGGCGAGGAAACGGCCCTGATGCGCTCCATCGAGGGCAAACGTGGTATGCCGCGCCCCCGGCCACCCTTCCCGGCCCACAAAGGCCTCTGGGAAAAACCCAGTATTCTCAACAATGTAGAAACCCTTTCCAATGTGCCCCAGATTATGCTCAAGGGCGGGGACTGGTATGCCAGTGTCGGTACAAAAACCAGCAAGGGCACCAAGGTGTTTGCCATTTCCGGCGATGTCAACAATATCGGGCTTGTGGAAGTTCCCATGGGCACGCCGCTAAGATCCTTGATCTATGATATCGGCGGCGGGATTCCCAAAAAACGCAAATTTAAGGCGGTTCAGCTGGGAGGCCCTTCCGGGGGCTGTATTCCGGAACACCTTCTGGATACCCCGGTCGATTATGAAGAAATTGCAAAAGTAGGCGCGATCATGGGATCGGGCGGTGTCATCGTTATGGACGAACGGTCCTGCATGGTGGACATGGCCCGGTTTTTCATGGATTTCATCCAGGATGAATCCTGCGGAAAATGTACGCCCTGCCGGGAGGGCACCTTCAGAATGCTCGAAATCCTGGAAAAGATATGCGCTGGAAAAGGGGAACCCAAGGATATTACAGACCTGGAGGATCTTTCCCATGTGATCCACCAGAGCGCCCTGTGCGGCCTGGGTCAGACGGCTGCCAATCCGGTGCTGTCCGCTTTAAAATACTTCAGAGCGGAATTTGAGGCCCATGTCAATGAAAAAGTCTGCCCGGCAAAGCGCTGCGTGCCCCTGCTCAAATTTAAAGTGGATCCGGACCTGTGTAAAAAATGCGGACTGTGCTTTAAAAGCTGCC
This sequence comes from uncultured Desulfobacula sp., assembly GCA_964459195.1. Taxonomy (GTDB): domain Bacteria; phylum Desulfobacterota; class Desulfobacteria; order Desulfobacterales; family Desulfobacteraceae; genus NBML01. The sequence continues at coordinate 9,615 of CAYWNB010000085.1, forward strand.
CCGCTGGAGCCATTGACTGGGAGAAAAAACAGGTGGCGTATATCCATGTGGATAAATGCGTTAAATGCATGAGTTGCTTTGACAAGTGCGCATTCGGAGCCATTTTTTGAAAAGGAAAGGAAACTAAAAATGAAAAAATTTATTGCAGTCTATATTGATCTTGAAAATGTTGCCGGTATTTTAGACCTGGATGTCATGATCCAAGATATCATTCTTGAAGAAAACAAAGAAGATTCGGAAGATTATGTTTTTGCTGTTAAGTTCGCTTGCGGGAACACCAATTCCATAACAAAACTTAGAGATCAACTCATTAATTATAATTTTGAAATCCGGGAAGCCCCCCATGTTACAGGTAAAAAAAACCGGGCGGATTTAATCATCAGCCTTGATGCATTTGAAAAATTATACCTTGAAAAACCCTCAATTGACCGGTTTGTCTTCGTAACACGGGATTCCGACTTTTCTGTCATTATGGATGTGCTGAGAAAATATGGGAAAGAAGTGTGGTTAATCACCCAGGAAGGAGATGAACAAAGACCTATCTTTCGAAATTGTACGGATAATATAATCGTAATTCCCCGTATCAAATCCATTCCGCAAGCAGAGAAGCATATTCCTCTAAAACAAAAGCCAGCACCGGCAAAAATCGATACAACTACAAATGGGAATACCAAAGAGGCCACCAAAGCGAATGGTAAAGATAAAATCGCTAAAGAATTATTTATGAAGGTATTGGTACGCCTTGATCCAAGTGAAAAGCATTTATTAAACGGCATTGCAAATAAAATGCGACAATTAGATAAATCTTTTAAAATTCGAAATACCAGTTATAAAAAAATGGCCACGCTTGCAAAAGAGTTTGAAACCAAAGGCTGGCTAAAAACCAAAAAGAATAAAGATGGGCACCTTATGATTACAGACCTAGAAGCGGATTGATGATCCTTTCAAAAAGGCCAAAAAACAGGAATCAACAGGGCAGAAAGGACAACCACCATTATATTGAGCGGCATTCCCAGTTTTATGTAATCTGAAAACCGGTACCGCCCGGGTGCATATACTAGCAAATTGGTTTGATACCCGATGGGGGTGGCAAAACAGGCACTGGCACCAAAGCAGATACCAATTATAAAGGGTTTGGGATCCACACCAAGGGATGCTGCAGTCGTTACTGCAATGGGCAGCAAAAGAACGGCCGTGGCATTATTGCTCAATATATGGGTACAGATACTGGAAAGAAGAATCACCCCGAAAAGAACGGTATGGGTGCTTTTGCCTTCAAAAAGGCTTAAAAAGGCATCGGCATAAAGCTGAGTAGCACCGGTTTTTTGCATGGCAACCCCCAGGGCAATAGTGCCGACAATCAGCAGCAGGACCTCGGATTCCAGGGAACGATAGGCATCTTTCAGGCGGAAACAATGGGTGAGTGCCATGAGGAACACTCCCGTCAGAGAACAGGTGAGGATATCTGCAAGGCCACTGGATGCACAGAGGACGACACCGATAAAAATAAGGGCTGCCATCCGGGCTTTTTCCGTATCGATCATGGAATGGTGAATATCTTCAACAACAATAAACTCATTGGAATTTCGTATTTTGGAAAGTTTTTCCCTGGGACAGCGTACCAGTATAGTATCACCGACTTTCAGCTTTACCGTTGTTATCTTTCGGTATGAATAATGGTGACGACGGGTCCGGATAGCAATGATTTTAATCTCCGGATCATTTTGAAGTTCTGTGGACAATAATTTTTCCCGCAGTAATCCGGACATGGGCGGAACGATCAATTCAATAATAAGATCGTCCTTGACGCCTTGGCCAAAGGCGATGTCTTCCTCTCCATGCGCCAGTTCCAGGGTCTGCTTTTTGAGGCATGAAACAATATCTTCTGCAGAACCTTTTACCAGAAGGATATCCTCTTGTTTGATCGTAACCGGGCTTCGGAGAGGATCAAAGATATTTCCATTTCGAAACACCTCAATAACACTCAGGCCCAAGTGTTCCTCAGCATTTTCAATGATATGTTCTTCGCCGATCAGGGGGCTGTTTTCCGAGACAATGAGCTCGGCAATATATCGGTTTGATTTGTTTTCATCCAATTCACAGACCGGTGCGGTCCGGCCGGGTAATATTTTCGGAGAGATCAAAAATAAAAAGACAATACCAATAATGGCGATAGGAATGCCGACCTTGCTGAGTTCAAACATGGACAAGGGTTCAAAACCAAATTGTGTTGAAAGGTCGCTGACAATAATGTTGGTGGAGGTACCGATCAGGGTACAGGTACCAGCAAGGATCGATACATAGGACAGGGGAATAAGCAGCTTGGACGGTGAAAAATCGCATTCACAGCTTAACCCCATAACAATGGGGATAAACAAAACAACAACCGGGGTGTTGTTGATAAATGCAGAAGCCAGGGCGACGGTTGTTAAAATTAAGATTACGGCACGGGTTTTGTTGCCTTTTGAAAAATGAAGAATACGCTCGCTGATAAACACAACCGCTCCTGTCCGAATCAGACCATGACTTAAAAGAAACATGGCCCCCACGGTTATCACGGCGGGGTTGGCAAAGCCGGAAATAGTTTCAGCAGGGCTCAGGATACCCGTGATTGCCAGGGCAACCATAATGCCAATAGCGGTCTTATCAACCGCTATTTTCTCAGTTATCAGAAGACTTAATGCTGCTATCA
>CAYWNB010000086.1:0-4260 GCA_964459195.1 uncultured Desulfobacula sp.
CAGTCCATCTTGTTCTGGCACACCGGCGGCACCCCTGAATTGTTTGCCTGGGCAGACAGGTTTTAAAAAATACCCACCACCTTATTTAAAAACCCGCTGGCCACCCCTATTCTTTGGGCAGACGGATGACCAAGACAGGCACTTCACTGTGTCTGACAACTTTCCGGGCAGTGCCGCCAATGAAGGCATCTTTGAGTATGTTGTATCCATGGGTTCCCATGACAATGAGGTCTGCCCCCATTTGCTGGGATGTTTCCAGGATAACTTCCTGGGGATTCCCCCGTTCAATGCGGATATTTTGACCCAAAAGTTGGTAGGAATCATGGAGGGTTGCCATTTCTGTGCAAAAAGTTTCCACCCGGGCCTGAATTTTCTGGATCAGGTATTCCTGCTTTTGTCGTTTGAGTTCTTCCCATGTTTCGCGTCCCACCATTTCACCGACCTGCACTTCCGAAGTGTAATTCAGGTTTTCCATTACATAGAGGATGGTGAGTTTGGCCTTGTATTTAGCGGCCAGGTCCGCGGCATATCCAAAGGCATACCGGGCACTTTCAGACAGGTCTGTTGCGTAGAGTATTTTATTGATGTCAGGGATCATGATTTTTCTCCTTCTTTTGTATTTTTATATGAAAGCATCTTATATGCCGCTGGAGAACTGTTTTTTGCTTTTATTGTGTGTGTGGGGGGGGGGATGGGCCCGTTAAGGCAGGAACGATTGTAAACAAAACAATCAGGGAAAACACGGCCATCTCTATTTTATCGGGGCAGTATCGGCATAAAAGTGATTTGCTTTACAGATAGTAAGAATTTTTTCCTCTTCCCTTAAAAAATTGGATCTAAAATATTATGTCTATCTTCGTATCGGGGATCGAAGAATTGCTGTTGATTTGGTTTCTGCCTTGCCCTTTGCCACCATTGCTGGTATTTATTTTCTTTTTGGTTTTATGCAAAAGACAAAGGAAGAAAAATGTCGTTTAAGAGCGTCCAAGATGTTCAGAACAGGATGGAACAGACCGGGTATATCCCGTCACAGGAAATTTGCACCATTGTCTTTCTGGCCCAGGAAACCCAAAAGCCGATTTTGATCGAAGGACCGGCCGGGGTGGGCAAGACAGAACTTGCAAAGAGCATTGCCGCTTGCCTGGGACAGGAGATGATCCGGTTGCAGTGCTATGAAGGTCTGGATGAATCAAAGGCCTTGTATGAATGGGCCTATGCCAAGCAATTGCTCTATACCCAGATGCTCAAGGAAAAAATCAATGATGTCATCTCCACCACGGCCAGCCTGGCCGAGGCCGTGGATGAGATCGCAGAACACGAAGACGCCTTTTTTTCCGATCGGTTTCTCCAGACCCGGCCGCTTTTGGCTGCTATTTCTTCAATCGATCCCGTGGTCCTGCTCATTGACGAAATTGACAAATCCGATCCTGAGTTTGAAGCCTTTTTACTGGAACTGCTCAGTGATTTCCAGGTCACCATACCCGAACTTGGCACCATTGTTGCCAAAAGTCAGCCCTTTGTGGTCTTGACCTCCAATAATTATAGAGATATGAGTGATGCCCTGAAACGGCGCTGTATACACCTTTACATTGACTACCCCACCATTGAAACTGAGAAAGAGATCCTGCGGATGAAAATTCCCGGTATCCAGGAACGGTTGCTGGGTAAAATCATTGCCACTGTTGCCAAAATCCGGGAACTGGACCTGAAGAAAAAGCCCTGTATTTCGGAAACCCTTGACTGGGCAAGATCCTTGATGATTCTTCAACAAGATGATATCACGGAAGATGCAATCTTTAAAACCCTGAACACCCTGTGCAAGCACAAGGCGGATTATGGGGTGGTCCGAGAGAATATTGCACACCTTGTAAAGGGCTGATCCTTTAGTTTATGGTCAATGTGATCTTAAAATTTGTATCCTGCTGTCGGGCTGCGGAAATGCGGATTTCCACGGCAGAGGTCCTGGATTGTCTCCGTCAATTGGAAATTGTGGATCCCTGTGATGAGCGTCAGTTCAACACGGTGCTAGGGGCTAATTTTGCCAAAAGTCGCCGGGAACAAGGGGAGTTTGATCGGCTTTACCGTCTTTTTTTTCATGGGATGCAGACAAAGGTCCCATGGGACGGCGACTTGCCCGAAGATGCCCTTACCCAAAAGCCAGAGGTACCAGATGCTATGCTAGATAAAATGGCACAGCTTATTCGCCAGGTGAGGGATCAGGAGGGGTCAGAAGATTCCAATAAAAGAAAGGGAAATGAACTGGACCAGGCGTTGATGGATTTTCTGGCAGGCAATCCCCTGGCCTTTATCCAGGAGGTCCAGAAAATACAAAATCGAGACGAGCAGGCAACCCAGTTTTTTAAATCAAACCTGGGCCAGCTTTCCAGCCGCCTTGAGATAATGCTGCGGATTAATCGCCTGAAAACAAAGATGGTGCAGTTTTTGGGAAGTCACGATGCCTTTATTGAGCCTTGGGCGGAATCAGATGTTACCTTTCTAAAAGAAAGGGTGACTAGCCAATTGACCAAGGCCCTTGATTTTCTGAACACAGAGCCCCGGCTGGACAATGCCGGGCAAAAGGAAACAGGAACCCGGGAATTGCATTATAAGAGTGTTGGCGAGATTCCCTTTTCCAACCTGACCCCCAAGGAAACCCAGGCAGTCAAAGAGATTATTGATCGATTGGTCAGAAAGCTGGAAGAGATCACTTCCCGCCGGTTTTCTGGTGCCAACCGGGGCATGGTGGACGTAAAAAAAACCATCCAGAGATCCGTCAAATATTTGGGGGTGCCCCTTGAAATCGTGCACAAGTCCCGGACCCCCCGTAAGGGGAAAATTGTGACCCTTTGTGATGTCTCAGGCTCTGTCTGGTCCAGCGCCAGGTTTATGCTCAACATTTTATATTCCCTCCAGACCTGCTTTAGCCGGGTGAAAAGCTATGTATTCATTGAACGTCCATTTGATGTGACCTCTTTTTTCATGTCCAATGAACCCAATGAGGCCATACAAAAAATTTTAAATGATCCCCGGATCAATTACAATGCCAGGACCGATTACGGCATGGCGTTTCAGCAGTTCCGGGATGATCATCTCAGGGAACTGGATAAAAAGACCACCCTTATTATTATCGGGGATGCACGTTCCAATTATCTGAATTCCCGGGAGCCCTTGCTGGAAAAGATGCGGGATCGCTGCCGCCGCCTGATCTGGCTCAACCCCGAACAAAAAAAATTCTGGGGAACCGGGGACAGTGAAATGATGCGGTACCAAGACCATTGCAACGAGGCCAGGGCCTGCGGTAACTTAAATCAGCTCATTGATTTTATTGAAGCCCTTGTCCTTTAAGGGGTATCCAGGAAAACAGGGGGGGGGGGAGAAAACATGATGATTCCAATCGAGACCATGAAATCCATTGAAGCCCTTTTTTCTGATTTTGCCCGGGTCCATATCTTGTCCGTACCCGGCCTGGGCGAGCAGGCCTTGTTTCCAAAGGATCTCTGGGAACAAATGGGCCAGGCAAAATTGTTGAATCCGGCCCTGTTTACGGACCCGGCTCTGAAAGTCCGTTCCTGCCTGGCAATAACCCGGGCCGGCAGAGCATTGGTATCTGGCGGGGGGAACCTTGGCATGGCCCTGTCCTGGATGGTCCACCATCTGGTGGCCTGTTATCTGCTGTTTCAAGAGGGGAACAATGAACGTCAAGAAGTTCTTGGGCAACTGGGCAAAACCATGGCCCCGGGGGATGCCACGGTCTGTTTCGCCGTGTCTGAACCAAAGGCCGGGGCCCATCCTAAATATATGGCGGCCACGGCCCAAAAAATAAATACCGGTTATATCCTCAATGGAGAAAAAACCTATCTTACCAACGGGCCCATTGCCCAGGCCTTTATTGTCATTGCCGTGACCGGGGTTGAACGAGAAAAGAAACAATTTTCCGCCTTTCTTGTCCCCAAAAAAACCAAAGGGCTTATGGTCCTGCCTCCCATGGCAATCCCGTTTTTTAATCCCTCCCCCCATGGCAGTATTTGCCTGAAAGAGTGTCAAGTGCCGGATAACGCCCTTATCGGAAGGCTGGGCCATGCCCACAAGGATATGGTGCTACCCTTCCGAAGGATTGAAGATGCCGCCATGACCGGCCCTGTTACCGGGGGCATGGCCTTTCTTCTGGATGCCCTGGTCCGGGAAATGGCCAATGGAAAAAACCCAGATGAACAAGATATTGAACAGCTTGGGGGGTTGGCAGCTTTGCTGGAGACAGCA
>CAYWNB010000086.1:4360-12164 GCA_964459195.1 uncultured Desulfobacula sp.
GCGGTACCACCGGAGTCTCCAAGGGGGCTGTTCTCACCCATGGTAATTTGAGCAAGCAGACCCAGCAGATCAGTGCCTGGCTTCCGGAATTTAAGGAGAGCACAGATGAGGTGTGGAAAGAATACGACACTATATGTTTAACGGCACCTCAAAGGTAACGGTATTTGAAATGCTGGAAAAGGCGGGCCAGGATGTGGGTAAGTCCACCCGCTGGATTCTCATGAACAATCTTAATCGATACGGGGTGAAAATTTTGACCCGCTCGAAAGTGGTCTCGATTAAAGATGGCGTGGTCAGCTATGAAAGGGAAGGGTCGCTCTGTGAAGAAAAATTTGACACCGTGATCCTGGCTTCAGGCTCAAGGCCGGTCCAAACCCTGGAAGAAAAGGTCAGGAATCTTGACATCTCTTTTTCTATTATCGGCGATTGTGTCCAGCCCGGGAAAATCAATGACGCCATCCACGGCGGATTTCTGATGGCGATTTCATTGTAGAAGCGAAGGTTTTTCGGGAAAAAACCCAGTTTATCTCTTGATCAGTATTGCTATATTTCTACTTCTGAATTAATTTAGGGTTTTAACCATATGGAAAAATGAATGATAAAATCTTTTTTTTTGATGCTGCTGACGGGTATGGTGTTTTTTACCGGTTGTAAAACCCTTGAACCGGTTGGGGATCAGCCACTTCCCTTGATGATCCCTGGCAGTTTTTCCGCGCAGACAGATGGCCTTGAACCCGTTGAGAGCTGGTGGTATTCCTTTGACAGTGATGAACTCAATGGACTCATCGAGGATGCACTGGATAACAATTTTGATTTAAAATCTTTTAAAACAAAGATTGACCAGGCAAAAGCAAGTGTGTCAAAGGAAAATGCAGCCCTGTTTCCGGAGCTGGGATTTTCATTGGGTGGGCAGAAAAGCGGAACACAGGTCAAAACTGCCGCCAGCAGTTCCACATATGATGACAGCCATTCATGGAATGGATCATTGAGCGGGTCTTATACCGCGGATGTCTGGGGAGAAGCCAATGCGCAAATAGAGTCTGGCATGTCAATTCTTAGGGCGGCTGAGCTGGATTTAAAGGCATCCACCCTTGATTTGACGGCACAGGTTGCCGAAACCTGGATTGATATTATTGCTGCCCGGAATAAAAAGAGTATTTTATCCCATCAGATCAAGAACAACCAAACGCTTTTGGAACTGCAGAAATTAAGGTTTACCCACGGAAAGGCGAATGCCCTGGCTGTATCCCAGCAGCGGGAAGCTCTGGCATCGGCAAGTTCCCAGGTGCCCTTGCTTGAAAAGCAGGAACAACTTTCATTGAACAGCCTGGCCTTCTTGTCCGGGAAAACCATGGCGGAGCAGATCCAGATGAATACGAAAATACTGCCTGACCCCGTACCGCTCCCAGGGGTTGGGATTCCATCGGATCTTTTGGAAAACAGGCCGGATATCCAGGCGGCCAAGATGCGGCTGTCCTCATCCCAGTGGGAGATCACAGCTGCTCGGGCAGATCTTTTGCCATCCTTCAGCCTGACAGCCCAGGCATTATTTTCAAGTGGAACCCTTGACCTTTTGTTTCATAACTGGATAGCAACCCTTGCCGGAAGCATTGCCGGGCCGATTTTTGACGGCGGATTTCGAAAAGCGGAGGTGGAACGGGTCAAGGCGGTGGCCCAGGAGCAGGTAAACCTCTATGCCCGGACAGTGGCCAAGGCGATCCAGGAGGTTGAAGACAGTCTGGTCAGCATTGAAAAACAAAAGGATTATATCAGGCTGCTTGAAGAGGAGCTGAATGTGGCAAGACTGACCTTGAAGGATGCCATGTTGCAGTATCAAAACGGTCAAAGCACCTATCTGTCCTATCTGGTTGCCTGGACCAGTATTCAGAGACTGGAAAGGCAATTGGTGGGTGAACGGGCCGGCTATATCAAAGAGCGGATCGGTCTTTATCGCGCCCTTGGATGGATGCCTGCTCCCGAAATGAAATAAATAGTGATTAAACCAGTTTGAATAGAAAAAGATGTGGAGTAAATTTAAGATGAGCGTTGTTAAAAAGAGGGGTTCTGCCGCCGGATTGCTGATAAAAGTTGTTTTGCCTATTTGCCTGATTCTGGCAGGTGCAGCCGGATGGCGTTATTTTAAGTCCAAGGAACCCAAGATGAAACGACAGCCGCCAATCAAACAGGCGGTTGTGGTGGAAACCATTTCCATGGAACCGGGAAATTATCAGAGTTCTGTACAGGTCATGGGTACGGTGATACCGGACACACAGATTCTTTTGAAATCCAAGGTGTCCGGAGAAGTGGTCTCCATATCCCCAAAGTTTGTCCTGGGGGGACTGATTAAAAAGGGAGAGACCTTGTTAACCCTTGATCCCTCAGATTATAAGATAGAGGTACAAAAAGCTCGGAGCGCGCTTTCCAAGGCGTTGTCAGATCTGACAATTGAAGAAGGCAGCCAGCTGATTGCAAAAGAAGAACTCAAATTGATCGAGCAGGCTGATTTGGGCGAGATCACGGCAACGGATCTTGCCCTTAGAAAACCTCAACTTTTACAGGCAAAGGCTGCCATAGACAGCGTCAGAGCTGATCTTGAACGAGCAGAGTTGAACCTTTCCCGGACAAAGGTCATGGTTCCCTTCAATGCGCTTATCCTTGAAAAACAGGTTGATTTAGGGTCTCTTGTGACAAGCCAGGGGACAATAGCCACCCTGGTGGGAGTGGACACTTACAGGGTCGAAGCTCTGGTTCCGCCGGACCGTCTGTCAGCACTTACGGTGGATGAAACAGCCGGCAGCCGTGCGTTTATCCATTCTCAATATTCCGAACAACCCTGGCAAGGACGGGTGGTTCGGACCACCGGGAAAATGACCAGCAAAAGCCGGATGGCCGGCGTGATTATTTCCGTGGCCGATCCCCTGGGATTAAAGCGACAGGGAAATAACCCGCAATTGCTGCTGGATGATCATGTGGACGTTCAAATTTTAGGAGAAATGCTTGAAAATGTTTTTTCCCTTCCCCGGGCCATCCTAAGGGATGGGAACACGATCTGGATTTATAATTCAGGTGTTCTTGAGATTAAAGCAGTCGGTTTTGTCTGGAAAGAAGACGGGCGGGTGTTTATCAGAACCGGTATCCGTCCGGGGGATAGGGTAATCACATCTGATTTGTCGGCTCCGGTAAAGGGGATGACCCTGCAATTGGCATCTGGAGACCGCCCATGACCCAGAATACGGATCAGTATAGGGATCAATTTACGGGTCAGCCCAAAGCCCAGGGACCCATTGCCTGGATGGCAGGCAATACGGTTGCGGCCAATCTGATGATGGCTGTGCTGCTCATTGGCGGGCTTATCATGGGGTTTAACATCAAGCAGGAGGTATTCCCAGAGTTCAGTCTTGACAGTGTGAGTATTTCGGTAGCCTATCCCGGTGCAAGTCCGGAAGAGGTGGAAAATGGCATTCTTCTGGCCATTGAAGAGGCCATTCAGGGCGTGGAAGGGATTGATGAGATTACGGCCACTGCCAGTGAAGGATCTGCTTTCATCAGCGTGGAAGCCCTTGAAGGAACCGATATCAACCGCCTGTGGCAGGAGATGAAAAGCGAGATTGACCGTATCCAAACCTTTCCCGATGAAGCTGAAGAGCCCCAGGTCTCCATTGCTGCCAGAAAAAGAGAAGTTTTGAGGCTTGCCCTGTATGGGGATGCAGCTGAAACAACCCTGCGGGCGCTTGCGGACCAGATCCGGGATAAGCTGCTCAAGGATGAAGGGATTACCCAGGTGGAGCTTGACGGCGTCAGGGACCGGGAGATCCAGGTTGAAATATCCAAACAGACCCTGAGGCGCTATGGCATTACCCTCCAGGATGTGGCATCGACCATCACCCGGGCATCGGTTGAACTTGGCGGCGGCAGCATTAAAACAAAGGGCGGTGATATTCTCCTGCGGGTCAGGGATCGCAGGGATTATGCCAGACAATATGCCCGGCTGCCCGTCATTACACTGGAAGACGGATCAAGTGTGCTCCTGGAAGACATTGCAAGTGTTGCAGAAGGATTTGAAGACACCGATAACTGGGCATCTTTTAACGGAAAAAGGGCTGTCATCATAGAAGTTTACAGGGTGGGGGATCAGACGCCGACCCAGGTGGCGGCTTCCGGTAAAGCAGTCGTCAGCCGTATTGACAACTCCCTGCCCGACGGGGTCAGTCTGACAGTGTTAAGGGATCTGTCCAAGATATTTGGACAGCGAGCGGATCTTTTGCTTCGAAATGCATATCTCGGGCTTGGACTGGTCTTTTTTTTCCTGGCACTTTTTCTTGAAATTCGCCTGGCATTCTGGGTCAGTCTTGGGATTCCCATCTCTTTTTTGGGATCATTTCTTTTTCTGGCGCCCACGACTTTTTCCATTAATATGATCAGCATGTTTGCCTTTATCGTCACCCTGGGGATCGTTGTGGATGATGCCGTGGTGGTGGGAGAAAATATCTATTTTTGCCGGCGCCAGGGACTGCCCATGCTGGAAGCTGCGGTCAAGGGCACCAAAAGCATTGCCATGCCCGTGGTCTTTTCCGTTATTACCAATATGGTGGCATTTGTGCCGCTCATGTTTATTCCCGGCTTTATGGGAAAAATATTTAAAACCATTCCGTTTGTGGTGATTGCGGTGTTCGGCGTTTCCCTGATTGAGAGCCTCTTTATTTTACCGGCCCATTTGAGCCACAAAAACCAGCGCCCCTTGTTCTTTCCTTTAAACTATCTTGAACGCTGGCAGGAAAAGTTCAGTCTGTCGTTTGAAAAAACAGTTAAACGCTATTATGGCGGGTTTTTGTTCTGGATTCTGAATTACCGGTATACGGTTATTGCCTTTGGCATCGCCATGCTCATGGCCACTGCCGGTTTTGTTTCCTCGGGCCGGATGGGTATGGTCATGTTTCCCAAGGTGGAATCCAATTATGCCTTTTGTGAAGCGTATTTACCCTATGGGACACCCGCTGAGACCTTGAAAAAGGTTGAACAGCGTCTGGTGGAAAACGCCCGCCAGGTGGTTGAAAAAAATGGAAAACAAGACCTTTCCACCGGTATTTTTTCCCAGGTTCGCAATCACCAGGTCCAGGTCAGACTCTATCTTACAGAGCCGGATGTCCGCCCGTTAAGCACCTCTGAAGTGACCCATCTCTGGCGGGAAAAAGTCGGCGTCATCCCGGGAATTGAAACCATTACCTTTGAGTCCAACCGGGGTGGTCCCGGATCGGGTAAAAATCTGACGGTGAGCCTGAGCCACAGGGATATTGCCATGCTGGACAGGGCAGGGGAGGATTTGGCCCGAAGCCTTTCAGGTTACTCCATTGTCCATGATATTGATGACGGGTCTGCCAAGGGGAAAAAACAATTCGACATCACCGTGAGTTCTGCCGGAAAGCGGATGGGGTTGACCTCCAGGGAAGTGGCCAACCAGATCCGTCATGCATTCCAGGGGGTATCTGCCGTAAAAAATCAGAGGGGGAGAAGCGAGGTCACGGTCAGGGTCCGGCTGCCGGAACAAGAAAGGATGTCGGAATCCACCTTTGAAGACCTGGTGCTGCTGGCACCCAATGGGGAAATTTTGCTTCGGGACGCCGTGGAAACAATTGTCGGCAGGGCTTATACCTCCATTAAACGGACAAATGGAAGCCGTGAAATATCTGTTACCGCCAATGTCCGGCCGCCCCCCCAGGCGGAAAATATCGTAAAGGATATGCGACTGACCATCCTGCCGGATCTGTTGGGTAAATATCCTGGTCTGTCCTATGGTTTCAAGGGGCGTCAGGCAGATATAAAGGAAAGTATCACGGCGCTTTTAAAGGGGCTTGGAATGGCCATGCTCTGCATTTTCGGTCTTTTGGCCATTCCGTTCAAAAGCTATCTGCAGCCGCTTATTATCATGTTCTGCATTCCATTTGGAATGATCGGTGCCATTGTGGGCCATGTGATCATGGGTTACTCCCTGTCTGTTATGAGTCTATTCGGACTGGTGGCCATGTCCGGGGTTGTGGTGAACGATTCATTGGTATTAATTGATTTTGCCAACCGCCGTTATCGTCAGGGGGTTCCTGTTTTATATGCGGTTCATTCGGCCGGGATCCAGCGGTTCCGGCCTATTTTATTGACCACATTGACGACCTGCGGCGGGCTTGCCCCGATTATAATGGAAACCTCCCGCCAGGCGAGATTTTTGATTCCCATGGCCATTTCCCTGGGATTTGGCATTCTATTTGCCACCTTTATCACGCTGATTATGGTACCCTGTCTTTATATGATACTTGAAGATTTCAAGGGTTTGTTTGTGTCAAAAGAAGATAAAGAAGATGAAAAGAATACCCCGGCATTGATGGCAAACCAGGAAAAATAATTTGATGAAACTTAGGGAGAAAACTAGGGAGAAAGTTCATATGACCTGAACTGGCGATTGGCATATCGCCAAGAGAAAGTTAGCGAGGAGTTTTAATGAAGCCCAAAGGATATTTATCCTTCTGGAAACTGGCGGCAGTATTCATACAAAGCCATGTTGGCAGCAGAAGCGGCGTTGTAGCTATGGGGCATTCCCCATACGGGGATTTCGATAACTTCATCCAGTAGCTCAAGGATATCATCCTTAATCCCAAGGCGCTCATTACCCACAACTAAAACTGATCGACACTTAAAAGAGAAGTGATGGATGTTCTGTGAGTTGGATGTTTGTTCTATCCCCACAATGGAGTAACCATCTGCTTTAAGTTTTTTTAGTACAGGACCTAAGGATCTGTGGGTTGAAACTGTTAGCTCTGAGGTGGCGTCTCTGGCAATTTTATTAATTAATGATGCGTTCCCGCAAATAATCATTTTCTCCACAGCACATGCACTTGCGGTGCGGGCGATCTGGGAAATATTCACGTTGCTCCGCATGGGTGCACATGCAACAATTAGCTCACGGGGCTGGCTTAAACCTGTTCGAAACTTATGGCGCTGGTGTTCAAAATCTCCCATTATATAGCCTCTGTCTGATCTGTTTTGATAGCATCATCCATGCTCTTTTTATCATAAAATACAGTATCAAGATAAAGGCCTGAAGCGGGAGCTGTACCGGGCGCAGCCTTACGACTCTTTGCATCTATTATACGGGGAATATCATCGACTTTTGATCTTCCCTCTCCAACCTTAACAAGTGCGCGAACTATATTGCGTACCATTTTATAAAGAAAACCGTCAGCAATAATTGAAAAGCACAGTAAGGAGTCTTTTTCTGTAAGCGTAAGAGAATGAACAGTTCTTACCGATGTTGCCCTTTTATAGTTTGGAACTTTGGCAAACGAAGCATAATCCATAGTCCCTATAAAATATGAACAGGCTTTATCCATAGCTTTAACATTCAATTTTTCAGGGATATACCAAACCTTTTCATTCATTTCAGATGGAAGCTTGGGGTGGTTCCAGATTTTATAGATGTAACATTTCCCAATTGCGGATTCTCTTGCATGGAAGCTATCAGATATCTTCTTTAAACTGGTGATTTCGATATTTTTTTCAAGAACACTGTTAAGGTTAAACAAAACCTCTTTTTCGTTGATATCTTCGGGAAGACGAATAGATGCGACTTGTCCCGTTGCATGGGTTCCGCGATCGGTTCGTCCTGATCCTTCAACATTATGGCGCAATCCCAAGCATTTTGTCACAGCATGTTCCAATGCGCCCTGGATCGTAGGCTTGTCTTTATGCCGTTGCCATCCGTAGTAATTTTGCCCATCGTAACGGACATCCATCCTATAATTGGCAAAAGTTATATCAT
>CAYWNB010000087.1:0-8006 GCA_964459195.1 uncultured Desulfobacula sp.
CCCCCGGATCCTTCTTGGCCAGCAGCACAATGGGCCGGTGGTAGGCGTGCAATAATGCCCTTTCTTGTTCATCCACACGCACATGGTCCAACAAGACTGAAACAGATGCCGCCATCAATGCAAAGGGTTTATCGGGCCGATTCTTTTTATCGCGCAGCCTTGCCACAGCCGATGTATTGGCAGCATCCACGGCCAGGTGAAACCCGCCAAGTCCCTTGACGGCCAGAATCTTCCCCTGGTTCAACACCTCTGCCGCCCTAGCAAGTGCTTCCGTGGGGTCTTTGTCCAGCCGGTTTCCCTTTGGGTCGGTCAGAAAAACCCGGGGGCCGCAAATAGGGCAGGCATTAGGCTGGGCATGGAACCTTCGATCCAGGGGATTGTCGTATTCTCGCTGGCAATCCTCGCACATGATAAACCCTTTCATGGATGTCTTGGGCCGGTCATAGGGAACATCTTCAATAATGGTATACCGGGGGCCGCAATTGGTACAATTGATAAAAGGATATTCAAATCGCCTATTCCCAGGATCCTGCATCTCTGCCAGACACGCATCACAGATGCTGACATCAGGAGAAATAAGGGTATTGCGAAGGTTGCTCGCCCGGCTTTTAACAATCTCAAAACAAGAAAATCCCTGGACAGGCACCTCTTGAGAATCAATCCCGGTCACAAGGGCAAGCAGGGGGGATTTTTCATTGATGTCCCGGACAAAACTATCCAGACCCCCACGACTTCCCTCCACCAGGACCGACACCCCCTTGGCAGTATTGGACACCTGACCGGCAAGATTATGGGTATGGGCCAGACCAAACAAAAAAGGACGGAAACCAACGCCTTGAACCACACCGCTGATCTCAAGCCTTTTTGAAACGATTATTTTTTTAATTGACACCGGGTATCAAGATAGGGCACTAGGCCTGACCTGAATCAGCGGCCAGGATATTGCGCATATCCGTAAGTGTCTGAAGAGCGGATTCTTCATCCAGTTTACTGATGGCAAAGCCGGCATGGACAATCACATAATCTCCGATTTTTGCATCCTCCATGAGCAGAATACTGGTTTCCCGGGTCACCCCATCCACATCCACCGTTGCTACGGTATCATTGATCTCAACAATTTTTGACGGAACTGCTAAACACATAAAATTAATCCTAAATATAGTGACACATAAACTAAAAGTTTACATTAAGAAGTTAGTATAACATAAGAGAATTATGGGGCAATATTTATTTACGTTTTATTATACTGGAGACTGCTTTCATTTGATTAAATCTGGTCGAGTTCGCCACTTTGCATTAAAATATGGGAAACTTCACCGCCATGCCAGGCGGTAATACGGGTATCGGCCGCGTTTTTCTAAACACTACATCTTGTGCGGTGCTCTATCTGTAAAAAAACGGAGCATTAATCTTGAATCTGTGTTTAACTAAAATCAAAACAGACTCCCCCTATTTTATTTCAATTTGTCGACTCAAGCCCTTGCTTTGGGCTTGTTTTTCTCTTTTCAGTCTCAAGGTTTCAACTGCTGGACGTTTTGGATTTTTCTTTTCTTACTGCTCAGACAGGTTAAATCCACCCTTTTCCATACCTATCTGAGCTTGCCGTTTTCCCAAGAAAGAATACATAGCCTCCTTTCGATTGGTTTCATAATAGCTTTTCATTTTAGTGAAAAACTCTTCTTTATATTCCGGTGGGAACGATATTGGCGAATAGCCATTCATCAATAGATTGCCATTCATTATTAACTGTGCTGTTCTTTTATTACCATCTCCAAAATACTGATTTCTGCTTGATTCCAAGAAAAGGTCATAACTCTGTTTGACCAAATTTTTTTCTTTTAAGGATGCTGCAAGCATATCTTGAAATAAATTATCTAGTGCTATTGGCAACGGTGGTATATAGGATGTATTTTTTATAAATCTTGTTTTAGTTCTAAACCTTCCTGGTTCAAGTAATCTCTCGTCTTTGGCGGCTAAAGAATTTAAAATTATAAACGTATTTTTATCCACCTTAAAACTTTGATTTTTTACAGAATGAATTAAATCTTTCCAAGATTTTGCAATATTATAAGCTTGATTAACTTCGTTTATAGTCTTCCCATTCCCGACAGAAAAACCCTCTGTAATAAGGTCTGTTTCTATAGGCGTTAACCGTGAACCTTCATAGTTTGCCATATTGTAAACTAATTCAGATAACATCTGTTCACAAATGTGTATCCCAAGCTCTTGGCCGACTTTTGGATGATCGAACATGCTCTCTCCCCTATTATTTTAAAATTGATCTAATCTTTGCTAATGCCTGATTCAATATCTCTCCTGGGACATTTTCAATGAAAGTCAAACCTCGCTCTTTAAAATCTATCATCTTAATTTGCTGACAAAGAATTACCCCTTTTATCTTAAGATTCGGGTTATCCAAAGCCACTTCAAAAACATGCCCCCTGACCCGGCTTGTGATCGGTGCAGCCAGGGCAAAAGAAACCATTTTATTGAATCTGGATGGTGAAAGAATAATGGCCGGTCTTTTGCCTTTTTGTTCATGCCCTGCTGCCGGATCAAAATTAATCCATACGATATCACCACGTTTAGGAATATATGATTTTACCATATTTCTTTACCCACTGGTTTAGCGTTTATCCATTCTTTATCTTCTGTACTTAAGATAAATTGATCTGGTGAACATTGATCTAAAAGCTCGTCAAGATCATATTCAATATTTGTAACCGGCGTTATTATGATTTTGCCGTCTTTGGTTTCCATATTTACCTTTTGATCAACACCAATGTTTAAGGTTCTGGCAAGTACAGCCGGTATCCTGGCGGCTAAACTGTTACCCCATTTTTTTATAACCATTTCCATTTTTCGTACCTCCATTTTTTATTAATTGACCGTATAAACAAAGTATCATAATCGCCTGGTGGTGTCAACAAAGTTTATACATACTTTAAAAAAATATGTATAAACTCAGATCAGGAAAGGGGCTATTTCCCTTTAGAAAATTCGCCCCTGGTGAACGGACAGCCACCACCGGGCGCCAGAAAGATAGTTATTATATTAATTACCTGATTTTGCGGGAATCCTTTTCACGACGGTATTCAATGTAATAAGCTGATCTTCGGCAGACCAGATACAAGTTCATCCAACCACAAGATATTGTGTCAGATTTTGATTCGGAAATCTCAAGACTTTTAATAATAGTCTTCCCTCTGAAATTCTACATTTTGATGCTTCTGGATTTGGAGCAGTCCACAGTGTAAAATATTTAAAGTGCCGATATAAATCGGAACTGATCCCTGATAATATCTTCGATCCATAATGGAGTCATCTCATATCCCATTTCTTTTACCGGCAAATATTTTCTTTATTCCTGTATTTTTTTACCGATATCACTCAAACAAAATCAAACCCTTAAAAATCGAACATTTGATGTTTCCGCTTAAATCATGTATCTTTTGACAGTGAACCGCCCGGAGTTATGAAAATTACCGCTCTTTTAAGGACCAATTTGCCATGGGCAAAAAACATCTAAAATTTGTTTCTATTTCTGAAGCCGTAAAAGAGTTAAAAAACACCCTGATGATGCAATCTGAACTAAAAAAACAAGAAGAGATCAAACCACTAATAGAGGCTTTTGGAAAATTTGAGATTCGAAAAGACGAAATAAAGGTGCATCCATTAGATTTTGTCGATCGTAATGGGTTGTGGATAAAATCAGATAGCAGCAAACAATTCTATTACGGGGTTGACCTGGTGGAAATTTTTATAGATTTGGTAAATTCCAAGCCGCCAGAAATAATTGCAGAAGTATATTCAAAGATAGAGAGGGTAACTGCAAAAGTTGCCGGACACCCTAAAACTGATGGCACCGGGATTTTGGTTGAAACTGGAATGGAAAAATTCGAATGCATCCAATGCGGTCATTGCTGTCTTGATTTGGCAGATGCTTATGAGACGTCTGTTCCTGACTCTGATGTGCTACGTTGGGAACGGGAAAATCGATATGACATTTTGGATTGGGTGGTTTCATTTGCAGGATTAAATGATATTTGGGTCAATCCGAAGACCGGCGAACCAGTAAATCGCTGCCCTTGGTTAAGAAAACTCCCTAAAAAAGATAAATATATCTGTAGGATTCATGAAACCAAGCCCGACCATTGTCGAAATTTTCCGAAATCTAAAAGACATGCTATAGATAATGACTGCAAAGGATTTTCCGTAGAACAAGCGTTTAAAAGAGCCGGAGTGCTTGATTTATAAATGCCTGGGGGCCTTGCTTGATCACCAGTTATGAATACCAGATAGGAAGGACTGGCAGAAGTAGTGGTCGCCTTCACTGGCAAGTCTTTGGGCGTTTGATAATAGACAAAGTCTGCACCATAGCAGAATGGATATCCCCTTCTTTTTATCTCCAATATAAGGTAATGGACTCTTGATGAATTTAATTCTTTCCATTCCCATATAATTGAATTTTAAATCTGAGGATGAAAAATTTGCCGATACCAGATATGGTATTCTATGGAATTCAATTTATAAAAATTATATTTTCCGTTGTATTTCCCAATCACTATACATGGCAAAGGCACTTACCCAACCCTTCAACCAATGTCTATTTTTCTTTCAAAATAGCTTGTTCCTTCTTATGGTAGGGCATATTTTTTAGAGTTATAAAAAATCTTAGCTGTTTCTTGACAAAAGGAAAAAAAGAATTTATTTATCCTTTAAACTCCATTATTTTATAAAAATCATATTGTTTACGTATTGATTTTTTCGTTTTTAGCACGTATCATAAGAAAATATATTTTTGTTGTATTCTACAATTGAACTTGAAAAGAACGGACTCTGGATCTGGCGATTGGACGAACCTCCTGAAAAATGTGGTAGCGTGGAGTAGAGTTCAGTGTGTAAGTATGAGATGTGGCTACAAGGAGTGAAAAAAGGGGAGGTATTATGATATGAAAAAGAGATACATTGCAATCCTGTGTGCGGTTCTTTTTGCCGCGACATTCCGCAATTCTGCTCAGGCGGCTATGATTTCCTATAATCTTGAATCTTTTGCCGGCGACCCGATGGAAATGACTCTGACCATCAACGACACCAGCCTTGAAGGTTTTCTCCGTTTTGACCTCGCCATAGCAGATCCCAACACAACCGGGAATATCGGTGATTTGAGAGGGTTTTTCTTTAATATTGATCCGTTCGCTCACACGTTAGTATCAACGGATTTTTTCGGGACCAATCTGACACAGGTGCTGATATCCGATGATTCTCTCAAGAAAGCGGGTCCCGGGAATACGGTTGAGCCAGCTGGTTTGTTCGATGTGGGAATCGAGTTCGGTACTCCGGGCATTGGCACAGATGACATTCAATCCACCTCTTTTTATATGGATACCAAGGGGGGCGCTATTACCCTCAACAGCCTGATTAGTGAAACTGATGATTTAGGTTTCTTCTTTGCCGCCCGGTTCACCAGCGTAGGTCCCGTGGAGAGCGATCGAGACGGGAGCAGTAAAATCAGTCTTCTCGGCGCGGGTACCCCCGTTCCTGTACCGTCAACAATAATTCTTCTCGGGACAGGAATGATGGGAATCGTCGGCCTCATTAGAAGAAGAAAGGGCATGACTGCCTAAGACAATTATGCGGTAAGCACCTTAAGGATAGAAAAGGTCAGGGCCAGTTAAGGTTCTATCCTCCGGATATTCAGAAACACCGATTCATCAACTGCTGAGCAAATCGATCATTTCGGGAAGAAATCTACAACGAATCAATCAGGAGTGATGGTATTGAGTACAGGAATGAAAGGTGTCAGGTCTTGAATTGTGCATTAATTCAACCATTCCTCAACGCCTTAATTCACAATTCAAGACGTGACACCGACTCCTTTATATTCTCTATCAACGAAACCCGCATCGACAAAGCCGTATTTGATCCATTTTGGATTGAGCCCCATTCCCATTAATTGTTTAATAGTCTGATTCTACAACACCATCTCCCAAATATTCTTTCCTTTCTTTTTTAGGAATGATAATGTCCCCGGTGGATACCCCCACATATTGTATATAGAGCTTTTCCAGTCTTGAGTTTTTTATTCAACTATATGAACCAAACACATTGTCAGGAACCATTCTTCCGCATTAAACTATTTAATATAAAAAATTGAATCATATCTGGAGTGGACTACTGGTATATAGGGTTGGGTGTCCAAAGGTTTCAAAATCCTGTGGACTATCCCTGTAATTGACCGCTTTCTTTATAATTTTCAGACCACCATATATGGTATCCTCAAATTCTTTGACCCGAAGGTACGACAGTCCACTTATTTGAAGAATAACATTCCGGTCTGAAAAACTGCTACAGGGAGGTTTATACATAAATTACCGGATCAAAAGGGGCTATTTTCCTATGGAAAATTCGCCCCCGGATGAACGAACAGCAACCACCGGTCGGTAGCTGTTTTTAATCGGTTTTATCCCATGCAGCCATGACAAGATTCTGTTTTTCTGTGCCGATAATCTGTAAATATATTTCAGTTGTTTTTACATCGGTGTGTCCCAAAAGATCACGAACCAGAGTAACAGGTGTGCCGACTGATACCATACTTACGCCAAACGAATGCGAAGACCTTTTGCTGTTGCCTGGGGTCCATCGATCCCGGCTGCGGCCATAACTTTTTTTTTATAAGGCGCCATGCTGTTGCCCGGCTCATGGCCCAAAAAGGAGAATCATCTTGTTTTTGATTAACGCTTTTTCCACGTAAATCAAAGAACAAGGGATAAGTCTTTGATTAATGTACCTGGAAACGGGACATGCCTATATTGTGGCTTGTTTTGCCTCCCCTGGTTATTAAGTTTTCGTTTTTATAATAAATTTATTTTTTAAATATAAATCTGGTAAATTTCGGGTTGATATGGTTAGTTTTTTAAAACAATTGTTATGCGAGATTTTTATTGTTATCATGACTTTATTTTTATAAAAAGGTGAAACTCCATGGCATATATTAACAAACAAATCCTCACGGCGGTGGTCGCTGCAGAAAACGGAGAAATTTTTGAACTGGAGGGCTATGGTGCCGTTGGTATGTCCGGAAAAAAGTTAAGCATACTGACCAAGGCGGATACCTGTGACATGCCCCATGACAGCGAGCTCATGATGCTGCCCCATCGCCGTCCCATTGTATTTAATGTGGCAACGGACCAATTTGAGACCATGGAATTTAACCCCTACACCCCGGAGGAAAGAATCTATCCTGTGGGCGTCTTTAATTCCCCGGGCTATGTAAACCAGCATGTCTGTGCCTATGACGATGCCGGAATTGAAAATCCCCTGCCCCTTTTTTCCTATGGTGCCGTGGGATTTGGTAAAAACGACTTTAGATCTGCTGCCATCCTTGTGGACACAGAACCCAGACAGGACCTGAGGCAGATGCCCCGGGAGGGTGTGGTACAGGGAGTTAACCGCATCAAAGAAGCATACCCGGACAACCGTCTCATGCGCCACCTTGAGACCTGTGCCCTGGAATACGGATGCCCGGCTGGGAAAAATTTTTTCCTGGCAAGATATGAAGCCCCCCTCCCGACCTCCACGGTATGCAATGCCAGTTGCCTGGGGTGTATCTCCCTGCAGACGGAAAATAATTTATGTGCCTGCCAGGATCGCATCAATTTCACCCCGACACCCTTGGAAATTGCCCAGGTTTCCCTTGAACATATCTCGCATGTCAAAAAGAGTGTGGTCAGTTTTGGTCAGGGATGCGAAGGAGAGCCCTTAACCGCAACAAAGGCCATTGCCCCTGCCATTGAAATCATTCGAAAAGAAACAGACAAGGGCACCATCAACCTGAACACAAACGCCAGTTTGCCCGATTGTGTAAAAATCCTTTGCAAGGCAGGACTTGATTCCATGCGGGTGAGCATGAACTCGGTGCGAACGCTCTGTTACCAGGCCTATTTCAGACCCAAGTCCTATGAATTTTGTGATGTTCTCAAAAGTATTGATATTGCAAAGGAAAA
>CAYWNB010000087.1:8106-12039 GCA_964459195.1 uncultured Desulfobacula sp.
CGCTAAAAATTGGGGTCGAAAAATCCTTGTCATTGACCAGACCCTGAGGGAGGGCATGCAGTTCCAGGGCCTTGTTTTTTCCCTTGCACAAAGGATAAAGATCCTTGAATTCCAGGAAGCCCTGGGGATAGACGTCTGCCAGGCCGGTTACCCCTCTGCCCATCCCCTGGAGGCGGAAATTGTCTCCAAAGTGGCTGCCCACGCAAAAAAAAATAATTTTTCCATCCGAACATCAGCCCTGGGCAGGGCCTTTGCTCCGGATGCCGACATCCTGTGCAAAACCGATATTGATGATATCCATTTCCACCTTCAGGTAAAAAACACCATTACAAAAGAGTTACAAACTCGGTTGTTCCAGGACATTGAAACTCTCATCGGCCTTGTCCGCAACCGCAGGCCAGGGGCCGCAATCTCCATTGCCATGCTGGATATCGGCAAAACCGACATCGGACTGCTCACCACCTGGGTTCGGTTTCTAGGCCAGGACCTTGGCATTGATATCCTCTCCTTGCCCGACACCTCGGGCATCATGGCCCCCAACCAGATCCATGACAAGATACTTGCCCTGTCCTCTTTCCCCCTAAAGGCAAACCTCTCTGTTCACTGCCACAATGACAGGGGCATGGCCTCGGCCAATTCCATCATGGGTATTATCGCAGGCGCCTGTGTCCTGGAAGTCTCTGCCCTGGGCATAGGAGAGCGAAACGGAATAGGTGATCTTTTCACCACAGCCAAACTGCTACAGACCCAGGGTATGACCCTGGGAGTTGATACGGACAACCTAAAATTATTCCAAAAATATTATGGCTTCCTGGATGCCATTGTCAGGGAACAGACAGGCGCAGGCCTTATCCAGTGCAACACCCCCGTATTTGGTGAGGCCGTCAAAACCCATGTGGCCGGTACCCATGCCCAAGGGGAATTTGGCACGCTGTCCGAAGAAAAATTTTATTTAAACCTGTTGTGCGGACAGGCCCTGGTTCAAAAGTACCTGAACCATAAAAACATTTCCCATGACAAAAAAAAGCTGCAAAAAATCACCGCAACGATCAAAACCAAAAGCATCACTCTGGAAAGACGCCTGACAAGGAGTGAAATAGAGGCTATTGTCCTCAGACGTTAAATCAGGTGACACACCATAAAAAATATTTGCAAAATAGGTCATAATCTGATTTAATTGACGGTTTATATGGTATAGTAATCAGTGTGAAGGATGATAATTTGAAACTCAATATGAATGGCATTGTTATTATTTGCGGAAATTATGGCAGCGGTAAAACCGAAACGGCCGTAAATCTGGCTGCTAAATCCAGGATAGGGGGAAAGGCGGTTAAAATAGCCGACCTGGACCTGGTAAACCCCTATTTCAGGACCCGGGAGGCAAGGGGTTTCCTTGAAGACTTAGGAGTTGAAGTGGTGCTGCCGGACAAACGCTACATGCACGCCGACCTGCCGATTCTTACCCCTGCCGTGGCAAACATGATCCAGGACCCTGCTGAGCTGACCATCCTGGATGCTGGCGGGGATGACGTCGGCGTAACGGTTCTGGCAGCCCTTGGGGATTTTCTGAGCAAACGAGACGTTCACATGATCCAGGTAATCAATCCGTTTCGACCCTTCACAGAAACCATTGAAGGCTGTATTCAAATAAAAGAGGAGATTGAGGCATCTTCAAAGCTTAAGATCACGAGCCTTGTCTCCAATGCCAATCTCATTGATGAAACCACACCGGAACACATTATAGAGGGGTATCGCTTTATTAAAGAGGTATCTAAAACCACCGGTCTGCCCATTGAATTCATAACCGCTTCATCCCAGATGATACCAGCGCTTGATATGAACCAGTTCCATTGCCCGGTGCTGACCATTGACAGACAACTGGTATTCCCCTGGACAAACAATTGATATAATAAGGAGTATTTTGTATGGCCTACGAACATATTATTGATTCCGAACGGTGTAAAGGATGCGGGCTCTGTGTCAATTTTTGCCCGAAAAATGTCCTTGAACTCACCCGTAAGGTAAATGCAAAAGGACATTTCCCCGTCCATCAGGCAAGACCGGAAGATTGTATTCACTGCACCATCTGCTGTATTATGTGCCCGGATGTTGCCATCCGGATTGTTGAAACCCAAACCACATAAAATCGGACCCAGTAAACTTAAGACCAAAGTAGAATAGATTATAAGGATAAAACAAATGGCAAAAGTGTTAATGAAAGGAAACGAGGCAATCGGAGAAGCAGCCATCAGAGCGGGCTGTAAAAATTATTTTGCCTACCCCATCACCCCCCAGTCAGAGGTTGCCGAATACCTGGTAAAAAGATTGCCCGAAGTGGGCGGCGTCTTCCTACAGGGTGAGAGTGAAGTGGCAGTCGGATATATGATTTTCGGTGCAGCCGGTGCCGGAGAACGGGTGATGACCACCTCTTCTTCTCCCGGAATCAGTCTCATGAGCGAGGCCATCTCCTATATTGCCGCGGCCCAGTGCCCGGCGGTTTTTGTCAATATCATGCGCGGCGGCCCCGGTTTAGGGGGGATTTTGCCGTCCCAGGCAGATTATTTCCAGGCCACCAAGGGCGGCGGACACGGGGATTATCGATTGCTGGTCCTGGCACCCGACGGTGTCCAGGAAGCCGTTGAAATGACCATGCAGGCCTTTACCCTGGCTGAAAAATACCGGGGGCCGGTCATGATCTTAGGGGACGGCCTCATCGGCCAGATGATGGAACCGGTAGAATTCCCTGAGGATTTGGCAACCGAGCCAACTAACAAAGACGACTGGGCCACCAATGGAATGGCCACCCGGACGAGCAAGCGAAGAAACCTGGTCAAATCCCTATTTCTGGACCCCACAGAACTCAATGCCAACAACCTGGCCCTTAAAGCCAAATACCAGCAGATGAAACGAGAAGAGATCCAGTTTGAACTGTATAATGCAGACAAGGATTACCAGGTGCTGATCACAAGTTACGGCACCATGAGCCGGGTATGCAGAACAGCCATTGATCAGTTGAAAGAGGAAGGGATTGAAGTGGCCCTGCTGCGGCCAAAAACCCTTTTCCCCTTCCCGGAACAGGCTGTCTATGCGGCAGCCACAAAGGAAAGCTGTAAATCCGTCATCAGTATTGAAATGAGTATGGGACAGATGGTGGAAGATGTCGAACGATGTGTCAAAGGCCAGCGGCCTGTTGAATTTTATGGCGAATGCGGCGGCGATATACCGTCACCGGAAAAAATCATCGACATCATTAAAGCAATGATATAGGAGTAAAATAATGGGAAAAACATTTTCAAAGCCAGCCGCGCTCAGCGACACCATGACGCATTATTGTCCGGGCTGCACCCACGGGATTGTGCACAGGCTTGTTGCAGAAGCCATAGATGAACTCGGCATCCAGGACAGAACCGTTGGCATCGCCCCTGTGGGGTGCGCGGTTCTGGCCTATAATTATTTTAATTGTGATTTTCAGGAAGCGGCCCACGGCCGGGCACCTGCCATGGCCACGGGAATCAAACGGGTAAGACCGGACCTGATTGTCTTTACCTACCAGGGAGACGGGGACCTGGCCTCCATCGGCATGGGAGAAATCATCCATGCAGCCAACCGGGGGGAGAAATTCACCACAATTTTTATCAATAATGCCATTTACGGCATGACCGGCGGCCAGATGGCCCCCACCACCATGCCCGGCCAGCGGGCAAGTACCGCTCCTGCGGGAAGAGATACGGACCAGACCGGGATGCCCATCAAAATGGCAAATCTATTAGGAGGGCTTGTCACACCGGCCTATGTTACCCGCCAGGCGGTTTTAAAACCCCAGCAGATTAATAAGACCAAGAAAGCGATAAAACAGGCATTTCAATACCAGGTGGAAGGCAAGTGCTTCAGCTTTGTGGAAGTGATTTCCACCTGCCCGACCAATTGGGGGCT
>CAYWNB010000088.1:0-2993 GCA_964459195.1 uncultured Desulfobacula sp.
TCTTTCTTATAGGGAAAATGCTTTAGAATGCAGGCCATGACATGATCATAATTCAGGGTGGTCATGTCATAAACAGCAGACATATACCGTTTCATGATCCCATTGGAAATTTGTTTTGAAATTTGTTTTGAACTGATGTCATCATCAAACCGCACCCGCCGTTTGACCGTCAGCATGCTTTCAATATACGCATCATTCAGATAGGGATTAATTTCAATGGGATCTCCAAACCGGATGGTAATATCCACCCCTGAAAAAAGCATTCCCCCTTCGGTTATAAGTTCGTCCATCACTCTTTTTGAGGGTTCTTTCAGAATTGTTTTTGCGATTGACCCTATAATATTATCCCTGGCATTGCCGGGGTAATAGGTAATGTTTACAGGAATGATGGAAGTTGTTTGGGCCAGTACCCGATCCAAATCGGTTATTTTGAGGCTTTTTAGCAGTCTGTTAAATTCAAGGTTCCTCGTACCGGAAAGTCTGCGCAGCCGTTCCCGGAAAAATTCGCACCGCAGGGCAAGGGCTGCAGCCCCGGTATGGGGCCGGCAAACCCCTGTATCATCGGTTAATAGAAATTTGTCATTTTTAACCAGTTTTTTATTTTTAACCATCATGCCTTCGGGAAAAATAATCCATTGGACATTACCCGATAGCAGGGTTTGTAAAATTAATTCGTCCCGGTTGGGATCATGGGTGGAAACGGCTCCTAACTTATTTAAAAACCCTTCCAGAACCGGAATCTCAAACAACTCTCGGGCAGCAAGGGACCAGACCTGTTTTTGGGTAATGGTATGGATATGGTATGGCAAAAAAATGGTTTCAATTCTTGTGAAATGGTTGGCGCAAAATATAACGGATCCATCCGGAATATTTTCCTGGCCTTTGATTTTTATGCTGGCCTTTGAAAACCCTGAAAAAGTTTTAAGGGTATAACCGGACAATTCAAATGCAAAACGATTCATCTGCCTGACCTTTAAAACAAGATTGTTTATCCACTGGGAATACTATATAAAGGTACCAGTATCTATAAAGATGCTGTTGATTATAAGCTTGACCTGATAATTATAATACTTAAAGTAATCCTTTTGTCAAAGGGATTCTAATTTAAGC
The DNA here is from genome assembly GCA_964459195.1 of uncultured Desulfobacula sp. Classification (GTDB taxonomy): domain Bacteria; phylum Desulfobacterota; class Desulfobacteria; order Desulfobacterales; family Desulfobacteraceae; genus NBML01. The sequence goes on from CAYWNB010000088.1 coordinate 1,111, forward strand.
TGTGTTAAGAACGGAGGAACACCATTGTATTCTAAAATAGTTATTTTACATTTTCCGCCCGAGGTTGCTCAGAAGGCATTGGTCTGCCAGTTAACAAAAAAGTTCGATTTGATGTTTAATATTTTAAACGCCAGGATTTCCAACAGAAAAGACGGATTTATGGTTTTGGAACTTTCATCGGACACCCGATCCGGATTTAACAAAGGGATAACATACTTAAAAGACCAGGGTGTTGAGGTGTCTAATCCCGAACACCAGATTTACAAGGATGAAGAGATCTGTACCCATTGTGGCGCCTGCACAGCGGTTTGCCCCACTGAAGCCTTGTATATCAAACGCCCTGAAATGGAAGTGATATTTAACCAAGATAAATGCAGCGTTTGTGAACTTTGCATTTTAACTTGCCCGACCCGGGCCATGGGGCTTTTTAGCAAAAATACAGAAGAAGTTTTCTAATGACCCTTCCTGTCGTGGCCGTTGCCCTAAGCGGCGGTGTTGATTCCCTTGTTGCAGGATTCCTCATCAAACGAGACTATAAAAAGGTGTTTGGTATTCATTTTACCACAGGGTATGAAAAAAAGATTACCAATGTAAAATCCCTTGAACAACAATTGGGTTTTCCTGTTCATACAATAGACTTGTCCCAGGTTTTTGAGGAGGAGGTGGTCGCGTATTTTATGGACACCTACCTTGATGGCAAAACCCCCAACCCCTGTGTGATCTGTAACAAAAAGATCAAGTTTGGTGTACTGTTAGACGAGGCCCGGGAGTTGGGAGCGGATGCACTGGCAACAGGTCATTATGCCACCATTGTTAATCCCTTGGTCTTTCCCGAAAGAAAAATTTCAAAAAGCTGGCTTGAGAAAGGGGTTGACCCTCTAAAGGACCAGTCCTATTTCCTTTCCATGCTCAGCTCGGATCAATTGGAACGGACACTTCTTCCCCTGGCAGGTTACAGCAAACCCCAGGTAAAGGCAGTGGCAAAAAAAAACAATCTGATGCCCTTAACTCCCGGCGAAAGCCAGGATATCTGTTTTATACAGGATACCAGCTTTTCACAGTTTATCATTGACAAAAAAGGGATCTTGCCGAAATCCGGGAATATAAAGGATCTCACTGGAAAAATAGTCGGAACCCACAAGGGGCTTCATGCCTTTACCATCGGCCAGAGACGGGGAATTGACTGCCCGGCATCGGAACCCTATTATGTAAAGCACATTAACCTTTCCACCAATACCCTGGTGGTCTGTTTTAAAAATGACCTGGCAGCAACAAAAATGCAGGTGGACGACATTATCTGGAATTATTCGGAAAACAAAGAGATCTTGACCATGACAACTAAAATTCGATACGCTCATAAGGGCGCAACCTCTCAACTGATACGCAACGGTGCTTCAGGACAAGTAATATTTGATGCGCCGCAACTGGCCATCACCCCGGGACAGGCAGCTGTTTTTTATAAAAACAACCGGGTGCTGGGTGCGGGTATTATTCAATGAAAAAACAAAGATTTTATATTGAAACACTGGGATGTAAGGTCAACCAATACGAATCCGACGGTATTGCCTCCTGTCTTGAAGAAAAAGGGTTGGTTCGGGGTGACAAAAATTCATCCGCGGATTTGTGCATCATCAATACCTGTGCGGTAACATCAAAGGCAAGCATGCAGTCCAGGCAGGCCATTAGAAGACTCATTCGGGACAACCCAAACGCCAGAATCATTGTCACAGGCTGCCATGCCCAAACAGATTATGAACTTATAAATAAAATTGAAGAGGTCGACCAGATTGTCTGTCACAAGGATAAAACCCTGATAGCCGACCTGATCGTCGATCCGTCCAAAGAGCCGAGCAACCTTCAGACAAAGGGCCGGACAAAGGACC
>CAYWNB010000088.1:3093-11640 GCA_964459195.1 uncultured Desulfobacula sp.
GACAAAGGACCAGATAACGGGTAAGCCCGATGCCGTTCCCCCCTCCCCTTTTGTTTTCCGGCCACCAGACTATAGTAAAGGAAATCGTTTCCTTTCATTTGATAAGCCGGTAAAGGGAAATATGACCCGGGCATACCTGAAAATTCAGGATGGGTGCAATGCCTTTTGCACCTATTGCATTATACCCTATGCCCGTGGCTCTTCTGTGAGTATGCCGGAAACTACGGTTTTCAAACATCTGGATGGGCTTGTCCGATCCGGGTTTAAGGAAGTTATCCTCACCGGTATCCATACCGGCATGTATGGTCTTGATTTGAATCCCCCCACCGCCTTGATAAACCTGCTTAAAACCATGGACAAAGAAAAATCTGTGGACAGGGTCCGGATCTCTTCCATTGAACCTACAGAATTATCTGACGGCTTGATTGATCTGGCTTCTCCGGGTCATATTGTATGCGACCATTTCCACATTCCTTTACAATCCGGAGATGATGGGATCTTAAAAAAAATGAAACGGCCCTATTCAACTTCTTCGTTTGAAATGCTGATCCATAAGATCCATGGAAAACTGCCTTTTGCCGGTATTGGTGTGGATACCATTATCGGGTTTCCTTCCGAGACAGACGCGCAATTTGAGAATACCTTCAGATTTATTGAAAAATTGCCCGTTTCCTATCTACACGTATTTCCTTTTTCTGCGAGGAAAGGCACCCCTGCCTATCATTTCAAAGGGAAGGTTGCTTCAGATGTCATCAAAGAAAGATGTGCAAGGATGCGAGCATTAGACAAAGAAAAACGGGCCGCCTTTATCCATGCCAACAAAGGCAGAAAGCTCCAGGCCATTGTCCAGAAAACACAAGATAGACAAACTGGTTTCCTCAAGGCCGTGACCTCCAATTATCTAACTATTTTGTTAGAAAAAAATGATTCTCTCAAGGGGAAATTAGTTGATCTTATTTATGAACAGTGTGATAGTAAGATGAACCCAATTGGTAAAGTTATGACTGTAATTGATTAACACCTAGCATATCGGAGAGTTGAAAAACATGGAAGTGTACAAAAAACTTGCTGTTCAGCTTGATAACACACCGGGCGGATTTCCTGAAACAGAATCCGGGGTCGAGCTTAGAATTTTAAAACGATTATTCACTCCAAAAGAAGCTGAACTGACACTGTCTTTGGTCATGATGCCCGAATCGGTTGAGGTGATTGCCCAAAGGGCGAACAAAGAGCCCGAAGATATCCTGCCCATGCTCATTGAAATGGGGCAAAAAGGACTGATCATCCATGTCAATCGAAACGGACAAGACGTATTCATGTTCGCCCAATTTGTGGTGGGAATCTGGGAATATCAGGTCAACCGCCTGACCCCGGAATTAATCAAGGATTTCAACGAATATATCCCCCATTTGATGAAAACCCTTGAAAAAACCAAAACCCAGCAATTGCGGGTGGTCCCCGTCACAAAATCAATTACCACACAACTCAATATCATGGACCATGAGCACCTTGAAGAATTGATCAAAACCCAGTCCAAAATTCTGGTCGCCCCCTGTATCTGCAGACGAGAACATACCATGGTGGGCAAGGGATGCGGCAAAATGGAAGAAGCCTGCCTGATATTTGGTGGGGGCGCCTATATTTATGAAAGCCGGGGTATCGGAAGGACCATTACCCAGGACGAGGCCTTGGAGATTGTAAGAAAAGGGGTTAAACAAGGCTTGGTGCCCCAACCCTCCAATTCTGTAAAACCGGTTAATATTTGTTTATGCTGCGACTGCTGCTGCCAGATTTTAAGCAATATCAAAAAAACCGAAGCCCCTGCCAAAATAGTGAATTCCAATTACCAGGCCAAAGTGGATCAGGACCAGTGTACCGGGTGCCAAGCCTGTGAGGATATCTGCCCCATGGATGCCATTAAAATGGATGACAACCTTGTGGCAACGGTAAACATGGACCGGTGTATCGGCTGCGGGTTATGCGTGACGGTTTGCGAGTTTGAAGCCATTGCTCTTCGGGACAAGGTTGAGACTCAAAGGTGGGAACCGCCCCAGACCATCGTTGACACCTATATGAATATAGCCAAGGAAAAAGGACTTTTTTAGGACGGCGTATTTAGTTTAATAATGACCCCCATAGTATTCGGGGGATATCTCTTTTAAAGAGGCCTGTAAGAAAACTTTACAGGTCTCTTTCAATTTTAATGTGTTCATAGGCTTCCTGGATTTCCCTGAATTTATCATTGGCAAATTTGATAAATTCTTCAGGTAGCCCTTTTGCTTCAATTTTATCGGGATGGTATTCCGTCACCAGGGATCTGTACTTTTTCTTGATCTCTTCATTGGATGCACTTTCATCACACTTAAGAACTGCATAGTATTTGTTGGTCACCCGTACATACTTTGATTTCATTCGGGTATAATCGGTGTCGGAAACATTAAAAATACCGATGGCAGCCAAAATCATGGATTCTTCTTCTAAAGAGATATTCCCGTCTGCCGTGGATACCCGCAACAAAACATCCACCATCAATTCGATGATATTGGGTTGGGTCCTGAAAACGATATAGAATTGGCGGGCAAATGCCTCAAATCCTTCGGGAGAGTCAATGGCCTGCCTGAATATACGCTTGGCAGTTTCCTGCCCTTCCGGGTCCAACTGAAGATCCCGGGCCATAAAGGTTTCAACCGCCTGAATTTCTTTTTCCGTAATTTGTCCATCTGCTTTACAAATCTTGGCCAGCATGGAAAAAGCAGCTGTAAAAAATATTAGCTGGGCTTCTTCATTGGAGGATAAATACCCTTGACCACCAGGGATGGACTTAAGGTATGTCTCTTCTTTCTTGTCCACAAAGGTATGTCCGAAGGCAGCACCTGCCACGGCACCAAGAGGTCCCCCCAGAGCAAAACCAATGGTTCCGCCAATCATTTTTCCAAGCCAGCTCATTGTCGATCCTTTCTAATAAAAATCCTTGTGTCATTTTTAAAGATTATATATAAACACTAATGCTTTAAGCGTCAAACAAATTAAAAAAAATTAGGGCCTTATGCTGGCAAAATTTTTTTCTGGAATTCTTGTTCTTCTTTTTAATATGATTGGCCTTGCCAGGGGGGTTGAAGGGGTTGTCAAAGTTAAAAATCACCTAATTCTTAAAAATTAACCTTAAAAATTAACCGTTGAATTGAAACTGGCCTTTGGGTTTAACTGCCATTGGTTCTTTTTTGCCACCGTTTCTTCTTTTTCACCTTTTCCGATATGGGTGCGCACCGGGTCTCAATGCACCCCTCACCCAAAAGTGTTTCCACATGGTTGAAAAAAATCGGATCAGAACAGGTCATAAATTCATCGGACAATTTTACCAGAACCGGAGGGGTGTCATGTTCAATTTGTATTTTCAAACAAGCGGTGCAATCTCCGGGATACTGTTCGATAATGGGTTTTAATTGTTCCAGAACCTCGGCACCAAACTTTGCGGCATCCACATCAATGAGGATACCGCTGGTCCATTCTTGTCCGGCCCTGTCAATGGGTACGATTTTTTCTGCAATAAGCTTGACAATATTTTCCGTTTTCTGAACTTCAGCTTCAAGAATCACAATCTGTTCCTCTGCCAGAAGCGGGTGAATTTTAGCGTAAAGATTGGGAAAAATTACTACTTCCACACTGGCCGACTGGTCTTCAATGGCACAAAAGGCCATCATGTCCCCTTTTTTGGTTTTATGGACCTTTAGAACCTTGATGGTGCCCCCCATGCGAATCATTTGTTCATTGGGCATATCCTGAAGACTTGTGGTGGTAACGTTGGCATATTTTTGTATAATGTCGGTATACTTGTCCATGGGATGACCGGTAATATAAAACCCCAGGGCTTCCTTTTCCAGTTCCAGCAAAAAATTGTCCTCCCATTCCTCAATATCCGGAAGTTTGAGAATACTTACAGGAAGCGCGGCTCCCATGTTGGAGTCGGCAAACAGGTCCAGCTGGGAATCTGCTTTTTCCCGCTGGATTCGGTTGCCATGGTCCAGGGCATCTTCCAGGACCGCCATCATCTGGCTTCGCTTTGCACCGCTTGCATCGAAGGCGCCACATTTGATCAATGCCTCCAATACCTTTTTATTGGCCTTACTTGTGTTCACACGCTCGCAAAAATCATAGAGGCTCTTATAGGGTCCGTCCTCATTCTCCCGGATGACCACAATGGATTCAATGGCGGCTTCCCCTATTCCTTTTACGGCTGCCAAACCAAAGCGGATACACCCATCGGACACGGTAAAATGGGCATCACTCTCATTGACATCCGGCGGTAGCACGTTGATATTGTGGCCCCGACATTCGTCCATGTATTTTATGACCGCATCGGAATTGTTCCGTTCACTGGTCATCAGCGCCGCAATAAATTCCAGAGGGAAGTTGGCCTTTAAATAGGCAGTTTGATAGGCAATCAGGGCATAGGCTGCGCTATGGGATTTATTAAACCCGTATCCCCCGAATTTTTCCATGAGGTCAAAAAGTTCTGCCGCCTTTTTCGGGTCATGGCCGTTCTGGGTGGCACCCTTTACAAACATGCCTCGGTGTTCTTCCATCATGGAGGCTATTTTTTTGCCCATGGCCTTTCTAAGGCCATCGGCATCTGCCATGGAGTAATTGGCCAGGACACCGCCGATTTTCATCACCTGTTCCTGGTATAGAATCACTCCATAGGTCTCTTTGAGAACCTCTTCCAGCTCATCAAAGAGGTAGACCACCTCTTCCCGGCCATTTTTTCTTTCCACATAGGAATCGGCCATACCGCTGTCCAGGGGGCCGGGGCGATAAAGGGCTACCAGGGCCACAATATCGGAAAAACTGGCGGGTTTTAGTCGGGTAATCAGCTCTTTCATGCCACTGCTTTCAAGCTGGAATACCCCTGTGGTATCTGCATTTTGTAAAAGCTTAAAGGTCTTTTTATCCGCATAGTCCAGCTGAAGAAGATCCGGGGCGATTCTCCCCTGTTTTTCAATGAGGGCAATACAGTTTTTGATCACCGTCAGATTTCGCAATCCTAGAAAATCAAACTTTACCAGCCCCAGTTTTTCCGTATAGTTCATGTCAAACTGGGTTATGGTTTCCCCTTCCTTCCCCCGGAAAAGTGGCAGATATTCGTTTAGGGGCTTATCTGCCACCACAACTCCTGCAGCATGGGTGGAAGCATGCCGGGGCAGCCCTTCCAGAAGCATGGCAATTTCCAGCATCTGGCTCTTTTCTTCGGACGCTTCACATTTTTCCCGGATGGCCGGTACTTCCTCCAGGGCCATGGTCAGGTTTTTGGCATTGTCCGGAATCATTTTGGCAATTTCATCCACTTCGGATAGCAGAACCCCAAGGGCCCGTCCCACATCCCGGATAACCGCCTTGGCCTTGAGACGGCCAAAGGTTATAATCTGGCAGACATATTCAGGTCCGCCATACCGCTCAATGGTATATTGATACACCTTGTCCCTGCCTTCAATGCAAAAATCCACATCAATATCCGGCATGGATAACCGGGCTGGATTAAGAAACCGTTCAAAGATCAGTCCATGTTCGATTGGGTCGAGAGCTGTAATGCCCATGGCATAGGCCACCATGGACCCTGCAGCAGACCCCCTGCCCGGCCCCACCGGAACCCCGATTTTGTTGGCATATTCGATAAAATCGGCCACAATGAGAAAATAACCGGGAAATCCCATGTTCAGGATAATATCGATCTCATACTTGAGCCGCTCCCGGTAAAGGGCTTCATTCACATCCGAATTTTTTGCCTTGATCAGACGGAATCTATCTTCAAATCCTGCCATGGCCTTTTCTTTGAAAAGGTCATCCTCGGACTCTTCTTCGGTCTGGGCATATCGGGGAAAATGATAACTCTTTTTTTCAAACTCCACATTGCACTTGGCCATAACTTCCCGGGTATTTTCAATGGCACCGGGAAAACTACCAAGAGAATCTTTCATCTCCTGGGAAGATTTAAAATACAGCTGGTCCGAATCAAATTTAAACCGTTTCTCACTGTTAATTGTACTTCCTGTCTGGATGCACAGGAGGATCTCATGGGCCTTGGCATCCCCTTTGGACAGATAGTGACAATCATTGGTGGCCACCATGGGAATGGACAGCCGTTGGCTTAAATCGTTAATTCCAGCATTGACCTTGTGCTGGATGTCCATGCCGTTTTCCTGGACTTCCAGATAAAAATTTCCTTCCCCAAAGGTGTTCAGATAGTATTGGGCGGCCGTATCTGCGGCCTCCATATTATTTTGCAAGATGGCCTGGGGAATGTCCCCTTTCAGGCAGGCAGACAGACCGATGAGGCCCTTGGAATGAGCCGCAAGCAGCTCCCTGTCAATCCTGGGTTTATAATAAAACCCCTTGAGCTGGGCAATGGAGACCAGCTTGCATAAGTTGGCATACCCTTGTCTGTCCTTGGCCAGCAGCACCAGATGATTTAATCCCTTGTGATCTTCCTGGGTCCTGTCATTCAAGGTTCTGGGCGCTACATACACTTCACAGCCGATGATCGGTTTAATGGAAGCTTTTTTGGCTTTTTCATAGAATTCCGCCACACCGAACATGGTGCCGTGGTCTGTTATTGATACGGCATCCATGCCATATTCCTGGCATCGTTTAAAGAGTGAATCCAGGCGTATGGCCCCATCCAGCAGGGAAAACTCCGTGTGAAGGTGCAGATGATAAAACGGGGAGGCTGTATCTGTCATGGGTGTTTAAATACTCCCCACTCTGTAGTTGGGGGCTTCTTTTGTGATCACGACATCATGGACATGGCTCTCTTTTAGCCCGGCAGAACTGATCCGAATAAATTTAGCTTTTTCATGGAGTTCCTCAATGGTGGCGGCCCCCAAATATCCCATGCCGGCCTTGAGCCCGCCGATCATCTGGACAATGTTTTCCCGGATCGTTCCCCGATAGGGAATTCTGCCGACAATTCCTTCAGGTACCAATTCCTCATCTTCATCCGTGTCTTTTTGGTAATACCGGTCGGAACTTCCCTGTTTCATGGCCTCCACAGAACCCATGCCCCTGTATGCCTTGTAGGAACGTCCTTGATAAATCACCAGTTCCCCGGGGCTTTCCTTGGTGCCGGCCAAAAGACTGCCCAGCATTACCGAATTAGCCCCTGCTCCCAATGCTTTGGCAATATCCCCGGAAAACTTGATCCCGCCGTCTGCGATAATGGGCACACCGGTTTTCTTTGAGATTTCTTTGCAGTTTTGGATGGCCGTAAGCTGGGGAACCCCTACCCCTGCCACAATACGGGTGGTACAAATGGAGCCCGGTCCGATCCCGATTTTCACGGCATCGGCACCGGCATCAATCAATGCCTTTGCCCCCAATTCCGTGGCCACATTTCCGGCCACCAACTGGCAGTCGGGAAAGGCTGCTTTGATTTTTTGAATGGCATCCATTACATTTTTTGAATGACCATGGGAGGTGTCAATAACCAGGGCATCGGCATTGGCCCGCATCAAGGCCTGAACCCGCTCCATCATATCGGATCCAACACCGATGGCCGCTCCTGCCCGAAGCCTGCCCAATGAATCCTTGCAGGCATTGGGATATTTTTTAATTTTCTCAATATCCTTGATGGTGATCAGTCCCTTGAGCTTGCCTTCCTTGTCCACCACCAACAGTTTTTCAATTCTGTGCTTGTGGAGCATTATTTTAGATTCTTCCAGGGTACATTTTTCAGGAACCGTGACCAGATTTTCACTGGTCATAACAGACCGGACAGGTTTATCAAGCTGGGTCTCAAATCTTAAATCTCGGTTGGTGACGATCCCAACCAATTTATCCCCTACAGTTACGGGGACTCCTGAAATCCGATATTTCGCCATGATGTGCAGCACCTCGGAAACTAACGCATCCGGATGGATCGTAACCGGGTCGACAATCATACCGCTTTCCGATTTTTTCACCCGGTCCACCTCAATGGCCTGTTCTTCAATACTCAGGTTCCGGTGGATAAATCCAAGTCCCCCGCTCCTTGCCATGCTGATGGCGGTATGTGATTCTGTTACCGTGTCCATGGCAGCACTGACGATGGGAACGTTGAGTTCCAGTTTTTTGGTAAGCTGTGCCCGGGTGGTGACTTCATCGGGCAGAATGGCTGAATAATCGGGGACTAGAAGGACATCATCAAAGGATAGTCCTTCGTCGGATAGTATATTGGACATAAAAAGCCTCCAGAAAGGAAAAATGTGTTTATTAATACTATTATGGCCAGCTATCTAAAGGTTTTTAAACAGCCAGCCAAATATAAGCAAAAATCAGTATATAAACACGTACTCCTACCAAAATTTCTTGTTTTTGGCAAGTTCAATATCCACAGCCCCTGGATTAATTTCAATCAAATTTCAGGTGATATGAAAAAACGTATTGAAACAGATACCAAAAGATAAAAGATCAAATGCATAAAAATGGACAACAGAAGGTAATTTGAATTTAAGAGAGGCTTAAAAAAAAAGCCACTGCAAACACAGCGACTTAAATATATGTTGGTGGAGCTGAGGG
>CAYWNB010000089.1:0-11475 GCA_964459195.1 uncultured Desulfobacula sp.
TGTTGGTGTTTTATATACCACTGACAGGATTTACCGAATTGCCTTTTTGGGTGGCCGCTTTGTTATCATTACCGGGCGCTTGGTTTATCCTCTTAAAACTCCTAGAGGTGAAAATAGATTTGGTACGACGGGCTCTAATCTGACGTACAGGCCGGGGTGGGATGCGGGTGAATCGTTGATTTCAATTTTAATCAGCCAACTCTCTGACCATGGCCTGGTTCAGTATGTGTTCTGCTGAATGCATCTTGGGATCATAGATTTTTGACATGAATTTATTTCTCTTGCTATAATTTTCTTGCTATAGTTTTCTGGAGCTAACCTCTTTTTTATCACACAGGCGACTCAAGTTTTCCCATGGTCTCTTTAAAATCACCCGGCATCTTGGCCTCAAACGTCATCTCCCGGCCCGAATAGGGATGTCGGAACTGGAGACGCCAGGAATGAAGCATCTGACGGCCAGCAAGGGTGTTTTTCCGACGATTCCTTCGATATTGGTAAACCTTGTCCCCTATAATGGGCATCTCCTTGGCCCGGAAATGAACCCGGATCTGGTGGGTTCGCCCGGTATAGAGGCGAACATCAACCAGACATGCGTCAACAAACCGTTCGCGTATCCGCCATGATGTCCTGGCATATTTTCCGGTTTCATGATTCACCGCCATTATCTTTCTTTTGATGGGGTGACGACCAAGGGGCAGCACAATCTCCCCTTCAGGGGCAATATTTTTGCCCTCCACCAGGGCAAGGTATCTTTTTTCCACCCGTCGCTGTTTAAATTCCTTTTGAAGGAACAACAGACTTTTAAGGGTTTTTGCCACAACAATGAGGCCGGAGGTGTCTTTGTCAAGCCGATGGACAATTCCAGGCCGCACAGGATCCCAGTCTCCCTGCTGAAAGGCGGGAACATGATCCAACAGGCCATTGACAAGCGTATTACAAAGGTTTCCCGGTCCCGGGTGTACCACAAGCCCCGGGGGCTTGTCGATAACCAGGAGATAATCGTCTTCAAAAAGGATAGCGAGGGTCATGGATTCCGGCCCCGGCGGCACATCTTCAACAGGCTCAGGAATAAAGGCTACGATCACATCCCCTATTTTAACACGGTATCCCGACCGTTTTGTCATACCGGACACCAGGACATCCCCACGGGCGATAAGATCGGAAGCCTGTCTCCGGGAACAGGTCTCAGCCAAACCTGAAAGGATTTGATCCAGCCTTAAACCAGCCTGGATCTTGGGAATGGTAAAGTTTAGCTTCATATTCTAAAAAAAACCGGCAGGCCACCATAGCCCACCGGTTAAAGTTATCCAAAATTGTGGTGATTAATTAAAGAGGTTTTCAATCTCTGTCATCATTACTTTTTCATCAACATCCTTTGCCATGGAAAGCTCTTGGACCAGAAGATTCTGGGCAGTATCAAGCAGCTTCCGTTCACCAAAGGAAAGATCTTTTTCAAGCTTGAGCTGGAACAAATCCCGGAACACTTCAGCCACATCATAGATGGAACCGGTCTTGATTTTATCCATATACTCTCTGTATCTACGGTTCCATGTCTGATTATCGGCACCCTGTGCTTTTTCCTGCATGACCTTGTAGACTTTGGGAACTTCTGCCACAGGGATCACTTCTCTCAACCCGACAGATTCTACGTTAGAAGTCGGAATCATGATGACCATGCCGTTTTCCACAATTTTCATCATGTAAAAATTCATGGTATCTCCGTTTATCTCTTTACTTTCGATTGACTCGATATAGCCAACCCCATGTGCTGGATAAACAGCCAGATCTCCCTTTGAAAATTCTTTTTTGCTTGAACCGCTCACATCTGTTTTGACGTTTTTGGATTTTTCACCCATAGATAGCCCACCTTAATTTTTTATAAAAACAAGTTGCCCATTCTCGAACAGTGAACCATGTTTTAACAGGTTTGTCAATAAAATATTTCCTAAAACCCCTCGGAACAATGGGGTTTCCCTGAATTTATTAGGATTTTCAAAGAAGATATTTTAACGAAAAAAAATTAAGACAGATAATCCATTGGGGAAGAAAAAAAAGAAATACAATTGGGGGGGGGGTAAAGCAGCGGGTCTTTCCCGGCGATTCTATCGGCGTGTATTAACCTTATTCATGGCCAGGGTGATTCCGTTATCAAGAATGGATAAACAGGCGTCAACCGCATCAGCAATGGTAACATCCAACGATTCTTGTTCGTCAGGGGCAAACCGGCCGAGCACGTGACCCGTCACACCCCTTTGCTTGCCATTCCTTAGGGCATTGGGATGCCCCACACCAACCCTCACTCGAATGCACTCTCGTTTACCAAAGACATCAATGATGGACCGAACCCCGTTATGACCGCCATGTCCCCTTCCATGAACAATTTTGATCTGTCCAAAGTCAAGATCCATGTCATCATGGACAATAATAATATCCGGCAGATTGATTTTATAATAGGCAGCAAATTTTTGGATGGGCCCACCGCTCCTGTTCATGTAGGACATGGGCTTGACAAGAAAAACATCTCGGCCTTTAATTTTCCCCTTTACATAGGCGGATTCAAAGCGGGTTTTGTTCAATGCAAGGCAGGAGGCAGCAGCAAGAGCTTCAACGACCAGAAAACCGATGTTATGACGGGTCTGGGAATAATCCGTTCCAGGATTTCCCAGACCCGCAATCAGCTTAAGATTTGAGTCTGACATTTTCGATTGATTTATTCAGCAGCAGGTGCGGCTTCTTCATCTTCTTCTTCGAGAAGATCTTCATCTTCTTCTGAAACTTCATCCGTATCTGCCGTCGGTGGAACAATTGTGATCACAGTAAAGTTGACTTCATGGGGAATCTCAACTGCATCCCCCAGATCAATATCTTCCACATGGATGGAATCACCAATATTCAGCTCAGAAATATCCAGAACAATGCTTTCCGGCATATCAGTAGGTTTGCAGATCACATCCAGGTCACGCCGGATAAGCTGAATCATGCCACCACCAGTCTTAACCCCTGGACAGACGCCGGAGGTTTCAACGGGAACTGTCACGGAAACGGTGTGATCCATATCCACTTCATGGAGATCCACATGGAGATAGTTCAGACTAAAGGCATCCATCTGCATCGCCTTGAGCATGACTGCCTTTTCAGTGCCGCCCTCAATCTTCAGGTTGAAGAAAAGGCCGGTATTGCCGTTATCCCGGATAATCTTGACAAATTCAACCGTGTCAAGAGAAAGCATCATGGGATCTTTTTTTGCCCCATAGACAATGGCTGGTATGGCCTCACTAGCTCTTAATTTTCTAGCCGCGCCCTTACCTTTTGTTTCTCTTGCTTTTGCGTTTAGTTCAATTAATTCCAACGTTTTTTCCTCCGTTTCTGCAGTTTGTTTAGCAGAAGACTAAATATAATTTTTATACAAATAGAGAATTTACAGAATCACCCCGATAACTGCGGACAATTGCCTCACCCACCAATTTGGCAATGGAAAGCGTCTTAATCTTGTCACATTTCTTTGCTTCCTCGGACAAGGGAATGGTATCCGTTGCAACAAGAGAATTTAAAGAAGAATTTTGAATTCTGTCAATGGCAGGACCGGAAAGGACGGGGTGGGTGCAATAGGCATGAACTTCCCTGGCACCCTTCTCCCGGATCACACTGGCCGCTTCTGTCAGTGTTCCTGCTGTATCCGCCATATCATCTATGATAATAGCTGTTTTATCCTGGACATCCCCAATGATGGCCATGGCCTTGGCCTGATTCGGTGCACTCCTTCGTTTATCGATAATGGCAAGTCCTGCATGAAGGCGCTTGGCATAGGCCCTGGCCCTCTCAACCCCGCCTGCATCCGGTGAGACAACCACCAGGTCATCGGAAAAACGGGTTTTAATATCATCAATAATAATGGGGGCAGAATACAGGTTGTCCACGGGTACATTAAAAAACCCCTGGACCTGTCCGGCATGGAGATCCATTGTGATGACCCTGTCAACACCGGCAACGACCAGAAGGTCTGCAACAAGCTTGGCAGAAATGGGAACCCGGGGAGCCACTTTTTTATCCTGCCGGGAATATCCGAAATAAGGGATAACAGCCGTGATCCGACTGGCAGAAGACCGCTTGAACGCATCAATCAGAAGTAAAAGCTCCACCAGATTATCGTTCACCGGATAACAGGTGGACTGGATAACATATATTTCCTTTCTCCTGACGTTCTCATGAATTTCAACCTGGGTTTCCCCATCACTGAAACGGTTGACCTTCAATCTCCCTAAGGGTTTTGCAAGATACTCTGAAATTTTTTCCGCCAGTGCCGGGTTGGAATTCCCTGCAAAAATGGACAAGCCATTCATATCAAATCTCTTTTTTTTAGTATATTAAGTTTGGCTGGGGCGAGAGGACTTGAACCTCTGAATGCAGGGATCAAAACCCTGTGTCTTACCACTTGACGACGCCCCAGTACATTAAACTCAAATCTCAGCGCTTTAACGAGGTCAAAAAAATCTTTTTAGACCCTTTGGACCATTTTTTTGCAAGCAATCCATATGCTTTCCTTGCATCCTCTGGTCCTGTAAAAAGAGCGAATAAAGTAGAGCCGCTTCCAGACATGTATACATTTCTTTCCAGCAAAAACTCCATTTCTTCCTTAACAGAGGCTATCTCAGGATATAAACTACAAGCCGAAACTTCCAGGTCATTGTGCAATTTTTCCCTGCTATCACCCCCCTGCCCTTCTACCAGCGCATTCAAACCAGTATTCATATTATAATTGCGCTGGGATGTCAATCTAAACTTCAGATTTTTAAAAACATCTGAAGTTGAAGCAGACACCCCTGGGTCACATAAAACCAGATGAAATTTTGGCAAATCGTCATATTTTTCCAAGATTTCTCCCACCCCTGTTGCCAGGGACGGCATTCCAAAAATAAAAAACGGAACATCTGCCCCCAGCCGCAGCCCCAATACCATGAGTTCCTCCTGGGAAAAAGTGTTAGAACAATATTCGTTCAAGGCCATTAAAACTGTGGCAGCATTGCTGCTGCCGCCCCCAAGCCCACCGCCAACAGGTATCTGTTTTTTAATCTGAATAAAAACCCCGTCCAGAGGAAGCTTACCCTTCTTTTTTTCATAGGCGTTACAAAACAAGCCCGCTGCCCGATATGCCAGATTTGTCTCGCCCCCCGGAACATCAGGATGATCACAGGTAACACGAATACCTCTCCCTTCAAAAAACAACGTCACTTTATCCCATAGATCAATCTGGGCCATCAAGGAATAAAGTTCATGATACCCGTCATTTCTCTTTCCGGTCACATACAAAAAAAGATTAACCTTTGCAAAGGATACTCTTTTCAGGCTCACTCCTTTGCCTTGACATATGCCAAACGAATTTCACTGAGCAAGGCCTTCAACAAATTTTCTTCATCTTTGGTCAGGTTCCCCCGGGTTTTTTCTTCCAACATGGCAATCATGTCAATGGTATGCTGCGCCAGCTCAAGATTTTTGGTTTTTTTCCCCGTTGAGGGATCTTCGACATTGCCCAACTCAACAAGTCCGGTTGAATACAAAGACAAGACAAAACCTGAAAAATCAATTTTGGGCAAGGTCTTCCCGGTGGGGGAACCCTTTGGCCCCTCCTTCATTGTAAATCCATCTCCTTCGGGCATTTCATTTCTCCTTAAAATTGGTTTTTTTTACGCCTCGTCTTCAATCCGAATCACAATATCCGCCACGGTGGTACCCTCTCCTTCTCCATGGACAAACAGCGGATTAATATCCAACTCCACAATAGTAGGGTGATTATCCACCATAGCCTTCAAAGACACAATGTTTTTTTCAATGGCTTCTATATCAGAAGGTGCCTGTCCCCTCAAGCCTTTTAGAATCGGGTACCCCCGTATGCTTTTTACCATTCGCCGGGCCACATTCCGTCCCATGGGAGACAGCCGAAAAGCCACGTCTTTGTAAACCTCGACAAAAATACCCCCCAGCCCGAACATGATGGCATGGCCAAAAACCGGATCCTTTGTCACCCCGAGGATCACTTCTTTACCTTCCGGCGCCATTTTCTGAACAAGAACACCGATAAGCTCGGCATCCGGATCATAGGCGCGGCCACTTTTCATAATCTCTTCAAAGGCCTGTTCAACCTCCTGGGCATCCTCAAGTCCGACCTTCACCCCACCGGCCTCTGATTTATGCAAAATCTGGGGAGAAACAATTTTTATGACAATTGGATAACCAATTTTGTCAGCTATTTGTACCGCCTCTGCCGCTGTCTTGGAAAGGGCCATGGCAATGGTTTTAAACCCGTAGCATTTGAGAAGTTCATTTCCGTCCAGCTCTCCCAATATCTTTCGACCTTCTTTTTTATATTTTTCAAGAATGGCCGTGGCCTTTTCCCTGTCATAACTCAAGTCATACTGGGGTAAAATTTTTCTAAAAGACCACTTCATGCCTTCCCGCAAAGCCCCCAGGCTTCGGGCGGCACTCTCTGGAAACTGGTATACGGGAACTTTATGCTTTTGCAGCAATTTAACACCATCGGACACATCCACCACCCCCATGAAGGCGCACAGAATCGGTTTGATACTGTGTCTGGCTATTTTTACGATGGCCTCTGCCGTACCAATGGCATCGGTCATGGACTGGGGGGTCAAGATTATCAACGCGGCATCCACCCCCCGATCGGCCAGAACCGTTGCCAGGGTGTTTTCATACCGGTCCTTGGCAGCATCTCCAATCACATCCACGGGATTGTGAAAATTGGCCGTAACCGGCAGATATTTTTTCAATTCCTTGACCGTGTCTGCTGAAAATTTGGCCAGCTTTAACCCGGACTGCTCACTCATATCTGTGGCAATAATACCGGGGCCACCAGCATTAGTCACAATGGCAACCCTGTCTCCTGTGGGGTATTTATTGGCCGCAAAAGCCCGGGCATAATCAAACAATTGATTCACGGTTTTACACCGTAAAATGCCCGACATGGTGAATATCCCGTCATAAATGGCATCAGAACCCGCCAAAGCGCCAGTATGGGAAGCAGCTGCCGCAGCCCCGGCAACAGAAGATCCGGATTTAATAACGATCACATGGGTGGGATTAGTACCCGAGGTCATCTTTCTCACTTCCGTGACAAACTCCTCGGAAGTTCTGGACAATTCTTCCATATAAATCATGACCACATCGGTATCCGGGTCTGCATGGTAATACCGCAGCAGATCCAGTTCATCCACATCGGCCTTGTTGCCGATGGAAATAAATTTTGAAAACCCGAACCCCTTATCTGCCGCATAATCCAAGACCGCCGTGCAAAGGGCACCACTCTGGGAAATAAAAGACACATTGCCAGGCTTGGGCATCCTGGCGGAAAAACTGGCATTCAGGGAAACCTTTTTAGACGGATTGATCACCCCCAGACAATTGGGCCCCACCAGGCGAACCCCTGCTCCGGTGCAGAGATTTTTGATTTTAATCTCCATCTGGGCCCCTTCTCCGCCCACTTCCTTAAAGCCGGCGGACACGATCACAATCCCCTTTACCCCTTTTGCAATACATTCCTTGACAGACCCAAGCGCTGCCTTTGGAGGCAGAATAATCATGGCAAGATCAATGGGGTCTGGTATGGCAGCAATACTGACATAGCATTTAACACTCAGGACGGACTTGGCCTTGGGGTTTACCGGATACAGGGTACCGGTGTATCCTCCGTAGAGAATATTGGCAAAGATATCATGCCCCACCTTTCCCTTCTGGGTTGACGCCCCGATAACCGCAATTGTCTTCGGAGAAAAAATAGCATCCAGCTTGTCCATAGTGTTGACTCCCTTGTTCTCAATATAATTGTGTCTTAAGTTCTGTTGGTATTGCAATAAAATATTATCTTTGGGCCGTAAGTAAAGGCAGGGGATAAAAAAAACTGCATTGGCATAAAAAAAAGCAACCCATAAAAATAAAACCGCCGATATCACCTTTGGCAATACCGACGGTTTTTTCTGATTTCAAACTGACAAAAACCTATTGAAAAAAGCCCAAATCTGCTTATTTAAGACTCAATTGGGCAGATTTAAGGGTATTTTTCATGAGCATGGCAATGGTCATGGGTCCAACCCCACCCGGAACCGGTGTAATGGCACCGGCAATTTCCTTGGCAGCCTCAAAATCAACATCTCCTTTGAGGATGGCTTTTCCGGTTTTCTCGTTCATGCCCACCCGATTTACGCCCACATCGATAACAGTGGAGCCAGGTTTGATCCATTCAGGTTTCACCAGATCCGGCACACCAGCGGCCACGATCAAAATATCAGCCCGTTTACAATGGCTGGCAAGATCCTTGGTCCGGGTATGGACGATGGTCACGGTGGCATTGGCACCAACACCTTTTTGGGCCATCATCATGGCAATGGGTTTCCCCACAATATTGGATCTGCCCACCACGACCACTTCGGCGCCCGAAGTTTCAGTGCCGGACCGAACAATCATCTCCTGGATACCTGCAGGGGTGCAGGGAAGAAATTTAGCTTCGTCACCACCGATCATGAGCCGCCCCACATTGACAGGATGGAAGGCATCCACGTCTTTGTCAGGATCAATGGCATTGAGAATCTTTTTGTCATCAATCTGATCGGGCAGGGGCAATTGAACCAGAATCCCATGGATATCCGGATCATTGTTGTACTTGTCAATCAAGGCAAGCAGATCCTCTTCTGAAATATCCACGGACTGGTCATCCTGAATCTCATGGAATCCACAGCTGATGGCTGTTTTAACCTTTAAGGTCACATAGCTGATGGAAGCGGGACTGGATCCCACCAGAATGGTGACAAGACCCGGCACCTTGCCAGTTTTTTCTTTCATTTGGTCGACTTCCGCTTTGACCTCTGCGAGAATCGCCTTTCGTATTTCAGTTCCGCTAATAATTTTAGCAGTCATAATTTTTCTCCTGATGGCTGTCAATAAGCGGCCCTGGGAGGAACTGCCCCCCAAGACCGATTATCGCTATATACGTATCATTATATAATTTAAGGATGGGTTAGAATACGCCCTGTACCTTACCGGTTTCCACATCCACATCCACTCGCTTGAACGCCGGATTAGATCCAGTACCCGGCATCAAGCTGATGGCACCTGCCACCGGAACGATGAATCCAGCACCACCATAAGTGAGAACTTCTCTTATGGCCAATCTCCAGGCTTTTGGAACGCCCTTAAGGGCAGGATTGTCAGAAAGAGAAAGATGGGTTTTAACCATACACATACCCATTTTTGAAAGTTCCGGATCCGCCTGTATTCTGGCAATGGCAACATTTGCTTCGTTGGAATAATCCACGCCATCGGCACCATAAACTTCCTTGGCAATAAGTTCAATTCTCTCTTTAATCGGCATATCAAGTTCATAAAGAAATTTAAAATCGGTTTTTTCTTCACAAGCGGCAACAACCGCTTCTGCAAATTCCTTGGCACCGTCGCCGCCATGTTCCCAGTGACGGGAAAGAGCGACTCTTGCACCTTCAGCTTCACAGAGTTCTCGAACCTTTTCAATTTCAGCATCTGTATCTGTATAAAATGCATTAATACAGACCACCGGGGCAATACCAGCTTTTCTGACATTTCTGATATGATGGATAAGATTGGCACATCCCTTTGCAACCCATTCAACATTTTCACTATTATATTCTTCAGGCATGGCTTTGCCCGGAACAGGTACCGGTGCGCCGCCATGACACTTAAGCGCCCGGATGGTTGCCACAACAACGGCACAATTTGGTTTCAGGCCGGAAAAACGACACTTAAGGTTCCAAAATTTTTCAAATCCAATGTCCGCACCAAAACCGGATTCCGTCACATGATAGTCAGCAAGTTTAAGGCCCACTCTGTCTGCAATAATGGAGCTCTGACCAATTGCGATATTTGCGAAAGGTCCTGCATGAACAATTACGGGCTGTCCTTCAAGGGTCTGTATTAAAGATGGGTTCAAGGCATCCACCATCCATGCTGTCATGGCGCCGGCAACCTGGAGATCTTCCGTGGTAACAGGTTTACCCTTCTTTGTATAGGCAACAACAATCTTACCCATTCGTTCCCGCATGTCTTTCAGGTCCTTGGCAACGGCAAGAATGGCCATTACTTCAGAAGATACGGCAATTCCAAATTTCGATTTCATCATGAAACCATCCGCTTTGCCGTTAACCCCATCAATACCAATGATAATATTTCTCAGGGCCTGGACACAAAAATCCATGATCCATCCCATTTCCACTTTTGTGGGATCGATATCCAGTCTCTTCATCCCGGACAGTCGTTCAAGCTGCTCATCCGTATAATTTCTTTCATGCTGCAAACGTGACGTTAACGCAACCATTGCAAGGTTATGGGCATTCATGATGGCATTGATATCACCGGTGAAACCCAATGAAAAAGGAGTCAAAGGAATACATTGTGCCAGACCGCCGCCGGCTGCTGACCCCTTGATATTCATTGTCGGTCCACCGGATGGCTGACGGATAGCGGCACAAACACTTTTTCCAATTTTCCCCAGACCCTGGACAAGTCCCATTGCCGAGGTTGATTTACCCTCACCAAGAGGCGTGGGTGTGATGGCAGTTACGTTAACATATTTGCCGTCTGGTTTATCCTTGAGCCGCTCAAGAACTGCCCTGAAATCTATTTTTGCAATATAGTGACCCTGGGGAAGAAGCTCCTCTTTGGTAAGCCCCAGCTTATCACCTATTTCATAGATGGTGAGCATTGTTTTCTCTGCGTCTTCTGCAATTTCCCAGTCTAAATGTTTGGTTGGATCTAATGCCATGATATACTCCTTTATTGATTTGGACCCTTAGGAACGAGTCTGTGATAAAAAGTATTATGAAACCTAAGTATAGCGCTTTTTGATCTTAAAAGACTAACTGAATATCCTAACTATATAAATAAAAGCAAAAAATCAACTTTTTTTCACAAATAAAACCCCGGGGTTTAATCGTAATTAAAAAACGGGTAATTATAGATTTTCATCTATAAAATGAAATTAATTGATTTAATATATAAAAAAATAACTGAAAAATTATATAAATATAAATTTTATACATTGCATTCAAAAAAAATCCAAAAAAAATTTTCGTCTTTACGATTTGAATTTATAAACTAAATCAAATTCAATGAACGATAGCATCATTACCATACCTCTAAAAACCTTGATAATCCTTCTATTTAGGCATTTTTAGCCTTGTTTCAATAAATGCACTCATCTATTGACAAAAAACACTACAAATTATAAATCATATGCTGTTATCAGTTCATAACCTAAAATATAGGGCAACTATATGGAAAGAAGCATCCAAATTGTGTTAACACTATTTGATTTATTCATTTCCTATTATAGTTGCTCTTCAGTGATAACGTCACGTCTTTTTAACCCCCCCCAACTCATAACTATCTTTAACACTAGGAGGTAACAGTGGGATTTGAAATAACCAAAGAAACGTATGC
>CAYWNB010000090.1:0-3052 GCA_964459195.1 uncultured Desulfobacula sp.
AGAATATGACGACCCTATAGAAAATGACTGGAACTGGTTTATCAAGTGGGCCTTGAACCCGAATATCAGTTGGGGGGAGACTCAGAACAGAACAGACTTACTATACAGGCTACCAGGAATGCCCCTGCAAGGCAGGCCAGGACGAACACCCCGGCAAAGCGCCACCCCAAATATCCCACCAATACCGGCAGGAGAACCGGTTTGATTGAACGGCAACCCATAAAATTGGCAAGATGGAAGTTGGTGGTGCCTTTTTCCTTCATGCTTTTGAACAGGGGATACCAGGCATAAACAGGACCCATGGATAAAATACCCGCCAAAGAGGATATGAACAGGCCTTTGATACCTGAACTCTTCCCTAAAAATTGCGTCACTGTTTTAGGGGATAAAAATCGGTTCAGCGCCACCATCATAATAAGACAGAGGCATATGGGCAGAACAAGATGCCTGAAGATGGAACAACTTTTGTCAAATGCCTTTTCAGTGTTCTCAGGGGCAAGCATAAGGCCTATACCATAGAGGCATACAACGCCCAGGGGAAACAGCCACGGCCTTATCATGGGCATCATTCTCTGAAAAATAAACCATTTTTTTTGATTCATATCCAACCTCCTGCAAACATGGAAATCACACAAGAGATGATTACGGCCATTATAAATCCGGCAAGATTTCGGACCAGTGCAAACCCTGTGCCCAGGGCCTTGGCCTCTGCGGGCAGCTGAATCAGCCCGACATTGACCCAGGTCAGCATCAATGCCGTGATCCCGGAAATCCCCACTCCCATACTAAAAAGACTTTTAGCGATGACATAACTGTTGACCGGATTTCCGGTCAGGATACTTCCCATGCAGGCCCCCCAGAATGAATCCTGAAGAACAGTCCCGGAAAACAGGGAAACAAGCTTTTGTTCAGAAATAAAACCCTGAAACAAGCCTAGGAGAAGAACCACTCCCGTGACCAGGGGTAAAAACGCCCTGAACTGGCGCAACCCCATATCCATGGCTGCCCTCCATTGATCTTGGGATGAGGGTGTTTCAGGCTGGGGATCAGGGTTGTTTTGCCGGGTGTCCAGGGCGTCCATATAATTTTTAACAGTCTCGCCTACCTTGCCTGAGACCTGGGTGACGATCTTAATGCCCTGGTCCGCAAATCCATTGACAATAAATGGAGATATATGACCAACCAGAATGACTTGAGCGCCTTTATCCATGACCAGGGACAGGGCCCGCACACCAGCTCCAGCCCCTGATGACTGGGACGGCGCATCTATGGCCTCAAAGGACATATCGTAGGTTTCGATAATCAGCAAATACGATGCTGTTCCTATCTTGTTGGCCACGTAGCCTTCGAGGGTCGGTTCAGTGCTTGGGACAGCTATTTTCATAAAATATCAGGGCTCAACTTTTGTGTATATATTCAAAAAAACGATGTTGATCCTCTCCCAAAAAAACTGGAGAGTGAGTTAAGCCAATATAACATGAAAACTGGCGGATGAAATATAACAAATATTTTCTGCTGATATTTTTTACTCCTAAGAACAAGCAGATTTCAGATACGTTGCAGGTGATATTGACTTCTCTCTTGGATTTATATTTCTAACATTTCTGGGTTTATTTGGTATCCATCGTATCTATATGGGAAAATGGATTTCTGGGCTCCTCTACCTTTTTACCGGAGGTGCATTTGGGCTTGGTGTTCTGTATGATTTCTGGACCCTGAATGATCAGATATCCATGGAAAACCGAAAAAAGCGGTGATGCTCATAGCACCGAAGGTAAGCCCCCAGGAAATGGTGCTGTTACCACCTCCTGTTAGATCGAGGATAAATCCTACTGCAATAGGGGAGAGGTCAAAGATTATTATCCTATCCTTTATTTTTCATATTGCATTTATTATTTTTCTTAAAAAAGGTGTTTTAAGTCGTATAGCACTTTCTGGACATATCTCCTGACAGCAAAAGCATCTGATACAATTATCGTAGTTGTATACGGGCACGATTGATTTATCATCATCTTTAAAGAAAACAGCTTTGGGATTTGCCGGACACATACTGACACAGACACCACATCGAACACATTTTTCTACCTCAATGTATGGTTTTGATACAATCCGATTGTTCATAAAATTTGAAAAAAAACCTGGGTTATAAGATTTTATAGGTTTTCGATCAATTTTGAAATCATCCATAAAGAAACTTCCAAAATCATCACCAAGCAGTTCTATATCCTCTTCCCGAAAGGATCCCATGCCAGCTTGCATACCATATTTTGTTGTTGGAACATATTTTGGATTTACTTTTATTAATCGGCAAACCGTTGCATCCAAAGCAACCGGATCAGAAGAAAAAATAAGTATATTCATTTTTTTTGGAGTCCCACCTCTTGGCCCATTTCCCTCCATACCATAGATGCCATCCATAATATAAAGCCTTGGCTTGATAAATTTATTCAAATCAACAAGCATTTTTGCAAAATCATCAGCTCCTGGTAATTTTAAATGGAATTCTCCTTTAAGAACTCCGGGAATACAGCCGAACTGGTTTTTAATTGCACCTGTAAATTTCTCTAATCCATGGGTTTTCAATTTCGGAAGACTGATAACAGCATCATTATCAAATACAGCTTTTGCAATTGTAAATTTTCTGTTTTGAAGACCTTCATCAAAAAATACATCAATTCCGGTTTTGAAATCTGCCAACTTGATGTTAATTTCATCCGCAGCCTGTGTTAGTCCGGCTTTTTTTGCGGCCTTTGAAGTTTTTCCTATTGCGGGTGAATCACCATAGGTAACATCTACTCCAGTTTTTATTAATATTTCGGCAACTGCCTTGAAAACAGCCGGATTTGTTGTAACACACTTTTCTGGGGCTTCACCCACTAAGATATTGGGCTTTAATAAAACCTTTTCGCCCTTTTGAACAAATAGGGAAACACCGCCTAAAAGTGAAATTCCTTTCTCGATACATCTTTTCACGGTTTCATATTCATATGATTCACATCTTATAAGAGCAACTTTTGACATAAAACACCTTATAGTTTTTTCTGTTTTTTTT
>CAYWNB010000090.1:3152-11456 GCA_964459195.1 uncultured Desulfobacula sp.
CTTACCCGCAAAGATATAATGAATATGAAATCCGTATACAAGGATAAAGTGATCCTCTCCCAGAAAATCAAACAAAAGGGTTAACTAATTTTAAAGAAATTTTTGAAAATCTAAAGAACTAAACCGGAGAACCAACTATTCCAGCATATTTAAATTTTTGATTTATGAATTCAATTACGCTATGACTGTTTAGTGAAACACATTTGCCCGATGGGGTGTGTAGCGCATCAATCAAGGAGAAGCTGCGTATGAATGAATTTGCCTTTATCCACATGTGTATTAAACAAACCGCCGAGGGGATGCA
Source organism: uncultured Desulfobacula sp. (assembly GCA_964459195.1). Lineage (GTDB taxonomy): Bacteria > Desulfobacterota > Desulfobacteria > Desulfobacterales > Desulfobacteraceae > NBML01. The sequence continues at coordinate 3,457 of CAYWNB010000090.1, forward strand.
AGAAGGGCTGACCCATTTTTCCGGGCCGAGTCGGACCGCAGTGATTTACGCGATTAAACCCGAAGACCCCATATACATTTATGATCCGCAAAACCTGCTGGCGGGTCATGAACCAAAATTCAAGGAATTGTATATTGATTCGGATGCGTGGCGGAAAAAAACCGCCATCGGGTATGATAAAAAAAAATTCAGTAACCTGATCCCGGAAAAAAACCTGGAACTCGCCGGACTGATTTCATATGGGGGGCGGTCCAGCTCGGTTGTCTACCAGATGTGGTTTACTGAACATCATCCGGACATGTGTTCCATCGGCCCTACGGAAAGGTGGATAGAACATGCTGTCTGGCGGTTCTCCCATGATGTTGCAAATGAAGAAGCACTGTATACGGGTATTTCAGGAGGTTTCCTAAAAGAGTATGCCACCCATGCGGTCCGGGACTATCTGGTGGATGAAATGAATGTATTGATCGGATGGGACACCCGGATGAGGGTCTATCCTATTTTAGAGGCCGTGCTCAAGATATCCAGGACCCCGGAAGAAGGGTCATGGCCAAAAGGCAAACTGATTTTCGTGGAAAAATGCTCTCTATCCAAACTGCAGTTCATTGCAAAATTTCCCGAAGCAGAACGACCTGTGTTGGAAGATGTCAAGCATATTAGAAAGCTGTTGCAGACCGTTGAAAACTCGGAACGAAAACTGGTGGCCGATGAAAAAACAATCATCGGCATTATCAAGGGTGACAGTCCTGATTTTTCGATTACTGCTAAATTTGAGGGGTCATACGGATTTTTAGCGCTGAACAACGGTAACGTGTGCTCTTTTTCCGATGGCTGTTTCCAGTCAACCACCCGCAAAGCAAAGCTTGTACAGGTAGAAGAGGTGTTGTTGGATTCGGATATGGATACTGAAGATGTGTCCATCTTATTTAAAACGATTTCTGGCATTGTTCACAATGCCGTCAGGCTGCGGCACGGATGCGCCATTGTTGTTGACCTTAATACCCCCCCTGTTTCTATCTCGAGTCAATGTCTTGACCACCCACTTGACCTTAAAAATCATGACGAATTGGAACTGGCCAAATCGCTGTCCCGGGTGGATGGTGCACTTCATATCGGGGCTGATTTGAAACTTCACGGCTTTGCCTGTCTTCTGGACGGTCATTATATCCCGAATGAGCACAGGGCCCGGGGCGCCCGGTTCAATTCAGCCCTGCGCTTCACGGCAGAACATGAAAAGGTCATTGCTATCGTGGTATCTTCAGATTCTCCTGTCTCCGTCATGATGGGCGGCATTGTACTGAATACCAAATGGTACTTAAAACCATCCATCTTCTGTAACGCACCGCTGCTGCTGAAAAAATGGGTGGCCGCCTCTGATTCGGCGTATTATTGATCTGAGGCCCTGGGAATACGGTACAAAAAAAATTAATGGAAACTGAGTAATTTATATACACCTATCCACTCTCCCCGGGTAAAAACGATACATCTCCCCTTGGACATGCGCTATCCCCAAAAATTTAATTTCATTATTTTATCTTTTAATTTAAGCGTCTTATAAAAAAAGAATCCTTCTGGCACAGGGGTTGCTATTATGATATTCAGAATGATCAATAATGGTCAGCACATTTAATCTAAACAAGGAGCATGTTATGAAAAAATCAATGATAGTCATCACTTCTTTACTGGCAGTGGCCCTTCTGGCCACCAGCGCATTTTCATGGAGCAACGGAAACAAAGGATATGGAAAGGGTTGCGGTGGTTCTGGACAAGGCTATAATGCAAATATCTGGAATGACCTGTCCCAGGAACAACGGGATGAATTAACGGCGCTCAAGCAAAAATTTATCGATGATACCTATGAGACCAGATCTGCCCTGATGGTCAAACACCAGGAAATGCGCATGCTCATGGAAACCTCTGACCCTGACAGAGCCAAGATCAATGCCCTGGCTGAGGCTGTCACAGAGCTTCGTACCCAGATGCAGACCAAACGCATTGATTTCCAACTGGCAGCCAAAAAGATTGCCCCTGAACTCACTGGGTTCGGCATGGGCGGTCGTGGCGGATTTGGTGGTAAAGGCAACAATGGCGACTGCCCAAGGAAGGGCAAAGGATGCCGCCAATAGTTCCCTCCAGATAGTTCTTATTTCCATAGACGCCCGGGAAGTATTATCGCCTTCTTCCCGAGCGTTTTTATGTTTAATTACCCGAGGGCCTCTGTATTCTCTGATACCACCCTGTTTTCCAGGGCACCCAGCTTTTCAATCCGTGTTTCCATCACATCCCCGGGGGTAAGATAAACCGGGGGCTTCCGGGTAAAGCCGACACCGGAGGGGGTGCCCGTTAAAATAAGGGTGCCGGGCAAAAGGGTGGCAGACTGGGACAGATAAGAGATAATCCGGGCCACGGAAAAAATCATGTCGCTGGTATGGCCTTTCTGCAACGTCTCTCCATTGAGAATGCATTCGACCCTCAGATCCTGGGGGTCGCCCACCTCATCCGGGGTAACCAGAGCCGGTCCAAAGGGACAGAAAGTATCAAAGCTTTTCCCCTTTACCCATTGGCCGCCACCCCCATTTTTTTGCCACCGCCGGGCAGACACATCATTGGCACAGACATACCCCAGCACATGGTCCAGGGCCCGGGCCTCGGACACATTTTTGACAAGGGACTTAATGACCACCCCAAGCTCTGCCTCGTAATCCACCTCGGGGATTTTTGCACAGGAGGAAGGAATTTCAACGGCGTCTCCATGGGCTATAACAGAACCGGGATTTTTCATGAATACCACCGGATAATCGGGCAATGCCAGGCCGGTTTCTTCAGCATGGAGCCGGTAATTAAGACCAATACAAAAAATAGCCGTCGGCTGGATGGGGGGAAGGAGCGTTTGGACCGATATTTTTTGGCCTGTCTCCGAAAACTTTGAAAAAATATCTCCCTTTAAAAGGGTGGCCGTATGACCGTCATAGCCTGTTCCCCAGGCTATTTTTTTTTCTTGGGTCATGAATCGAATTATCTGCATGCTTTATTTTCTCCTATTATTGGGATAAACAGAGGGGATAATCAAATCTTTATTATTGGACAGTATGCGTGAAACCCATGGAAATGGAAAGAATTTTTAAAGATCTTCCCCAAAAGAGAGCCGATTTAATTCTACTCATCCTGGCATCCCAGAACATTGATGCCCGGGTTGAAAAGCAATTAACTATGGACAAATCCGGCCACTGGCAATTTGATATCCTGGTATCTCGGGAGCAAAAGGTTGGTGCGGTTAAAAGTGTGGATCAATATTTCCGGGAAAACAAATTTTTCGGCCTCCCCAAAAGAATCCAGGAGGTTGAGATTTCTTCTTTTAACACCCCTGCCGCCTATGCAATCATGGCCCTGCTCGTTGCCGTCCATCTGAGCTGCCTGAAACTTGGCATCCACAGGGAGATGATCTTAAAATTTGGTGCCTCTTCCCTGTACATTGGCCAGGGGGAGACCTTTAGAGCCATCACCGCCCTTTTTCTCCATTCAGACGGACAGCATATATTGGGCAACCTGGCAGGTCTTCTCATCTTTGGGGCGCCCCTGATCAGCCTTTCCGGATATGGCACCGGCCCCTTTCTTCTTTTGTGTGCCGGCACCAGCGGCAATCTGGTCAATGCATATTTTCATCAGACCGCTCTTTTATCCATTGGCGCCTCCACAGCTGTCATGGGGGCAGCCGGAGCCCTTGCCGCGTATCAGATGCTCAACAGCAACCGCCCCTTTCAATTAAACCGCCTGATTCCCCTGTTTGCTGGCGCCACCCTGGTGGGCCTGTTCAGCCAGGGAGAAAACACGGATATCTCTGCCCATGTTTTTGGGTTCATGGCGGGTATTTTCTGGGGCTTTTTATTTTTCCCCCTTTCCAAAATTTTACGCCGAAGTTTTACGCTTGTAATAATGGAACCTATGGCACTTTTTTTAGTGGTTTCCATACTGGTATCAGCAATCTGGAGTGGATTTTAAAACCGGATAACCCTATTTATTTCCAATAAAATATTCAATTTTGTTTATTAAATTCTTTTAATTTTGCTAAATTATGTGCTAAGAAATTCTTTACGCCTTAAAATAATCGTTGCTGAAAAATAACGCTGAGAACCAACACCTGAAGCTGTCGCCTTAAAAAACGTACCACCCCATGCACTATTGAACCCGTATTCTTTAGATATTGGAGGAAAATATGAAAGAACGATCTCCCAGCATTCTGATTCTGGGCGGCGGTGTGGCCGGGATGGCTGCTGCCCGTTCCCTGAGACATCAAAATTTGTCCGTTCACCTGGTGGAAGGACAGGAACAACTTGGTGGTAAAGCCGCTTCGTGGTCCTGCATGGCCACGGATACCTGCAAAAATTGTGGTGCCTGTTTGAGCCAGGAAATGGCCCAGGAGGTTACAAAACAGGACAATATCTCCCTTCATTTAAAAACAAAAATCGCTGCCCTTAAGAGAACCGATCAGGGAGTTGAAGCCCTCCTGACCTCGGGCAAAACCATTGCGGCCGCCAAAGTGATCATGGCCACAGGATTCTCACCCTTTGATCCGATCAAACTTCCCTCCCTTCACTGGGAAACGAGCCCAAAGGTCATCACCACAGCAGAACTCAACTCTCTGCTCAAAAAAGAAAAACTGACCACTCTTTTAGAAAAGACCCCATCCCCAAAAATCGCCTTTATCCAATGTGTGGGATCCCGGAACAGGGAATTGGGAAAGGATTATTGCTCCCAGGTCTGCTGCAAGGTTTCCCTGCGCCATGCCAAAAAAATAGTCCATGAACTTCCGGATGCCCGCATCACTCTTTTTTACATGGATCTTCAAATCCTCGGCAAGGAAATCCGCCAGACCCTTGAGGGACTTTCCAGGGAAATTAACCTGGTCCAGGGCGTTCCGGCCGAAATCCTGGAAACCCCTGACACCCATGGGTTGACCATGATAACCGAAGACAGTGCCACCCAATCGAGAATCGCCAGACAATTTGATCTGGTGGTGTTGTCCGTGGGCATGGTGCCAGCCCCGGGTATAAACGAAACCGCCGCCCTCCTGGAAGTTGTTCCCAATGGCTGGGGTTTTTTCAATACAAAGGATGCCACCCTTACCGATGATCTTTATGTCGTGGGGTGTGCCAAAGGTCCCAAGGATATTCTGGCCTCCGTCCAGGAGGGCAAGATTGCCGGAACAAAGGTGATAGAAGACCTGGGTCTTGCCAAACCTCCTGATATAAAGGTGGCGGTCCTTGGAGATGGCCCCCAGGCCGCCAGGGTTGCCCAGGCCGTGGCCGCCCGGGGATACCCGGTGTATGCCTTTGGTGCCGGCCCAAACATACCCCTTCCCCGGGGCAGCCGCTCTCTTCCCCAGGCCAGGATTCTGGCCCTGGACGGCACAGTAGGAAAGTTCTCCCTCTATTTTGAAGAACAGGGCAATAAAGAAACCCTCTCCTGCGGTGCCATCATTGCGGCTCCTGAACCCTGCACCACCCCCAATGCCGGCAGGGGGGACTTTCAGACTGCCATGGACCTGAACTCCTTTGGACAAATAGCCCCCAAGGACTTGCCGGGGAAAAGCCTGATCCTCCTGGATTATTTTGGTCCGGAATTTAAAACCGATGCCCGCCAGGCACTCACACTGGCCATGGCCGCAAGACAAGCCGGAAAAAAAGTCTCGCTATTGATGAACAACATGCTGGTCCACGACGCTCTGGGCCAGCGCCTCTATGACCAGGCCCGACGCTCAGGCATCCGCTTTCTCAGGTTCAATACCCCGGAAGATATTGAAATAAACGCCAAAAAAACAGGATTTCACATCCATCTCAAAGAAGCCACCCTGCCTACCGTTCCCCTGATTCTGGAATGTGACTGCCTGGTATTGCCCGAAAATATCCTTTCCTGCCAAGGGTATGAGACCATTGCAGCATTACTGCGCTCCTCCCTGGACCGGGAAGGTTTTTTACAACCGGCAAATGTTCGGCACCGGCTTACCCAGAGCCCCCGAAAAGGACTCTTTTTTGCCGGAACCGGCCATGATGAGGTGGATAACCATGACCTGGCCACAGAAATAGAAGATATTTTATCCTCCCTTCGCACCCAGGGTGCGCCCCGCAAAAGGACAGGGGTTACAATCAATGAAAAACGCTGTGCCAAATGCCTGACCTGTTACCGGATCTGCCCCCATGCCGCCATTGTTCTCAACGAAAAAATGCGGCCCCAGATCATGGAGGATGCCTGTTTCTCCTGCCATCTATGCGTGTCCAACTGCCCAGCCTATGCCATTGAATCTGAAGAATTTACCAATGACCAGATTGCGAATAAAGTTGCAAACCAGATTCCAGACAAGAAGGAAAAAAACCAGGTGGTAATATTTGCCTGCGAACGGTCTGCTGCCCTGGCCGCGGACAAACTGGTTCTTCCGAAAACAACCCGGCTGATCTCCCTTCCCTGTACCTGCCGCATCTCCTGCGACATGATTTTAAAAGCAATGCTCAACGGTGCTTCAAAAATTATTGTCAGCGGATGCCATGACGGGAACTGCAGGTCCATGGACGGCAGCACCAGGGCCAGGTTAGCAGTTGACGCCATTGCAAGAATGCCCGGGATACCCCCGGGGAGCATTGCATGGGAACCTGTGGCAGCCAATGAATCCCACAAATTTGAACGCCTTATTTCCAAGGCGTAAAAGGAGAAGGGTTATACTATATGGAAACGACAACGATCAAGACTGATTCAAAACTTATCCGTCGGCTCAACCAATTCTCTTTGGGGGACAATATATCTGAATGCCTGACCTGCGGTGCCTGCAATTCCCGATGCACCTGGTTTGACGGGGAAGGGGGTCCCATCCCCCGGCAGATGGTCCGCATGGCAGCTCTGGGACTGGATGAAGCCCTGGTGGAAAGCGACATGCTCTGGGATTGCCTGATCTGCAACAGATGCACCCAAGGGTGCCCCATGGGCATTTCCATGGACGTGGTGGTCCGGAAAGCCAGAAGCCTTGCCATTGCAGCTGACCATATTCCGATCGACATCCAGAAGGGCATCAAATCCCGGCTGGAAACAGGGGATGTCAATGGGCTGACCCGGGAAGAATTTGTGGAAACCGTTGAATGGGTGTCTGAAGAATTTGTGGATGAAGTGGATGATCCTACTGCCACCATCCCCCATGATATCCCGGGGTCTAAATTTCTCTACCTGCCCAACCCCAGGGAACTTGGCACTAACCTGCTCCATTTGTCGGCCATGGGAAAACTCTTCTATGCCATGAAGGAACCCTGGACCATGTCCTCTTTTCACACCGATGTCACCAATTGGGGATATTTTGTAGGTAAGGACGATATTGCCCAGCAAATCGCCCGCATGGTGGTGGAGCCAGCAGAACGCTTAGGCATTGAAACCCTTGTTTTAAGCGAATGCGGGCATGGCTACCACGTACTTAAATTTTTACTGCCCGAACTGATCGGCAGGAAACCCAATTTCACGGTCATGAGTATTCCGGAATTGACACTTGAATATGCCCGAAGAGGGGTTCTTAAATTTGACCCGACCCTCCACCCCTATAAAATCGCCTATCACGATCCCTGCAATATTGCTCGAAAATCAGGAGGCTATGACGCCCCCCGGGAACTTCTGGCCCTGTGCTGCGACGGGGTAGTGGAACTGATCCCCAACCGGGCAGACGGGGTTTGCTGCGGCGGCGGGGGCGGGATTCTCCAGGACAGCACCAGCACCAAAAAACGAATGATCACGGGCAAACCCAAGGCAGATCAGATGAAGGCCACGGGTCTTGACCACCTGGCCACGGCCTGCCTCTCCTGCCACCGCCAGCTGGGTGAGTTATCCGCTCATTTTAAACTGGGAATAAAGGTGGATACCGTTGCCTACCTGGCCGCAGAATCCCTGATCCTTTAACCGATAAAAATACTGCCCTCAAAAACCAGGGTCGCCGGGCCGGTTTTAAAAATATGACCGCTTTCCTTGTCCCA
>CAYWNB010000091.1:0-8364 GCA_964459195.1 uncultured Desulfobacula sp.
TTTCAGGCAAGGATCTTGCTTTGTGGCGTCAGCTTATTGAAGGATATCATTACATACCCAATACCAGATTGTTTGGAGCACAAATGAGATATCTTGTATATGGTGGGAAAGGGATACAAAAAACAGATACGCTTCTAAAAACAGGTTCTAAGGATACGATTCAAGGCGAGTTTAGCAAGTTTTATCAAAATTTAATGCGTGGAAAACACCTTCTTTCGGCTATTGGGTTTGCTGCGAGCGCGTGGTCTTTATCAAGCCGTGATAAATTCATAGGATGGAACAGAAAACAAAGGGAGGCAAACCTAAAATACATTGTGAACAATGTACGGTTTCTAATTCTGCCTTGGGTAAAATCGCCGAATCTGGCATCCAGAATTCTTGGGGGTATTGCAAGGCAACTTCCTTATGACTGGGAAGCACGTTACAATTACAAACCAGTGTTGCTTGAAACCTTTGTTCAACTTGATCGGTTTAAAGGTACATGTTATCACGCTGCGAATTGGGCCCAGATTGGTAAAACAAATGGTTATAGTTTTTACCCTCAAAATGGAACAAATATTCCAAGAGCAGTTTTTGTGTATCCTCTTTGTAAAAATTTTCGTAAAAACCTTTTGCAGGAAGACTACTATAATGAAAATATTAAAAGAATATCCCATATATAAATCCTCATTTAAATGATATAATTGGGTTTAAGTCCCCCAACTATAGGATTTTATGATTTAACTTAAATATTTATATAAATTAAACGGACCCATACCCCATGAAAATGATGAAAGCATTGGTAAAAGCAAAGCCCGAACCAGGTCTATGGCTGGAAGAGGTACCGATTCCCGGGATCAAACACAACGAGGTGTTGATCAAAATCATTAAAACTGCCATTTGCGGCACGGATATTCATATCTACAACTGGGACAAATGGTCCCAAGAGACCATTCCTGTGCCCATGCATGTGGGCCATGAGTTTGTCGGCCGGATCGAAAAAATTGGTTCCCATGTGGTTGATTTCAAACCAGGGGACCTGGTTTCGGGCGAAGGCCATCTTGTCTGCGGCCACTGCAGAAACTGCCTTGCCGGCCGCCGGCACCTGTGCAATGACACCAAAGGGGTAGGGGTAAACCGTGCCGGAGCCTTTGCCCAATACCTTGCCATTCCCGTGACCAATGTCTGGTATTGCGATGAAACAATCCCTCTGGATGTCCTGGCCTGTTTTGACCCCCTGGGAAATGCCACCCACACAGCCCTTTCCTTTGATGTTCTCGGAGAAGATGTTCTGATCACAGGCGCTGGCCCCATCGGCTGTATGGCAACAGCCATTGCAAAGCATGCAGGTGCCCGGCAGGTGGTGGTAACCGACGTTAATCCTTATCGCCTGGGATTGGCCAAACGAGCAGGCGCCTCCCTGGTCATTGATGTGAGCCGCCAAACGATTGAAGATGCCCAAAAAAAACTTGGCATGAAGGAAGGATTTGACGTGGCCCTTGAGATGTCGGGCAACCCCTCGGCCCTGAAATCCATTTTAGATAATATGTGCCACGGCGGAAAAATTGCCATGCTGGGCATCATGCCCGACGACACGGCAATCGACTGGAACAAGGTGGTGTTTAACATGCTGACCATCAAAGGTATCTACGGCAGGGAAATGTTCGAAACCTGGTACAAAATGAGCGCCATGATCCAGACCGGACTTGATATTTCCCCTTTAATTACCCACAAATTTCACTACACTGATTTCCAAAAAGGATTTGAAATAATGAGGTCCGGGCAATCCGGAAAAGTGATTTTGGACTGGGATTAAAACCCTGGATTAAAACCCTGGATTAAAACCCTGGAATAGGACCCTTGATTTTTTTATGGAGCAACTAAAATGAGCACAAAAAAACTTGACACGAGTCTGGAACGAGAACTGACCGCCCTGAAGGAAGAAGGCAGGGCCAAATCTGAAGAACGGGTCATACAAGGCTATATCCCGCCAGCAGGCAACAAAGGTCCCCGGTATAAACTTTTGGGCAGTGACAATGAGTTCATACGGCTCAACTCAAATTCCTATTTGTCCCTTTCAAACCACCCAAAGTTAATTGAAGCCGCAGACGAGGCCACCCATAAATTTGGTGTGGGTCCGGGGGCGGTCCGGTTCATTGACGGAACCTTTATCCACCACAAACGTCTGGAACAGCGAACCGCTGACTTTTTGGGGAAACCTGCGGCCAAAATTTTCAATTCCGCCTATACCGCCAATTGCGGACTAGCCCTGTCCATTTCCGACAAAAAAACCCATTGGATCGGAGACCAGCTGAACCACAACAGCATTATAAGGGCCATGCGCATCAGCAATATTCCAAGGGAAAACAAGGGTATTTTCAAGCACAATGACATGGCAGACCTCGAACGTTGTCTTGCTGAGGTGGGCCCGCAAATTGAGCGGGTAGTGGTGATCTTCGACGGAATTTTCAGCATGCGGGGGGACCATGCCCCCATTGATCGAATAATGGAAATCTGCAGGAGATATGATGATCGCTTCACAGACGGGGTGATCACTGTGGTGGATGATTCCCACGGCATGGGGGCCTATGGAGATTCAGGGCGGGGTACCCAGGATTTTTGTGGCGCAGTTCCGGATATTATCGTGGGCACCTTTGGCAAGGCCTTTGGGGTTAATGGCGGGTTTATTGCCGGAAGCAGGGTACTGGTTGAATCGATACGGCAAAAGGCAGATACTTATATTTACACCAATCCCTTGAGTGTGGCAGACTGTGCTGCCGCAGTAACAGCACTGGATATCTGCGATTCAGAAGAAGGCCTGGGTTTGTTAAAACACTTGAAAGAAAGAACCGCCCAATTTCGACAGGGGCTTGGCAGCCTGGGCCTGGAAACGATTCCCGGCCCCCATCCCGTGGTTCCCCTCATGGTCAGGGATACCAACCGGACCCATACCCTTGTACGCTATTTATATGACCATGGGGTATTGGTGGTCGGCCTGACCTTTCCCGTGGTGCCAAAGGGAGACGAAACCATACGATTCCAGATAAATGCCGCCCATACAAAAGCGGATATTGATTCTGTTGTTGAATTATTAAAGAAATTTGAATAAAAGAAAGAAAACATATCCAACCTGACCATGGGATATCAAATCATGCTGCAAGGAGGGAAGAGTGGACCATCAACACATTCTTAAGGGCAAAAGGATTCTTCTGGTGGACGATGAACCAGACATTCTTGAAACCCTTGAAGAACTGCTATATGACTGTAAAACAGATTCAGCTGCTACCTTTGAATCAGCCGTTTCCTTCCTTAAAAACAACCCCTATGATGCCGCCATCCTTGATATCATGGGGGTAAAAGGGTATTCACTCCTGAAAATCACCCACCGACTGAATATCCCCTCCATCATGCTCACGGCCCACTCCCTGACCCCGGACAATCTCAAACGTTCCATTGAACAGGGGGCAGATGCCTATGTGCCCAAGGACAAATTGGTGGATATATCCTTGTTTGTGGCAGATGTGCTCTCTGCAAGAAAACAAGGGAAAAATACCAGTTTCACCTGGTTTTCAAGGCTGAATCCCATATTTGATAAATTATTTGGCAAGGAATGGCGGACAAGTGACCAGGCATTTTGGGATGAATTTGATGACAACCAGAAGTCATCCTAATGCATCATAGGGGATGATCTTCAATAATTCTAACCTCAGAGTCTATCTTTACAGGGGAATGGTCACGGTAAATTCAGCCCCTTTTCCATCATCGGATTTAAGGATGAGCCCCCCCCCCATATCCTTAAGCAGTACCATGACACCGGCAAGCCCCAGCCCATGGCTTTCAATGGCAGATTCAATGGAACCGCCCGTGGTAAAATAAGTTTCAAAAATCCGTTGATGATTTGCCGGCGGTATCCCCCGGCCATCATCCCTGACCTTTAAAATCATCTGTTTTTCTTCAATGCGGCCGGATATTTCCACCACACAGGCGCGATGTTTAAAAGCATTGGTCACCAGATTTCTTAATACCTGTTTTACCTTGGCAGCATCCAGATGGACAATTGTTTTCCACATTTTCCTGTCAAACAGGAGCCTGAAACCGACGGTGTTCAGCACCTGTTCAAGCCCGGCATAGGACTCCACCTTCCGAATAATATCGGCAACGGGGGGATCCGATAGATCAAAGATCTCCACCAGGACTGACATCACAAGGGAGGAAACACTGAAATCAGAGGTGATCATCACCCCTTCCCGGCTCCTGCCAAGTTCCAAGACGTCATTGACAAGTCGCTGGGTGGTCAGGGTGTTTCGGATAATCCGCTTTAGCACCTTGATCTGCTTTTCCGTGAGGGGCCCATAGGAATCCTGACGGTTCAAAAGGGATTTTGCCCCGGCATCAATAACAGAAATAGGCACCTTAAGATCGTGAATCAAAATTTCAGTTTTAATCGTGGTGTTGGGCATATTCGTCTCTACCTCTTAAAATCCTTGCAATTGTTATCAAGGATTCTATATATTGATAGCAATTGTTGCAAACGGCTTCATGCTGGCATCGGCCCCTTTTAAGAACGCTAAAATCATAAATTGTTATACGGGGATCCTTTAATCTTGTAAAGTCTTTTGGAGTTTTTATGGGTAGAGATGAAACAGATGCGCTGAAAAAAAGGATAAAAGAGCTGGAAGAAAAGAACCAGACACTGAGCAAGATTATTTTCAAAGCTCCGATTCCTATTTTTGTCCTGGACAAGAACCATAAAATTACCCATTTTAACCAGGCCCTTGAGGAGCTCACAGGATTTAAGTCCAAAAAAATGGTGGGGACCGATTTCCAATGGAAGGCATTTTATGCAAACGAACGGCCGGTCATGGCCGATCTGATGATTGACAAGTCTTCAGAGTGGGATATCCTGGAGCATTATGACTATAAATATGACCTGGGTATTTCCAGCAATGAATTATTTGCAGCCACTGACTTTTTTCCTGATCTTCCACCGGAAGGGAAATGGCTGTTTTTCACAGCAGCCCCCTTCACAGACAGTAAGGGAGAGATTACAGGCGCCGTTGAGGCCCTTCAGGATGTGACCGAAGAAAAAATCCAGGAACGAAAAATCAATGAACTCTATCGGATCTATCGAAATATTCTGGAATTTATCCCCTATCCCATTATCGTATACGACGAAAAAGGTATGGTCTCCTATGTAAACCCCGCATTTACAACCACCTTCGGGTGGACCCTGGAGAAACTTTTCGGCAAGCCCCTTCCCTTTGTACCCGAATTCCTGGAAGCCGAAACCCATGACATTCTAAATAAATTTCAAGAGGATAAAAAGCTTGGCCGGTATGAAACAAAGCGGTTGACCCAGAACGGCAAAATTTTAGATGTGGTGATCTGGGCAGCCTCCCAGACCCGGTTCAAAGAAAACAAAATAGAAAATTTTGTTATTTTAAGAAATATCACAGAAGAAAAAAGAGTGGCTGCCAACAACAAAACCATCATGAGAATATCCGCCGCCCTGCCGGAATATACAGACCTGGAAGAGTTGATGGATTATATTACACAAGAGATCAAGGAACTTCTAAACACCGAAGGCGCGGTTGTATTGCTCTATGATGAAATAAAAGAAGACCTGTTCTTTCTTGGCGCCTCCTATGATGATTCGGACACCCAGGAACGGGCCAGAGAATTTCGGTTTACCCTGGATGAGGTCTTTGCCGGCAAAGTCATGAAAACAGGACAGGCCGAAGTGGTAAACGATACCGATTTTTTATTAAAAACCTATCCAACAAGGGATAAGAAGCTGGGGTATCAAACCCGGAATATCATGGGGGTTCCCATTCGAAGTGACGGCCGTATCATCGGGGTTCTGTGTGCCATTAACAAGAAAATTAACCACTTTGATGAAAATGATATGGAGCTGATGACCATGATTGGTGGAACTGCGGCCATCTCCATCGAAAATGCACGATTTTCCGATGCCCTGAAAGATGCCTACCGGGATGTGGCATCCTTGAACAGGGCAAAGGGTAAAGCCATCAACCATTTGTCCCATGAACTGAAAACACCGGTGGCCATCCTTACCGGCTCCCTGCAGATCCTGAGGAAAAAACTGAGCAACCTGCCAAATATCAAAGTGGATGCCACCTTGAACCGGATTGAACGAAACCTGAACCGGATTGTGGATATCCAGAATGAAACAGCGGATATCATGGAAGACAAAACATATGCGGCAAGGGCTTTATTGCTCAAGATGCTGGAAACCTGCCAGGATGAACTGGAAACCCTTATTGAAAATGCCCTCCAGGATGAAAATTTCGATCCTAACCATCTCAGCGAATCCGTCCGGAACCTCATTGACAAAGAATTCGGCCACAGATCACAGCACCACAAAACCATTGATTTTTCAAGGGCATTCCAGGAACTTTACCAAAAAATAAGCCCCCTGTTTCATTTCAGGCGAATCGAGATAAACAGTGACATCCAGGAGGCGCTTCCCCCTCTCCTGATGCCACCGGATGTATTAAACAAGATCATGGAAGGTCTCGTTAAAAATGCCATTGAAAACACACCGGACCAGGGCCGCATTGATATATCCGCCCACCCCCGGGACAAGGGAATCCTTTTCAAGGTTCATGATTTTGGTGTGGGCATTGAAACAGATGATCAAAAACGTATTTTCGAAGGGTTTTTCACCACCCAGGAAACCCTGCTCTATTCCACCAAAACCCCCTTTGATTTCAATGCTGGTGGAAAAGGGGCGGATCTTCTGCGAATGAAACTTTTTTCAGACCGCCTGGGGTTTACCATAAAAATAGACTCCAAGCGGTGTTGTTATCTGGTTGAAAACAAGGCGGAAGCCTGCCCGGGAGATATTCTAAAATGCCAATTTTGCACCTGCCAGGAAGATTGTATTACCTCAGGTCACACCCTATTTTCAGTATTCTTTCCAAATGAACCATAATAATAACGATAAAAATACAAGGGGAATAAAAAAAAGTCTTTGACAAACCTGAACAAATTGACTTATTACAGAAGACATGCTGATGCTAAGACTGAGCGCTCGTTCTGATTTGTTTTGATGACCAAAACCAAAAGATAGAAACCAAAGATAACCTGTACATGCATAAACCTTTTAATATGTCCTTATCCCAGGGAGTAATGGTTCATGAACAGTCTGTACTCTTTAAATTTTTTTAACATCTATGAAAAAAATGCACGGCTAAACTCCGACCATTGCGCCATTCACTGGAACAATGAAGATATTTCCTATTCAGAGCTCTTTTTGCAAACCGGCCAGCTGGCAAAGGGACTCTTTGACCTCAATCTTAACCCTGGGTCAAGGATCGCCATCCTCAGCAGCAACCATCCGCTTTTTTTCCATCTTTTTGGAGCGGCGGCAGCCCTGAACCTCTGCCTGGTCCTCATCAACCGCCGATTAAGCCCCGAAGAAGTCGCCCATATTATTGAAGACACCACGCCTTGTGTAATTTTTTGTGACGCTGAAATGGCCGACCAAGCCCAAACCTTGGCATCAACACATTCTTGTCTGGATCATTGTTTTACCCTTGACAAGAATGTTGCATCGGGCAAAAATGTGTCTTCCCTGTACCAGTCCCCCCCCCTGACCCATGCGGTTGAAGGCCATCCAGAGGATCCCTTTGTGATCATCCACACGGCAGCAGTCCAGGGCAAACCACGGGGAGCGGTGCTGAGCCAGGCGAATATAATATTGTCCAACCTGCAGCTGATCCATGCCTTTGGCCTGAACAAGACCAAAACCTATTTAAACATCCTGCCGTTATTCCACATAATGGGGGTAAATTTTGGTTTGGGAACCCTTATGGCCGGCGGTAAAAATGTGATACTAGACCGCTTCAATCCCCAGCAAACCCTTGATCTTATCCAGGAACAAAAAGTAACGCTTTTGGGTTCCTTCCCGCCTATATTAACCACCCTTTTAGACCTCATTGAACAAGGAAATTTCGACCTGTCCAGCCTTGAGATCGTGGCAGGGCTTGAGATGCCCGAGACGGTAAAAAAATGGGAGGCCAAAACCGGCTCCACATTCTGGACCATGTACGGCCAGACCGAGACCTCGGGACTAATTTCCTTTTCTGAATACTTTAAACAGCCGGGGTCTGCAGGTGAAATTTCCCTGCTTGCCTTCGTTCAAATTGTTGATGACCTTGATACTTTTTTGCCCACAAATACCGTGGGTGAAATTGTCCTCAAAGGCCCACTGGTTTTCCAAGGGTATTGGAATTCCCCTGACCTGAACGACCACACCTTCAGGCTAGGTTGGCACCATACCGGAGATCTCGGGATGATTGATTCCGACGGTTTTTTATTCTTCAAGGGTAGAAAAGCGGAACGAGAGCTCATCAAACCAGG
>CAYWNB010000091.1:8464-11434 GCA_964459195.1 uncultured Desulfobacula sp.
GGAGGTGACGTCTGGTTTAATCTATATCGCTTTATAATCCTTTTTGGTTCACCGGGTAAGAACGTTTCGTTAATCTGACATAAAGAATTTGGACTTTATATGGCACATTTAAATATTTCAGATGTAACTCTCTCTTTTGGCGGACTCAAAGCCTTGTCCAATGTGGACATGAAAATTGAGCCGGGTCTTATCACCTCCATCATCGGCCCCAATGGCGCTGGCAAAACAAGCATGCTCAATTGTATCTCCGGTTTTTATCACCCCACAAAGGGGGATATTTTCTACAAAGAAAAAAAGTTGACCCATGCGTCTCCCCACCAGGTGTCCAGCATGGGAATTTCCAGAGCATTTCAAAATCTTGAACTTTTTTCAGGTCTTTCGGTTCTGGATAATCTTCTTTTGGCCAGGCATCAAAATTTAAAATACAGTTTTCTCCAGGCTGTCTGGTTTTATGGAAAGGCCTCCAGAGTGGAAGCTGAAAACAGAGCCTTTGTGGAAGGCATCATTGATTTTATGGAACTGGAACCCTATCGAAAAAGTCTTGTGGGCAACTTAAGTTACGGAGTTCAAAAAAAAGTAGAGGTAGCCCGTGCCTTAACCCTTGCACCGGATATATTGCTTCTGGATGAACCCATGGCCGGAATGAACCAGGAAGAGAAAGAGGACATTGTCCGGTTTGTCATGGATATCCAAAAAGAGAGGGGGATTACCGTGGTCTTGGTTGAGCATGATCTCGGGGTTGTCATGGACATTTCAGACAGAATCTATGTTCTTGATTTCGGTGAGGTGATAGGGTCTGGAACCCCGGAAGAGGTTTCCCAAAATCCTACAGTTATTGAAGCCTATATTGGAGAGGACTAAATCTATGAGCAATAATGATCACTTACTTGAATACTCCATTCCCCAATTGCTGCGCTGGCGGGTTGGAACCTCTCCCAAACGCCCGGCTTTGCGAGAAAAAGATTTTGGAATCTGGAATACCTATACCTGGGAAGATTATTATGATCATGTCCGGAAAACCGCCCTGGGGCTCAAACACATCGGCCTTAAAAAGGGAGATACCATTGCCATCATCTCTGATAATATTCCGGAACTGTTGTTTACAGCCATTGGTGCCCACTCCATTGGTGCCATTTCAGCCGGGATATACCAGACCAGCATGCCCGCTGAAATTGCCCAGATCCTTCAATACCTGAAAGTCTCTGCCGTCTTTTGTGATAACCAGGAACAGGTGGACAAGGTGCTGGATGTCAGAGATCAGATCCCCAATGTGAAAAAAGTTATTTTTGAAGATCCAAGGGGTATGAGAGAGTATATGTCCGATGACTGGTTCATTGATATCCAGGATCTCTACAAACTGGGAGAGAAAGAACATGCCACCTCTCCAGATCTTTTTGAAACCCTTGTGGATCAAGGAAAACCCGATGACCCCTGCCATTTGTGCCTGACCTCGGGAACCACGGGACTTCCCAAGGGCACCATCATGACCCATAAAAATTATATCAACATGGGGGTGCAAATCACCCAAGTGGACCCCCTGGAACCTACGGATGAATATGTCTCATTTCTGCCCTTTGCCTGGATTGGGGAACAGATGAACTCATTTGGTATTGCCATGGCCACGGGAATTACCATCAACTTTCCTGAGTCCGTTGAAACCGCCATGTCCGATCTGAAAGAAATCGGCCCCCACTTCATGTTCGGGGCCCCCAGAATTTATGAAACCATCCGGTCGGAAATCTGGCTAAAAATTGACCAGTCCTATTGGTTGAACAAACTTTTATACACTTATTTTATCCAGGTGGGCATCAAATCTGCCGGTTTTAAGATGACCGGAAAGCCCATGCCGTTGGGATTGAAAATACAATCATGGCTGGGCACCCAGATGGTTCTCAGGCCACTGATCAACCAGATCGGGCTTATGCGGCTGAGACGGGCCTATACAGGTGGTGCGGCCTTAGGGCCTGAATTGTTTACCTTTTACCAAGCCATCGGTGTAAACCTGAAACAAATTTACGGCCAGACCGAAATCACAGGAATCGCATATATGCACAGAGACGGGGATGTCCGTCCGGAAACCGTTGGGAAACCCCTGCCCGGTACTGAATGCAAAATAGCTGATGACGGGGAAATCCTGTCACGATCAGCCTCTGTTTCCCCTGGGTATTATGATCTGCCTGAAAAAAGCGCAGAAGCCCTGGAGGGCGGATGGCTGCATTCCGGGGATGCCGGATTTATTGATGAGCATGGCCATCTGGTGGTCATTGATCGTCTGTCAGATGTGATGCACAATAACAAGGATGAGATGTTCTCTCCCATGTTCCTGGAAAATGCCCTCAAATTTTCTCCCTATATAAAAGAGGCGGTTATCTATGGGAACAAGGAAGATTTTGTGGCCTGTCTGATTAACATCGACCCCGTTGTTGTGGGCAAATGGGCAGAGGATAAGGGAATTTCATTTACAACCTATATGGACCTTGCCAGCAAGCCGGAAATAGCCGAACTGATGATGGAACAGGTTCTGGATGTTAACTCCCGGGCTGAAAAAGAACATTTTAAAATCAAACGGTTTGCCCTGCTCTATAAACTATTGGATATGGATGACGGGGAATTGACCAAAACCGGTAAAATCCGCCGTAAATTTGTACAGGAAAGATACCAGAACCTCTATGATGCACTCTACGATGAAACCATTGACACAAAAGAGGTTGAAGCCTCCTTCCAGTATCAGGACGGGCAGTCAAATATTGTCAAAACAAACATTGCTTTTTACACGGTGAAAGGAGTCTAAAGAAATCTGATGAGTTATTTTTTTCAAATTGTCGTCAGCGGTATTGTCGTGGGCTCCATTTATGCCCTGGCCGCATTGGGGCTGGTACTGGTTTATAAATCAAGCCGTGTGGCAAACTTTGCCCATGGACAGATTATCGCTGCCGGGGCGTTTATCACCTACTATCTTACGGTTTCACT
>CAYWNB010000092.1:0-11372 GCA_964459195.1 uncultured Desulfobacula sp.
CTATTTTTATTTTTTTTCATGGGAGACGCCGGGCAAACTGTTCTTGAGCCATACCAGCAGCCCGATAATGAAAAATGCCCCCGGGGCCAGCACCATGAGTCCCATGTTCTGGTAACCCGCATCAAAGAGAAATTGGGGAATGACGGGCAGCCCAAAGAATTTCCCAGATCCCAGCAATTCCCGCACAAAGGCCACAACAACCAGGATCATGCCGTAGCCGATGCCGTTGGCAATTCCGTCCACAAAGGAATCAATGGGGTCGTTGGCCAGGGCAAAGGCTTCGGCACGGCCCAGGACAATACAATTGGTAATGATCAATCCCACAAAAATGGACAATTGTTTAGAGGTATCATAGAAAAAGGCCTTGAGTACCTCGTCGGTGACGATGACCAGGGAGGAAATGATGGCCAGCTCCACGATAATCCGAATATTGGAGGGGATTTTTTTACGCAAAGTCGAGATGATCATACTGGAAAATGCCGTGACCACGGTCAGGGCAACGGCCATGACAAGGGCAGTGGACATCTGAACCGTGACGGCAAGGGCGGAGCATATGCCCAATACCTGGTAGGCCACGGGATTTTCTTTCCAGATCCCCCGCACCAGTATTTCCATATAGTGGGTTTTATCTTTTAACATATCTTTTAACATCGGAGTCCTTTTCTTTTATAATGGGGTGTATCCTTAATCCTTTTCCTTGGCCGTCAGATTTTTCTGACGAAAGGTGATGGAGACGGATTCATATTGGGTCAGGGTGGATTTAATACCCTCTGAAAGGTATTTGCCGGTCAGGGTGGCCCCGCTGATACCGTCCACATAATTTTCCTGGTCCTTTTCAGGCAAATTGGCCACTTTTCCCTTGGCAATTCCCACGGAGACAAATTTATTCTGGGAATTGAGAATTTTTTTCCCCTTGAAGTTTTTCTGAAACCAGGCACTTTCAATCTCTCCCCCCAGGCCCGGGGTTTCGGAATGGCTGAACACAGAAAAACCGGACACGGTCTGGCCATCATTTTCAAAGGCCAGATATCCTTGGATTTTCCCCCAGAGGCCCCGGCTGTTGATGGGCAGGATATACCCCTGGATTACATCCTCTGTTTTATAAAAATACAAATGCATTGAATCTGAGGTGTCCGTTTCAATAATTTTCCCCTGGCTGTCCACGATGGCCGCCTGGATATGGGTGTCATAGAGACGCTTTATCTCTTGTTTGGATGGTTTCTCGTCGGGGTCAACGAGGTTGGCAGCCTTGAGAAGGTTGAGCCGTTTGTCCAGTTCAATATTTTCCTGCTGGAATCCTTTCAGGCCGCCAGCTGCTGCCGTTATTAACAGGCTACAGACAAAGGAGACCAGCAATGCAAATTTGATCACGTTTATCCTGGAATTTTTATCCGGCTTTGTTTGAGAGGTTTCAGACATTGGGTATCCTCTTTGATGTTTTGTATTTGATGACCAAATGGTCCAGCAACGGAGCAAACACATTCATGAACAGGATGGCCAGCATGGTACCTTCCACAAAGGCAGGATTGACCACCCGGATGGTCACGGTGAGAAACCCGATTAAAAAGCCGAATGCCCACCTTCCCGTATGGGTGCCCGGGGCAGAAACTGGATCCGTGGCCATGAAACAAATGCCAAACAAAAAACCACCGGCGCATAGATGATAGAGGGGGCCTGCATTGGCCCAGGATTCCTGTCCACCGGGGATGAGGTAAAAAAGGATGGCTGTTACCGCAAGGCCTGCAATACCCCCCAGAATAATGCGATAATTTGCAATGCCGGTAACCATGAGGAAAAGGGCTCCCAAAAGACAGCACAGGGCCGAGGTTTCGCCGATACTGCCCGGCACAAATCCTAAAAAAAGATCTGACAAAGAAAATCCTGAAGAAGACAGAACCCTTGTAATGGACTCGCCTTCAATCCCGGTGATGGCCAGGGCCGTGGCACCGGAAAACCCATCCACGGCATCCTTGGCAGCCACCCAGACATTTCCGGACAGGGTCACGGGATAGGAGAAAAAAACAAAGGCCCTGGCTGTCAGGGCCGGGTTCAATATGTTTCTGCCGGTTCCCCCAAAGACTTCCTTGCCGATCACCACTCCGAAGGAAATTCCCAGGGCCACCTGCCACAACGGGATGGTCGCCGGCAGGGTCAAAGGAAACAGCATTCCGGTTACCAGGAAGCCCTCGCTGATTTTATGTTTTCGGACACTGGCAAAGAGGATTTCCCAGAAAAGCCCTACCCCATAGGAAACAAGGAGTATGGGCAGCACGTAGCCGGCACCCACCAGAAAGGATTTACCCATGCCAAAGGTTTTGCCTGCGGCAAGACCGGACTGAAAGCCTGTATTGTACATGCCAAAAAACAGAACCGGCATCAGCGCAATGAGGACAAAGGTCATATACCGTTTAAGGTCCAGATGATCCCGGATAAAGGGCATTACAACGGTTTTCGGGGAAGGATGAAAGAAAACGGTTTTGATAGCATCAAACAGGGGTGACAATTTTTCAAATTTTCCAGACGCAGCAAAATGGCGTTCGTTTTCATCGAATATTTTTTTTAAGGGATTCATGCTTTGTCCTTATAATAGGAATCCATTCCATCGGATAGAATTTTTGTCAGCTCTATTTTGGAAGGACAGGTATACGAGCAGAGCCCGCAGCGGCAGCAGTCCAGGAGGCCGTATTCCAGGGCGGTTTCTATCTCATCACTGTGCAGGGCTTTCATGATAAAATTAGGCATCAGCCCATTGGGACAGATGTTTTCACAATAACTGCAATTGATGCAGGCCCTTTCTTCTCCATGGAGAGTGCAGTCCACCTGTTTGGGGCCCTTGGAAAAAGAGGATAAAAAGGCTCTGGAAACGCTTGTTTTGTCAATCCCCGGCCGAATGAATCCAAACACTTCTTCTTCCCCCGGGGTATCAATGATATTCAGGGTGTTTTCAAAAAAACCCAAATGGCTTTCCAGATCCGCAATTCTGCCGTTGAACTGGCCCGTGGTAATCATATCATTGCTGTGAAAACTACCGACCAGGGTCTTTATGGGGGCACCCTGCCGGGCCAGGAGGTGGGGTTTTTTTTCCCCCTTTTTTGTGATGGTGACCATTTTTTCAATGGGATATTGGCCGGTGAGCAAAAATTTTCCCATCATGACCAGATGATCTGCGGTAATAGACCAGGCTGTGTTCTCTTCGGATGATTTTTTTAAGTGAAAGAGAACCACGCCAGGATCCCAGGCCGGATAAGTATCCGGAACCTGGTGGGTGATATGGGCCTTGACAGGCCCAAGCAGATCAAGGCTGCTTTGCCGGGCAGTCACAATAATCCGATGGGAAAATCGTTTTAACAGGTCCAGGCCAAATTCAAAGGCCTCTTTTTCCCTGTTCATCAAAATTCCTGGGTGAGGAGAAAAAAAATCATTCCCGTTGAGGGAAATAATTATCATGGCTGGTGTATGGCTGCTGTCCGCCGTGTCCTTTGCCGGAAACTGGCGCAGAGACTGCCAGAGTCCCCCTTGTTTTAGTCTAAGGATCAGGTCTTGTTTAGAAATATTTTTAAGATCAGACTTTGGGACAGGATCAAATTGGATAAAGGTCTCAGGCGTGTCCAGGGCAATCACCACTTCCTGCAAGCGTCTGCGGTTTCCAAACCAAATTTTTTCAACCCTCCCTGTGCCCGGAGATACATATTGAATGGAGGTATCCCGTTTGTCACAAAATAAGGGGGTGCCCGTCAATACCGGGTCGTTTTCCTTTACCAGCAGTTTGGGGCGGATATAGGGAATATCCATGGCAGACAACCCGACGATCCTGGGCGTGGGTGCTTTTATAAAACTTGTATCCGGCATCCCGGCAAGTCTGGGTGTAAATCCTTTGGAAATCTTGATTTTTTCCATCCATTAAATTCCATATAATAAATGAGCATTTAAAGCGTAAATTGAATCAGATGCTTGTCTCGTTGATTCTTGTTTCTTTAAAGATGAATCATTTTAGCAAATCTTTATTTAATATCAACCTAAAGATTTGTGTTATCAATTTTCCTGTTCCCTATTTCCCCAATAGCACCCATAAAAACTAAATAATTTTAAGGAGAAGATTATTGTGATATACTATGGCGTTGTCAAGCGCATCAGAATCATAGGGCCATGTGCCCAAAAACAAAGGCTGCAAAGATGGGTATAGATTTTATGACAATATTTATGCCTGAAAAGGAATGGATTATCCCATTGAGTGATGAAAAATAAAAGTGTAGTAATTGTTTTTTTAAGGGCACCGGAAAAAGGCCGGGTAAAAACCCGTCTTGCCATCGGAATCGGGGAGGAGAATGCCCTGACTTTTTACAAAGCGTTTGCACAAAGGACCCTGTGGGCCGTTGAAAGATCAGGTATAGATCACAGGATCTGTTTTTTCCCGGCGGACAAACAGGCCCTGGTGGAAGACTGGCTGGGGAGGGATCATACCTATATCCCCCAGTTCGGGGATGATTTGGGACTGCGCATGGGCAATGCTCTATCCCAGGTCTTTGACCAGGGAGTCAAAAAAGCCATTCTGGTGGGCACGGATGTTCCCGGAATAAAAGCCCGCCATCTTTTGGAAGCCCAAAATCTGCTTGACGAAAAGGATGTGGTCATCGGTCCCAGCCTGGACGGGGGATATTGGCTTATCGGGTTTCACAGGGATGGATTTTGCCCCGATCTTTTCCTTCAGGTTGACTGGGGAACCGATTCGGTTTTTTTAACCACCATTGAAAAATGTAATGCCACCGGCCTGTCCACGGGTATTCTAACGGCCCTGCAAGATATCGATACCCTGGAAGATCTTGAGCAATTTCAAAAAAAACAATCTAATAATATTTTACCAACACCCTGGGGGGGACCCCAAGAATATACAAACAAATGAGTACCCAGTTCCTAAAAGTGGTATATAAAAGTCCCTGGTCTTTCCACCGCCGGTCAGAGGTAGAAATGGTGTGGGATAGGAAAATAGGGGTCACTGAACTCTTTTTTATTTTTGACATGATCCCCACATCTTCCATGATGGGGACATCTGGAAATCCGTTGATTTTTTCAAACAATTTCCGGGACATGAAAATTCCCTGGTCTCCATAGGGAATTTTTGTGAGCCGGGAACGGACCGAGGCAATTTTTTCAATCATCCGGAAAATTTTTTTCCCAGAATTGATGTGAAGGTCAAAGGCACCGCAAAAAAGAGGCTCAACATGGTTCTGCCATGCTTTTATCATCAGGTCCATCCCCTTTTGATCCATCCGTGTATCGGCATGGAGGAAAAAAAACCATTCTCCAACAGCCGCTGTTACCCCTGCATTCAACTGGGACCCCCTGCCCTTGGAAGCAGATATCAATTTAATCGGGTACTTTTGAAGGAGGAGTTTTTCCAATCGAAGGTGGGTAAGGGTTGTGGGGGGCGATTCACCGTCGGCTACGATAATTTCAAAGAGAATGGGAATATCCATATCCAAAATGCTGTAAAGAGTTGCCGATATAAAGGCCGATTCCCTGTACACCGGAATGATGATGGATAATTTCGGGTTCATGGAAAATTTCTATCATAAAATAGAAAAAATAAATAGAGCCGTCCCTAAGGATGGCCCCTTGTCTGAATGGACAAAGGATGAGGAACCCAATCAGCCCCTCTTTTTTAACCCTTGATTTTATAGGGGAGGTCTAATAGAAAAGGATTTTGTAATGTATACTTAAACGGAGATAAGGATTAGTAATCATAATGAATCAGACCGGTTTAGAAAAAATAGCCAACCAAGAATTTTTGGACACCCTTTTGCCCCCGGAAAAAAGCGATCATTTTTTTGAGGCGTTATACGGGGATGCCTCGGAGGGTGCCTATGATATCCGGTTGGAGTGTCTCTCCGTTTCCTCGGACAGGATTGTGCTGGCCTTTAATCTCATCCAACGGCCCGGAAAATGCCTGGTCTGCAATCTGACCTATGGGCTTCCCACCGTTTTCCAGCGCCACCCCCTGATTGATATCAAAGGGATGGTCAGCAAAATTGAAGAATCCGGTCTTAACATATCAAGCTGGCGTTTGGGAGAGACAGAGGAAAACAGCTCCTCTCTCCATGTGATTCCCTTGTATCTAAATTTGTCATAGCCTGGACATTCCAGAAAAAGAAAAGGCCGGATTGAATCTTAAATCCGGCCTTTTCCTGTTTTTTTCAATGGGGCGCTCTAAGTTTTAGGAAGCTTTGGAAAGGATTTGTTCAATACTTTATTCCACTCATCCACCTTGGGTTTTACCTTTTTTAAAAGGGCGCCAACATTTCCCTGGATGGTAACCGTTTCAATGATATCTCCCTGGGCAATGCTGTCCACAATTTTCTGGTCCTCATCTGTTTCAACCGCACCAAAAACAGTGTGCATCCCGTCAAGGTGGGGAGTGGGACCATGGGTGATGAAAAACTGGCTGCCGTTTGTTCCCGGTCCTGCATTGGCCATGGACAGGATACCAGCGCGTTCATGTTTCAGGTCTTTTTTGAATTCATCTGCAAATTCATACCCGGGGCCCCCCATACCGGTTCCATAAGGACACCCGCCCTGAATCATAAAATCCGGAATGACGCGGTGGAATTTAAGGCCATTATAATATTCTCTTTTGGCAAGATTTACAAAATTGCCACAGGTAAAAGGGGTAAGATCTGCAAATAATTTGATGCGAATCGTTCCCTTGCTCGTTTCCATTAAAGCGGTTAAGTCTGCCATATGTATCTCCTTTGGGTTAAAAAATTATGATCAAACATTAAGGTTTTCTTTTTAATTGTCAAACGAAAAGATAGGATGGATTGTCCGGGTTGATTATACCAGATATCTGTTGTGATCAGGAAGCAGGGGCTTTCCTTCTCATGTCTGGATACGGATTTGATCTCTTTCACTGAGCTTGAATTTTTCCAGATTCACCTGTTCCAAAGGTCTGTATTCATGCCTGATTTTCACAGCAGCATCAAAATTTTCCAGAAAAATATCGATGATACCTGGGTCAAAGTGAGCCCCTTTTTCCTTTGTGGTGAGTTTCCCAGGCTTCAATAATATTTTGTCTGGAATTCCTATTTTTCCCACATCGTGCATGGGAGCAGAAAAACCGATGGTTTCGATAAATTAATCGGATTGATTAAGTTTTCTTCTTTGTGGCCAAAAAAACAGCATGGGAATAACCGCCTTTGCCAGGCCGTTTAAACTCTGTGGAAAATCCAGCCTTGGCAAGGCGCCTCATGAATCCTTCATCATGGTCTTCCCCCCAGACAGCAAAGGTTCCTCCGGGATTAAGGGCTCTGTGGGCGCGTGTTATAGCTCGGCTCCCGTATAGAGGATCATCTTTCTTATCCGTGCGGGAATGGGGGCCACGGTAGAGGTCCAGAATGATGGCATCAAGCCTCTCATCGCTGCCTTTTCTGGACGCATTGGTTATGCCATGGACAACGTCTCCGATTTCAACGCGAACCCGTGGGTCTAAAACCGCTCCACTGGTTAAATCTGAAAGCGGTCCCCGGCACCATTCACAGATTTTCGGGTTGAATTCCCAGACCACAATTTCTGCTGTTTTGGCCAGGGAATTCAATACGGCTCTGAGGGTGATGCCCATTCCCAGCCCGCCCAACAGAACCCGTGGGGCCGGGTGGTTTCCCAATGGCCCGGCCCCAAAGTTTCCCAATGCGATCTCCGAACGCTGAGCCATGGAGTTCATGAGGATTTGGGTACCAAGGGTAATGATAAAGTCCCGGTTACCCCGCTGGCGAAGTTCCAGTTTTCCTTCATCTTCTGCAATGAATTGATCAACAACTTTCCAGGGCAGGGCCATGGAAACTCCTTATTCGTTATGGGATTAAACCTACCTTTTATTAAGTTTGGCCAGTAGATGTCAATTTTATATGATTTTTCGTTGTGAAACAATGGGCTTTCGTGTATTTTTTATCCATGAAAAAAGATGACCTTCTGGACATTACCCCTGAATCTGAAATTTTTTCCCGGATCAACACCTTGAAAATCCATATGGAAGCGGCAAGTGTAGAGGCAATCCTTTTGACCCATAAGCCGGACATATATTATTTTTCCGGTACTGCCCAGGACTGCTATCTTTATGTTTGCCTGGACCAGGACCCCCTGCTCTTTGTCAAGCGCTACCTGCCAAGGGCAGAACTGGAAACCCCTATCAAGGACATCCTTCCTGTCCTGTCTGTCACAAAAATTCCCCTCAAAATAATGGATGCCCATCAAAGGCTTCCGTCAACCATGGGACTGGCCTTTGATGTGGTGCCGGTCAGGGATTATCAATTCTACCAGGGGCTTTTCAACAAGACAAAGATTCTGGATGGAACCCCTTTGATTGAGGCCTGCCGTCAGATCAAATCAGCCTATGAAATCCAACAAATGGAATCGGCTGCAAGGGTTTCCAAAAAAACCTTTGATTTCATGGCAAAAAATTTGACCCCCGGGGTTTCCGAAATGGAATTTTGTGGGATGATTGAAGCCTTTGCCCGGTGCCAGGGTCATTCGGGCAAACTCCAGATGCGCCATTATCGATCAGAAGGCTTTTCTTTTCATCTTATGAGCGGGAAAACCGGGGGCCTGGCGGGCGCCCTGGATTCACCGGTATGTGGTACCGGCACCTG
This sequence comes from uncultured Desulfobacula sp., assembly GCA_964459195.1. Lineage (GTDB taxonomy): Bacteria > Desulfobacterota > Desulfobacteria > Desulfobacterales > Desulfobacteraceae > NBML01. The sequence goes on from CAYWNB010000092.1 coordinate 8,640, forward strand.
CACGGCTTATCCCTTTGGAGCAGGGCCCAAGCTGATCCTGGAAAATGAGCCCATTCTCATTGATTTGGGCACCATGGTCAAGGGATACCACATGGATGAATCCAGAATGTTTGTTATGGGGAAGATGCCCTCTGCTGCCATGGAGGCAAGCCTTGCTTCCATGGAAATACTCCATCTCCTCAAAGACACCATGAAACCCGGTGCCGTGATGGGAGAGCTTTTTGATTCTGCTGTAAAAATGGCTGCAAAAATGGGGTATGCCCGAGAATATCTGGGACTGCCCCATTTGAAATCCCGTTTTGTGGGCCATGGAATAGGTCTGGAATTGGTTGAAAATCCTATCCTGGCAAAGGGCAGGTCCACACGAATTCGTCCGGGCATGATCTTTGCTGTTGAGCCCAAGTTTATCTTCAAAAACCTTTTTGCAGCGGGTATTGAAAGTGTGATTCAGATCACCGACAGGGGCAGCCGGTTTTTGAGTCAAACAGAAAATAAGATTTTTTGTTGTTAATGTGAGGTTTCCAGCACCTGACAGGTTTCCGTTGCAATCTGGAGTTCTTCATTGGTGGGCACCACCCATACCTGGATCCGGCTGTTGGGCCCGTGAATCATTCGAGGGTCCGAGGACCTGACCTCATTTTTATCCGGGTCGATTTCAATGCCGAAAACCGACAGATCTGCCAGAGCTTTTGCCCGGACAATGCTGTCATTTTCCCCGACACCGGCAGTAAAGACCAATCCATCCACATGGCCGAGCACGGCTGAATAGGCCCCAATATATTTTTTGATCTGGTAGGCAAACATTTCAACGGCCAGGTTGGCCAGCTTATCACCCTGGGAAGCCCTCGCATGGATGTCCCGTAAATCATTGAGGCCGCAGATGCCCATGAGCCCGCTTTTTTTGTTCAGGACTTCGTCTATTTCCATCTGGGTCATACCGGTGTTGTCCATCAGATATCCGAAAATAGCCGGGTCCAGGTCACCGGACCTGGTTCCCATCATCACCCCGGCAAGGGGGGTCATGCCCATGGAGGTATCCTGGCATTCCCCTTGCTTAATGGCACAAATGGAACAGCCATTGCCCAGATGCAACGTAATCAGGTTCACTTCCGTCGTTTTTTTACCCATAAGTTGTGCTGTTTTGTTGGCGATATATTTGTGGGAGGTTCCGTGGAAGCCATATCTCCGGATTTTATAATCTGTATAGTATTCATAGGGAAGTGCGTAAAGAAAGGCTTTGGGGGGAATGGTCTGGTGAAAATTGGTGTCAAATACGGCCACCTGGGGTTTGCCGGGAAACAGATCTTCCGCCAGCTGAATCCCCACAAGGTTGGGAGGATTGTGCAGGGGGGCCAGGGGATTGTTTGCCTGAATGGCCTTTTTAACCTCCCCATTGATCCGGGTGGCTGCCTTAAAGGCCTCTCCCCCCTGGACCACGCGATGACCGACGGCATCAATTTTTTGGGTGATGAGGTCCGCCACAAGCAACATGGCTTCCTGGTGGTTTGGGATGGGCTGTGTCTTCTTTGTTTTTTTTTCTTTGCCCTGGGAGAAGTCTTTATGGGTCAGGATTCCTTGTGTTTCACCAATCCTTTCCACAACGCCACCGGCCAGGACACTTTGGGTGTCCATGTCAAATAACTGATATTTTAATGAAGAACTGCCCGTGTTGATTACCAGTACATTCATGGAATTTCCTTTTTAAAACAATAAATAAATGGGTACGATAAAATGCTCAATTTTGTTCAGTCATGGCATAAAATTGTTTGATAAAGGCTTCATGGACAGAATAGGACCAGTGAAAATCCTTTAAGATCACAGCGGCTTGCTGGGGATTTTCCTGCTTTAAAAAATTAATACAGAGTGAATGCTCTTCACAATTTTTCAATTCCCAGTCACGGATATAACTCTGGCCCTGAAAATCGTACAACCTATGTTTAATGGGGAGCATGAATTTAGTGAGAAGTGAATTGCTAGAAAGCGTATTAAAAACATTATGAAAGGCCAGGTTTGTTTGAAACAACCGTGAAAAATCATTATTTTTAACATCTTTGATCATCCGTTCATTGAGTTCCTCCAACCGGGATATATGGAAGGGGGTTATTCGATCAAAACAATCCAGGATAATAGAGGCCTCAATGATGCCAATTGCCTCATAGGCATTTTTTACATCATTTAACTCAAGGGCATTGACCATTACTCCCCTTCTGGGAAGGATGGTGACAAAGCCTTCTATCTCAAGGTGGATCAATGCATCCCTTAGGGGGGTCTTGCTGATACCCAGTTGCTCTGCAATCTTATTCAGGTTAATGGTGGAACCAGACGTCATGCTGCCGGTCGTCATTTCATTTCTCAGGTATTCATATACCTGCTCTCGCAATGATAAGACAATTAGCTGTGTCTTCATTTTTTATGGGGCCCCTTGGTTTCCATGTTCTGTTAATAACCTTTCTAATATATGCGATCAGAGGGACACCGTCAATAAACGGAAACCCATTGTTTTATCTGATATATCAGATATCAGATCAGGGTCAAGTAAAATATTCCTTTCCATAAAAATACTTTTCAGGTATTGAAATAAACCAACAACCCTTTGTATAGTCGAACTCTTTGAATCCTTTTTAAAAACAGCCGATAAACTGGTCTATTATATATTTTTTCCTGCCATGCTGTTCTGGAAAATCGGTAATTCAAGCGGCAGTACGGGGTTCAGTCTTGGGCTCTGTCTGGCAG
>CAYWNB010000093.1:0-11306 GCA_964459195.1 uncultured Desulfobacula sp.
GTGGTAAAATGGGAATAAACAAGCTATCAGAAATTGCATCTGTCATTGACTCGCTACATAAGACGCCAAAGTATTACGAAAGTTTTGGCTACCCCATGGTCAGGTGTACGGATGTCAAATATGGGTATTTAAAATTAACAGATACACTCCTGGTTAATGAAAAAATTTTTGCTGAATTTTCACGGCGTTATAAACCTCAAGAAAATGACATAATTATCACTCGTGTTGGTTCTTACGGAATTACCGCTTTGGTTGGAGATAATGATTTTTGTCTTGGGCAAAACACAAGTGCAATTGTTCCTAAAATTAATCCTCGTTATTTATATCTTGCTCTCAATTCACCGCAAGTTAAAAACCAGATAGAGTTTTCTGTTGTCGGCAGCACCCAAAAAACTCTCAGTCTTAAAGCGATTAACAATCTCGAAATTCCGAGATTTGGTGACGCCATAGAAAAAAAAATTGCTTCTATTGGCGGAGATCTTGATGACAAAATAGATCTGAATCACCAAAATAATGTAACTCTCGAACAAATATCCCAAGCCATATTCAAATCCTGGTTCGTCGATTTTGAACCGGTAAAAGCAAAAGACTATATCCGAAAACTTGGCGGCAATTCAGATCAGATTGAGAAAGCCGCCCAGGCAATTATTGCAGGCGCTGTTAACCTTGAAGAGATCCTATCCAGTTCAAATTTGATGGATATAGAAGGTCAAATCAAAGCCAAACTTGATGTAAAGCTTAGCTTTCAGACAAAAGATCAGCAAAATATACTTGTAAAAACTGCAAAGGTTTTTCCGGATAACATTGTGGAATCGGAAATGGGGTTCATTCCTAACGGGTGGGAATGTAAGGCTCTTTCGGAAATCATAGAATTGAAGTATGGAAAAGCATTAAAGAAAAACAATCGAAAAGAAGGAAAGATTCCTGTTTTTGGATCAGGAGGTGAGGTAGGTTTCCATAACGAATATTTAGTAAAAGGGCCAGGTATTATTGTCGCCAAAAAAGGATCCGTTGGTAATCTTTTTTGGACAGAGGATGATTTTTTTCCAATTGATACTACCTTTTTTGTTAGCCCAATTGCTGATATCCACTTGTTTTGGGTTTACAGGCAGCTTTGTAATATTGATATCCTCTCCTTGAGTTCTGATTCAGCAGTGCCGGGTGTGAATCGAAATACATTGCTATCTCAAAATATTGTTTTCCCCGCTTTATCTATAATAAAAACATTTATGGGTTTTATTGCACCTTTTATTCACCTTAAAAATAACAATCAAAATGAAATTAACTCGTTATCTTGTTTACAGAATGAGCTTTTACCAAGACTCTTGTCTGGAGAAATTACGATTAGCGAAAAATAATGAATACTCAAATTTATAATTATGATGAAATAACTGAGTTTGATGATTTTATAATTATTGGGGATTCCATAAACAGCAGAATACCTGCCTCAAAAATAAACGATTGGCGTGAATTTATTTCGATATTGGATAACCCTTTTTTTAATAAACCAAACAAAGAATTCATTTTTCGTGGCCATAGAAAACACCAATGGACGCTTGAACCAACTTTGGCTCGAGTTAAAGGTAATGGCATTGTAGATGAAACCATTGCAGAAAGACAGTTGAAGTTGTTCAAATTAAACACTCGTGGCAGATTAAACAATGCGATTGTATTAGACGATAACCAAAAAGACGAATTGTGGTCAATCGGTCAACATCATGGATTGCAAACCCCCTTGATTGATTGGACAACTTCACCTTATGTGGCTCTTTTTTTTGCCTTTAATAAAAAAGATATTGATGAAAGCAATAAATATCGAACAGTTTTCGCTATAAATAAAACGTTTTTAGAAAAACATGCAAAGAAAAACGAGGTGAGATTATTAGAACCATTGTTGGATGAGCATGGAAGACTTGTTAATCAGGCCGGACTGTTTACGATAGCACCGTATGGAAAATCTTTGGAAAGTACCGTAATTGAAATGTTGGAAGAAGAAAATATCGATATTGAGGACCCACACGAATTAGCTAATTATATTTGTAAGATATACATACCCAATATTGATAGAAATGACTGTTTAAAAAATTTGAGAAGAATGAATGTTCATCATTCAAGTTTGTTTCCTGATTTGATTGACGCGTGTGAACATTGCAATATTCTTATATCCGAAGAGGGTAATTTTGAGGATAGCTCAGAATCTCAGGGAAAAATGATTAGTGCAAAAACTGAAATATCTTTGGATAATAGCATCATCGATATGCAGTTTAAAAATTATAAATTAACACCAGAAAATGATGTATTAAAGCCTTTGGTTCAATCTTTATTAAAAGGCAGTGATACAAAACAAGACCTTGACCTTAAGGATTTGAATAACGTTGCAAAAATAGTTTTGAATTTTATCAATGAGGATGCTGGCGTTGATTGGTATAAAAGAGACTCCCAATTAGCCAGGATACGAACGACTGTTAGAAGGGAATTGGTGAAAATAAATTTTAATGAAGATTTAATTTCCCAGGCAGTTGCAAATATTGTTAAAGTCGCAGCAGAATTATCAGAAAACGCTGATAACAAGAATAAAATGAATTAGATAAATTTCTATACCCGGAGTCCAAATGCTGGAAATCAAAACCTTAGACGACATCTCAGCCTTAAGTGAAAACTATGAGGTGGAGTGCAAGCTTGCTGCGGGAAAAGACGGCAAGGGCGAGTTGCCCAAAGATTTCTGGCCCACATATTGTTCATTTGCCAATTCCTATGGCGGGGACGTGATTCTCGGACTGAAAGAAACCAAACAAGGGTTTAAACTCAACGGGATCAGTAATCTTCAAAAGGTGATGGATGATCTTTTCAGCACCTTAAATGATCCAAAAAAAATCAGCATCAATCTGTTGAGGGACAAAGATGTCCGATCCTTTAAAATTGACGGGAAAAATCTGATCCAGATATCTGTTCCCAGGGCTGCCAGAACGCAAAAGCCAGTTTTCATCAACAACAATCCAATGATCGGGACTTATAAGAGGCGAAATACAAGCGATTGTCTTTGTGACCGGGAAACGGTCAAGCGCATGATGGCGGAACAGGTGGAAGAAAGCCGGGATACGGAACTGCTCAAAGGATATGGGATTGAAGATATTGATTTTGAAAGTTTTAATGCATACCGGCAGGTCTATATCAACCGCTCCCCGGATCATCCCTGGAATCAACTGGAGCCCTTGCCCTTTTTAAAAAATATCGGGGCATGGCGGAAAGACAGGGAAACCGGTGCCGGGTCCTTAACCCGGGCAGGGCTTTTGATGTTTGGTCAGCTACCGTCCATCCAGGAAGTTTTCCCCAATTATATGCTCGATTACCAGGAGCGGCCGGAGGCAAAAACAGAAAGTCGGTGGATAGACCGGATTACCCTTGACGGGTCCTGGTCAGGGAATTTGTTTGATTTTTACAGAAAAGTGATCCAGAAACTGACCGCTGACCTAAAAGTCCCCTTTAAGCTGGAAAAAGATCTTCGTCAGGATACAACACTGGTGCATGAGGCGTTGCGTGAGGCCCTGGTTAACAGCATTGTGCATGCCGATTACACGGAAAGAGCCTCTGTATTGATTGTAAAAAGGCCGGACATGTTCGGTTTCAGGAACCCCGGATTGATGCGGGTGCCGATTGAAATTGCGGTCCAGGGAGGTGACAGTGACTGCCGGAACCGTCTGATCCACCAGATGTTTCGATACGTTGGACTGGGGGAGCAGGCCGGTAGCGGCATCCCTAAAATTTTCCAGGGATGGGACAGCCAGCACTGGCGGCGCCCGGTGCTGTACGAAAAAGAGGTGCCCTTTGATCAAACCCTTTTAGAGCTAAGGATGCTGGATCTTTTCCCAGAAAAAATCGTGACTGCCCTTCGGCAATACTTGGGTAATCAATTTGATGGGTTGCCCAAACTGGAACGTTTGATACTGGCAGCAGCCGCAACCGAGCAGGTGATTACCCATCGAAGAATAACGGAAATTTCAACAGATCACACCCATGATTTGACATTGGCCTTCCAACACCTGATGAAGGAAGGGCTTCTTGCGTCACACGGGAGAGGTCGGGGTACGGTGTATCATCTGCCGGGGCAATCACTTCCCAGTGCGGATCAGGCATTTTCACAAAGTGTTGTTATATCCCTAGCAGATAACGGCACTAGTGACACTAGCTTGGGATATAATGACCCTGGCTTGGGATATAACGAACGGCATCCACTCGGGTGGTTGACCATCGAAGGGTTGTCAAAACCCTTGATAGATAACCTTAATCTGGTTTCCGACGACATAGAAAACACGCTTATGTCCCAAGCAAAAAAAGCCCGGACCCAAAAACGCTTAAACAAACGAGAAATGATCCAGATCGTGCTTACCCTCTGTTCTAATTATTATCTAACACAACAGGTGCTGGCACAGCTGTTAAACAGAAGTCCCCTGGCCCTGAGAAAAAACACGCTAAAACCCCTGCTGGATCAGGGCAAGCTTGCCCTGGCCTTTCCCCAGACACCGACACATTCCAAACAGGCCTACACAGCCGTGAACAGAAGGTGACAATGATTACCGAAAATCAGCTGGAACAATTGTGCATATCCTGGTTTAAAGAAAACGGCTATCAAGCCGTTACCGGAAAACAGATCTCTCCGGAAGGAGATTCTCCTGAAAGAGACACTTATCGTCAGGTGGTTTTACATGACCGGCTGGTGTCACAGCTTAAACTCATCAACCCGCAGATCCCGCCGATTCTGCTTGAAGATGTGGCAAATACACTGGTCAAACCAGACACACCTTTATTGATAAAAAACAATCATCGTTTCCATAAATACATGATTGAAGGGGTTCCGGTTGAAATAAACAACAATAAAGACAATAAGATCGAATATATTAAATTGATCGATTTTGAAAAGATTGAAAACAATCAATTTTTGGTCGTTGATCAGCTTACCATATCCGGGACAAAACATTTCAGACGTCCGGATCTTGTTGTCTTTATCAACGGCTTGCCCATTGCCGTGATCGAACTGAAAAATCCGGCAGATGAAAACGCAGACATATGGGATGCTTATAACCAGCTGCAAACTTATAAAGATGAAATTTCAGATCTGTTTGTGTTTAATGAAGCCCTGGTGATCAGCGACGGGTTAACCGCCCGGGTGGGGTCTCTTACGGCAAGCAAAGAATGGTTCATGCCCTGGAGAACCATAAAAGATGAAAATGACAAACCAGACCTTGCCTATGAACTGGAAAAACTGGTGAAAGGATTTTTTGATCAAGAATTACTGCTGGATTATTTAAGGTATTTCATTCTTTTCGAACAGGCCAATGATACCCTTATTAAAAAAATTGCCGGGTATCACCAGTTTCACGCTGTCCGGCAAGCGGTTCGCGCAACGATCATTGCAGCAAAAAAAGTCGGAGAAAATACGGTTGCTGAACCCCGTGCCACCTGGGGGATGCAGGTTGAAGAAGGATCCAGGAAAGCCGGGGTGGTCTGGCATACACAAGGATCCGGAAAGAGTATTTCCATGGTTTGCTATGCTGGCAAACTCTTGACCCGTCCTGAAATGAAAAACCCGACATTGGTGGTGGTAACAGACAGGAATAATCTTGACGGTCAGCTTTTTAATACCTTTCAAATGGCCAGGGAAAACCTGAAGCAAACACCGGTACAGGCATCGGACCGGAATCATTTAAGGGATATTCTCTTATCCAGCGCAGCTGGCGGCATTGTATTCTCCACCGTTCAGAAATTTGCCCTGACAGCAGGAGAAAAAAACCATCCGATTTTGAGCAACCGGCACAATCTTGTGGTGATATCTGATGAAGCACACCGAAGTCAGTATGGTGATAAGGCTAAATTAAATAAAAAAACAGGAAAGTATACCTTCGGGTATTCCAAGCATTTAAGGGATGCCCTGCCCAATGCCACCTTCATAGGATTTACCGGGACGCCGCTTGCCCTGGAAGATAAGGACACCCGGGCGGTATTTGGGGATTATGTCAGTATTTATGACATTCAGGATGCGGTGGATGACGGGGCAACCGTCCCCATTTTCTATGAATCCCGTCTGGCAAAACTGGATATCAACAAACATGAGATTGAAGCGCTGAATAAAGAAGTTGAAGAGGTTTTTGAAGAGGATGAAGATCTCATACAAAAAGAGCAAACCAAGAGCAAATGGGCAACCCTTGAAAAACTGGTAGGCTCGGGCCCGCGGATTGAACAGGTCGCAAAGGACCTTGTAGGTCATTTTACAAGCAGGACAGAAAATTTTCCGGGTAAGGCCATGATTGTGTGCATGAGCCGGGAAATCTGTGTCAACATGTTCGATGCCATCATCAAGCTAAAGCCTGAATGGAAAGGCACGCTTAAAAAAGAGGGTAAAGAAAAGCAGGGATTTTATGACCCTCACGATGGCGGTGTCCGCGTGGTGATGACCGGAAGCGCTTCAGACAAGTCGCATTTTCAAAAACATATTTATAATAAAGCTGCCAAAAATCAACTTGAAAAACGATTCAAAGACGAAACAGATGCATTGAAAATAGTCATTGTGCGGGATATGTGGCTGACCGGATTTGATGTGCCGGCATGCCACACCATGTATGTTGACAAACCCATGAAGGGCCACAACCTGATGCAGGCCATCGCCAGGGTAAATCGTGTCTTTAAGGATAAACCGGGGGGATTGGTTGTTGATTATATCGGCATTGCAAATGAACTGAAACTGGCCCTGAAAATTTATACCGACGCAAATGGACGGGGAGAACCAACGCTCAATACAAAACAAGCCTATGAGATCCTTTTAGGAAAAATGGATATTGCCAGAGGGCTTTTCCACGGGTTTGATTACAGCGATTATAAAACAAATGCGCTGCAATTATTGCCCCTGGCCATGAATCATATCCTGGGATTGGAAGAGGGGAAAAAACGCTTTTTAGATGTGGTTGTAAATATCAGCAAAGCCTTTACCCTCTGCGGTACCCTTGATGAGGTGCAATCACTTAAAAAGGAAATCGCTTTCTTTTCAGCTGTGAAAGCTGCCATCAGTAAATATACAAGCATCGACAAAAAACGCACTGAAGCAGACAAAAGTTCGGCACTCAAGCAAATTATTGACAATGCAATTATTGCCGATGGCGTGGCCGATGTCTTTGAATTGGCCGGACTTGAAAAGCCCAATATCGGTCTTTTATCCCATGAATTTTTAGAAGATGTTGGCAAGATGAAAACAAAAAATCTTGCTGTGGCATTATTGGAACGCCTTATAAAAGATGAAATTAAGGCACGGATGAAAAACGATGTTGTCCAGGAAAAGAAATATTCAGACCGTATTCTTGAAACGCTTCGGAAATATCATAACAGGGCCATTGAAACTGCCCAGGTGATTGAGGAATTGATCCAAATGGCCAAAGACATGGCCAAAGATGAGGAGATGGCTGAAAAGTCCGGATTGAATAGAGATGAAATTGCTTTTTATCGCGCCTTGATTCAAAATGAAAGTGCGGTAAGAGAGCTTGAAGACAATAATCTAAGAGAGCTTGCACGGGAAGTGACGCAAACCCTAAAAAAGAGCACCACCGTTGACTGGCAAGTCAGAGACAGTGTTCGTGCCAAATTGCGCATTTTGATCCGCCGGACTTTGAAACGATGGAAATATCCTCCAGATGGTGCAAAGGAAGCTGTTGAACTTGTGCTTAAACAAGCTGAAGCCTTATCTAATACCTGGAGCCAATAGATACCCTATTGACTTGAACAAAAACATGCTGACATGACAAGCAGCAGATGTTCAAAATGCCTTCAAAAAAGGGATGGCTACCTGAAATGATCCGGATCAATATTGTACCGCTTCATGATCTGCTGTAATGCCTGGCGGTCCATCCGGCAAAGCTTTGCCGCCTGGGTAACATTGCCCTGGGTCATGGAAAGTTTGGCATTGATATAATCATGGTTAAACCCGGAAAGAAATGTTTCCTTTGCTTCCCTGTATGGCAAGGAGGCGTAATCATGTCCCAGATCACCTTCTGTCTTTTTTTTGTGAATCTCGTTTATGGGAATATCGGACACGCCAATGGTATCCCCTTTTGAATAGAGGATGCCATGGATCAGAACATTTTCAAGCTCCCGGACATTTCCCACCCAGGGGTGTTTCATAAGCAGGTCCAGGACCTCCCCAGATACGGTTTTAGGGGGTTTGTTCATCTTTTCGCAATGCTTGGCCAAAAGGGCCTGACACAAAATAGGAATATCCGTTATCCGGTTTCGCAATGGCGGTAGCTCAATGGAAATTACGGACAAGCGATAAAAGAAATCTTCCCGGAACTCTTTTTGGGCAATTTTTTGTTTTAAATTCTGGTTGGTGGAGGCAATGATCCGCACATCCACGGTCTGGGCTTTTGTATCCCCCAGGGGCTTTACTTCCTTTTCCTGGATCATCCGCAACAGCTTGGTCTGGATGGAAGGACCGATGTCCCCGATCTCATCTAAAAAAATGGTGCCCTTGTCTGCGGCCTGGAACAGGCCGGTCTTGTCCCTGTAGGCATTGGTAAAGGCGCCCTTTTTATATCCGAAAAGCTCACTTTCCAGGATATGCTCGGGAAGGGTGGGGCAGTTCACCGGGATAAAGGGCTTATTTTTCCGGGGGCTTAAATCGTGGATGGACCGAGCTGTCAAATCCTTGCCCGTGCCGGATTCCCCTGTGATCAATACGGTGACATCACTGTCCGCCACCAGGGCAATTTTTTCAAACACCTTTTCCATGGCCTCGCTTTTGCCGATCAACGGACGGGTCTCTTTCTTGCGTTCTTTTAACAGCTGCTTGTTTTCATGGAGCAGTCGGCTCCGCTCCAATGCCTTTTGAATTTTGAAGATAATCTCATCCTGCTCAAATGGCTTGGAGATAAAATCATAGGCTCCTTTTTTAATAGCAGATACAGCAGATTCAATGTTGCCGAAGGCTGACAGCATCACCACTGTCATGTCCGGGTATTTTTTTTTCAGCTGCTCTAAAAGTTCAAACCCGTCCATACCCGGCATTTTGATATCGCAAATAACCAGGTCAAAAGATGCCTGTGCCAAAATATTCAGGGCCATTTCCCCGGAATATGCCATGGTCACGCAACAGTCAATTTCAGGCTCAAGGGTCCGCTGCAGCAGTCGGGTCATATCCTTTTCATCATCCACCGCCAATATTTCTGCTTTCATTGAACCTCTCTCCTGTTTTCTTCGGGTTCCTGCCCGAAATTTTTTACTTGTTTTGCGGTGCAAAAGGAAGCGTGATGGTAAAGGCTGCCCCTTTTTCCTTCCGGTTTCTTACCGTGATATCCCCGCCGTGACGGCGAATAATGCCATACCCCACAGACAGGCCAAGACCGGTTCCCTGGCCCACGGGCTTGGTGGTAAAAAAGGGATCGAATATCCGTGAAAAATGCTTTTTGCGGATGCCGGTACCGTTGTCCTTCACCGTGATGATGACCAGATTGTTCTGTGTTTGTTTTGTCTCAATCTCAATTTTACCCTTTTTCCCCACTGCATGGCAGGCATTGATAACCAGATTGATGATCACCTGGGCCAATTCCTGGCCATTGCCATAAATCATCAGGGGGTCGTGTGGTGCAGGCCCTGTCTGGATATCCACATTCCGAAAATCCGTATGATTGGCCAGAAATTTAATCACCCCATCAATAACCGTGGTCACATCCACCCGGCTCTTTTCCAGGGAACCTTTTCTGGAAAAGGAAAGCAGGTCCGACACCACGGTTTTACAATTTTTCACATGCTTTTCAATGATTTTAAGATCCTCTTCAAACCCTGAAGTTTCTTTTAACATGAGCTGGGTATATCCCAGGATAATGCCCAAAGGATTGTTGATCTCATGGGCGACGCCTGCGGACAATTCACCCAAAGCCGCTAATTTATCGGCCTGGGCAATCTGCTGCTCCATCTGTCGTTTATCGTTGATATTTTTAATGATAAAATGAAAGGTCTTGCCGCAGCCAAAGGCGCCGTAATCCACGCCGCCGGTAATCAGAACCCTGACCAGGTTGCGATCCGGCCTTAGAAAATCGGTCTCTTCGTTAAGAATATACTCATGGGTTTCAAGGAGGCCGCAAATTTTTTCCCATTCCGATTCCAGGGACATAAAATCCTTTAACCCCATTTTTTTTTCCAGCATTTCCTTTCTTTGATACCCGGTCAGGGTGACACCGGCCTGGTTGATCTCTGAAACCTTAAAACCCGCATCCGTCACCACAATGGTATCCAGGGATTGTTCAAAAATTCTTCTGGCCTTGTGCTCGGAACTGGTCAACATTTCTGTCCGGGCCACCACCTTATGCTCAAGGGTCTGGTTCAGATCCATGAGTTTAATATGGGTGTCTTCAAGCTTTTTTCTGCCGGACAAAATTTTCTCGTTAATATTCCAACTCTGGTTAAAAAAAAGCGTAATCAGTCCCACCAGCATAAAAGAAACCGTGTTCACACTCCCTGAATAAGAGGTGATGGCATGCCAGGTGGCGCCATTTGATGTAAGAATAAGAAATTGTTTTAAAATATGACCAAAGGACCGGGATAACGCAAAAATCATGAATCCGGTACTGATCCACAACAGATACAAAAAGACAGCGTTGTCAGGGTCCATTGACCGTAATATCCTTGCCTTGTAAAGGCAGAGAAGTGCAATCACCACCATTGCCACGGACCCCAGGACATCCACCACCAGTATGGGAATAAAGGAAATGATCATGGAATATCCTTTTTTGCCATCATCTGCCGTTGTTCATCAACTAAATTTGAAAGCCCTCCATAAAGGAAGAGCATGGCAGGGACGCATAGGAGATGATCCAGTTTTAAAACATAATACACCCATGCCAGAAGTTCTGACTGGCTGACCACCCGTATCTGACCCAAAGAGAGCTTTTCAATTTTGACGGCATAGATCTGGTTGTCAAAAAAATGAGCTGCAATGGCGTCCAGGTTCCAGAGTATAAAAAAGAAGGCGGAATACTGAATAAAACGCCAGCCCTTTTGTTTATCCAAGCTTTTTCCTGTGATGGTGAAAATGAGCGCCACCATGGAAAAAAGGAAAAACAGGTGTCCCATCTGGTGGGTGATTATCCCTTCTGAACTGGCATGGAGTTGTGTGGCATATGCATCCAGGGGTAGAAAGACCAAGGCCACAGCAACCAATGCCCCCAGGGATTTTAAAATCAATTGTATGTTAGACAGATATTTTTTTGGCATCTCGTTTTTTAAAGACCATTTTTAATACTGCAAAAAGTATAAATGACAAAACAAAA
>CAYWNB010000094.1:0-3376 GCA_964459195.1 uncultured Desulfobacula sp.
CCCAGGCCTTGCCGATCCTTGAGGAACTGGCCGTAAAAACCAAGGATGAACGAAAGAAAAAATGGCAGGAGATTCTTTTGTATCAATACCTTAACTTGAAAATGGAAAAAAAGGCCTTGGCCTTTGCCGGGTTTTTGACCCGGACCGACCCCCTGGAACCCAAATGGTGGAAGGCGCTGTGCCAGATCCACCTGAACAACAATCAATACAAACAGGGGGTATCTGCCCTGGTCATCTACGGATATCTTACCCCCATGACTCAAAAGGAGTTCATGCTGGCCGGTGATCTGTATCTTAGCCTTGATGTCCCCGTTAAAGCCGCCCGGCTATATCAGGCAGCCATAAAAGAGACTCAGACCCCGGAATATCTTTTGAAAATCAGCCAGGCCTATTCCCTGTCCCATGAACCGGACAAGGCCCTTGCCTGGATTGAAAAAGGGTTGACCATCGCCCAGGATATCAAATTTCTTCGCCTGAAAGCCCGGATCCTGTACCGGCAAAAAAAATATGCAAGGGCTGCCGATGCCTATGAGCGCCTGGTGGAAGCACTTTTGACACCGGCCGCTGGCAAATCCGATCCGAAAACCTTGGGCCAGGCCTGGCTCATGCTGGGTTATGCCGTCCTGAACCAGAATTTCCAGGACCAGAATCCCAAAGATCAAGACCAGCTTGACAGGGCTCATAAAGCCTTTTCAAAGGCAGCTGCCTTCAAGTCCCAGAAAAAATCCGCCCGGGCCGCCCTTGGGCAGATCAAAATACTTGAAATCCATACCATCCAACAGGAAAATACATATGCAAAAGACCCCATTAAAAAAAAAGAAACTGAATTTAAAAAATCGCGTTGAAACAGCCCGATCCCTTGCCGAAAAGGGCCATGAATGGGTGGTGATCAAGTCCTTGCATCTTATCTGCGGCCATTGCAAAGGCCTTGTCTCCCGTAATTCCCCAGGACAAGGACCGGGCCGTCATCCTTGTGGGCCACGGTACTGACCCTCCGGCCTGGAGCGCATACCCGGCCCTAGAATCAATTTTGCGCCAACACTACGGCTAAAGACTATTTTTGGGGGTGGTGGAAAAATACCCCGGCATCGGCCATATCGACGGCATCACAGGGATTTTCTGTGATCACATTTCCGATGCCCTGGATGTGATTCCTTTATAGATTAAAGGCACCCGGGCGCTGCTTAAATGTTTGCAACCGCTCTCTGGGCACTGTCCAGGGCGCCTTCCAGGTAGCCACCGTATTGGTTTGCGGTTTCTGAACCGGCAAACTGGATCATTCCATCCCAGATGGCAGTTTGACCTGCCGGCGGTTGATATAAAGGATGGTCGTGCATGGGCGGCTGGTCGTACTGGGTTGCGGTGTATTTTTCCCGGGCCCAGTCCTGATAGTAAAACTGTGTGGGCTGTGCTGCCGACGGGCCGTAAATGGCGGCGAGTTGAACAAGGATTGCCCGGGTCAGGGCGTTTTTTTCATTGCGCTGGGCTGCAGGAATATTAAGAAATCCCATCAGCCCGTAAGGGCCTTGATCCCTGTTGGATCCGTCATGGATTTCTCCAAGAGGGCCCTGCTGGCTGAACGCCTGACCGGAAAATCCTTTTTGCCGCCAATAGGGGGCAGGATAAAGGGCATAAAATTTTGCCTGCCCCGCCATCCATGTGCCCATTTTGAGCATGGCCTGGGTCAGGTCAAAGGACAGATCAGGGGTAAAGAGAATGGTGGCAGCGGTAAGGCGCGGCGGCAGCGCAAGAATCACCCTGGGGGATCTGAACCTTGCCCGGGGCGGTTTCCCGATTTCCCCGATACTGACAAGGGTATGGTTCCCTCTTCTTTCCATTTCACACACCGGAGAGTTCAGCCGGATCGATCCTTGTGGAATTTTTTCCTCAAGCCCTGCGATGAGGGAGACCATACCCCGGTTAAGCCGCCAGCAGGCGGGCTGGGTTGCATATCCCCTGACCGTCTTGACTATCCCATGGGCTGTTTCGAAGCGCCCCATGCCCTGTTCAAATTGTCGATATCCCCTAAGCCCCAGGGTCTGGATGAGGTGCATCATTTTCGGGTTTATTTCAGGCCAGTACCAGGAGGGGCCAAGATCCGGAAAAAATCCCTGGTGTTCCATCGTTAAAATCCTGCCTCCCATGCGCTTCCGGGCTTCAAGGATAACAAAAGGCAGATTCTTTTGGGTGAGCAGGTATGCGGCATATAAACCGCTGAGGCCGCCTCCAATGATGAGGGTATCACTTGTTTGTGCGGACATGGTAATTTTTCCATTTCATCAAAATAATTTTTTCATCGGCCAAAAGGCGTGTATCATTGAAGGCTTTGGGTATTAACAAAATAACTTTTATGTTTTTCTCACCCGAAAGAACCGGGAAGCTTGCCCGCATATGGGCAAAGTCACCATTTTCCAGCAGATAGGTTAATCCCTCAATTTGTTCCTCCATAAAAAATTTATCACGGCCCCTGGGGGGTATTTTAAGATAGGCCTTTACCAACCGTTCATGGCGTCTTTTGATTGCTGTCTGAATACATCCGTGATCCAGGGTTACTGAAATTTCCATGTGCGGGTATTCTCCTTTAATGACAATTGGACCCAATTTCTATCCAAAAAGACAGCAAGTTTTATACCAATGCATTTGGAAAGATATTGCAAGTGTTTTCAACTGGTATTTGGAGAAAAATAGGGGTAAGTCGCGATATTGCACTGTTCCTACATGCAAAGATCCATCTGCCCTGTTTAAACATTGACACGGCCCTGAAATTGAGATATCGTTTTTATGTGGTGTGAAAGTACTTAAAAGGGAATCTCGTTTGATTCGAGAGTGGTCCCGCCGCTGTGATCGGGGACGAAAACCGAAAAAAATCCACTTTGATAAATAATCATCAGGGGAAGGTTCGGTAAATAGGATGATCCGTAAGCCAGAAGACCTGCCACATTGAGTTCGCTCAAACATGCGGTGTATACATGTATGCGTACTAAATGGATTTTAAGGCCTAAGAAACAGGGTGCAGCCTTTCAGATGGAGTTTGTCTGAAAGGTTTTTTTGTTTTTGACCCTGTTTTTAACAGGGGTCCCCATAAAATAAACAGGCAGAAGAATTAGAAATCCATTGATGTATGTATCCAAAGAAATTGAATTGTTCCAAGGACCGGCGTGACCTGCTTAAAAGATGGGAGATCTTCAGGTCACAGCCATGTGGGTGGCCATTCGGTCCCTGGGCAAAACCTGTGTGGTGGTTATCGGGCATTAATGCCGCCCTTATCTCCGACCGCCCGCAGGTTACAATTTATTGTAAACGAAATTCTAGCAAAAAATCCAGTTTCCTGCAAGACTTTTATTGGTTAAATTTAGGGCGAAATGAAATTTTTCAG
>CAYWNB010000094.1:3476-6467 GCA_964459195.1 uncultured Desulfobacula sp.
GGGTAGAGTTTTCAACCCAGGGCTTCAGGCAGACCGCCTGTTTGAGCGTTTCCATTGTCCTGTGGGTAGTTTTTGTGCCCCATGGGAAAAGGTGATTGGAAAGGCCCCGCCTAAACAAGGCAGGGCCAAACCCAATCCAACCAGACAAATGCATACTATAAATGGAAATTTGTCTGATGTGACTTCTTAATTCGTTTCCTTAATTCTTTTAAAAGGTATATCTCAATCCGGCATAAAAGGTACGGCCCGGCATGGTGTACCCTTGAACGGCAGCATAGGACTCATCAAAAAGGTTCGTTATTTCAGCCTTTAAGGAAACAGCGCCATATTTTTCAAAGGAGAAAAGCCGTTTGGAAATCATCAGGTCGGCAACGGTGTATTTGTCGAGGGAGGTGGCGCCGGTTCCTTCATAGTCGGAGATATCTTGTTCGCCGATGTAGGAAAAATTCAGGCGAGAGGAAAACCCCTGCTCGCCGTTGGCAAACCGTAGACCATAGGAGGCAGTCCATTCCGGTGTATACTGAAGATTTTTACCTGTCTCTTCATCTTCGTATTCGGTTAAAGTGGTAAAAGAACCGTAGGGAACCAGTTCATAGGACCAGCCGAAAAGGCTTCCTATATCCCACTGCAGGGTTGCTTCTATGCCTGAGATGGTGGCGCCTTGGATATTTTCATAGCCCGTAATATTGGTCACCGCATCATAAGCATAGCCAATTTTGTCATCAAAGTTTGTATGGAAATAGGTGATGCCGCTTTTCAGGCTGCCTTTGTTGTAATCCAGACCGATTTCATAGGTTTTGCTTTTTTCAGGGTTCAGGTCAGGGTTTCCAGCCCAGATACCCCAGGCACCGTAGTCATTGTACATAAAAAGCTCATCTGCAGTCGGCATCCTGAAGGCTTCGGCATAATTGGCCCGGACGCTTAAGTCCGATGTGAATTTATAGGCCGCACCCACACTTGAGGACCAATTGGTATCATCTTTGCTCTGGCCGGTATCACCTTCTACCTCATACTTGTCATAGCGGCCCCCGGCTGAAAGAATCAGTTTATCATCCATCAAACTGGTTTTCGCCAGGAGAAATGCCGCCGGGTTTTCATAGGTGTTTTCCTTTCCGGCAGCAGTATAGGTATTGCTGATGGCATAATCGGTCCAGTCAACTCCGGCTGTTACATGGGCGAAATCCCACTTGGCCGTTATTTGGGCCTGGGCCCCCTGGTGGTCTGTATCCCGATAGTAGTCACGTGCGTTGCTGGTTGACGGATCAAAGGTCTCGTACTCGTCTTTTCCCTTAAAATAGCGCAGGTTCCATAGTAAAAATCCGTCTGCAGTCTGCCCGTCATAAACAAGATCAAAACTTTTTAAGGAATTGTCTATATAATCGTCCAGATCATTACTGCTCAAATAGTCTGGTTTTCCGATTTTTTCCCCTTCATATCCGGTGTAAGAAAAACTGACTCTGTTCTCAGGCGCAAACGTCCAGCCGGCGTTGAAGCTGACCCGTTCCTTGGAATCATACCCTGTATTGTAATACCGGGTACCGTCAGCCGTGTTATAATCATCCTGGGATGATTTCGAAAGGGTTGTTGAAATGTCAAAGGCCTTGAACTGACCGGAAAATCCGGCAGAGGCGTCTTTATAGTTCCAGCTTCCCAAGTTGCCTTCAACAAAGAAGGAAGGCTTGCCATCCCCTTGTTTGGTAATGACATTGACAACCCCGCCCATGGCGGAAGCACCGTATTGAACCGACCCGGGACCCCGGATAAGCTCAATGCGCTCGACATTATCCATGGCGATTTTTGCCAGGTTTCCGGTACCGGCCCGCCGCCCGTTGATCAGTATCAGCACATGGCTGGCCAGGTCATTGCCATGGGTATCTGTTCGAAATCCGCGGATCTCTACGGAACTGGTTGAATTGGGGTATTCCCGGACCATAAATCCTTCTTTGGCCAATAACTTACTCAAGTCCTGAACAGAGGCCTGCTGGATATCCTCTTGTGTGTAAATCGTAATATTGGTGGTCAGGTTTTCTTTTTTTTCCTTGATTCTTCCCGAGGTTACCACCATGGTTTCCATGACCTGGGGGGTTGTTTCAGAAGGAATCGTTTCTTCCCCCCAGGCAGGCAGGGAAAATATCATTACGCCTAAGAGCACAGCAAAGCACCGGACAAACAAATGTTTCATCATTAAAAAATCTCCATTAAAATGTAGTGATCTGTCCGGGAAACAACAATCCCCGGACCGAAATTAGCTTTCAATCCAGGGATTCCCTTTTTATCCTTAGAATACAAACAGGAAGCACCTTCGTCCCCAAGGCGTTTTCCTTTGACTACCGTCCAGGCAGGTTTTCTGACTTTTGGATCATTCTACTGGCTGCACCTTCCCAACCATAAGGTCAGTGGCATACTGCAGCGTTCGTCCCCAATCACAGCGGCGGGCCCGTCCACGACTTCAACGCGGTTCCCTATCAAGCTCTTACAATGAGCACCTGAACATGGAATGTTATTACTGATTATGAAAGGCAAAGTCAAGTGAAAACAGGAGGTAATTTAAGGTGAATTTTATTTTTTATTTAATCAACATAAAGTGATCCCAAGGCCACTGTGAACCGGGGCGCTTCCACCACCTTTATATCGCAGAGAAGATGGTCCTCAAGGCTTTCCCGCAGTCCTTTTCTTTTGGCAGTGCCGCCTTATACAAATAAAGGAATCCTGCATCCAGGGGGGTGGCAAAAAGAGGTGCCGGTACCAGGCAGCAGGCCTTAAAGGTATATAGGGTTAGAATCTTTTTCATGATCTATTTGATAAAATAGCCAGCCACCCACCAGGTGCCGTCGGACTCTGTCATGAGAGTGATGGATTCAACGGCATGGGTTTTGTTGGCAAAACGGGTGACATATCGCAGAACCAGATAGCGGCCGTCGGGCATGCCCGGCAGGGTGGCGGTAAGCTGGTCATGGAAAAGATTCCTTGATACAACTTTTCCCAAGGGGT
>CAYWNB010000094.1:6567-11133 GCA_964459195.1 uncultured Desulfobacula sp.
CCACCAGTGTGAACAGGCATATCAAGGCGATTGGTAACAATTTTCTTTTCTTCATTTTTTCGATTTTATATCCTTCCACCACATCACGTTTGTCAGGTTGGTTGGATTTCCCTGATTTTAACAGAAGTTCCTTATTAAGTCTTTTACGGCGCCTGAATATGCCGATTTATTTATAAAAATTGAGGTAATGTCAAGTGATTTTTTTAGGGAACTGCCTTTTGAGCCCATTGCCATGGCGGCTGGGGTGATTATAATTTAAAAACTATTAATTTAAAAGAAAGTGGGGAACAAATGGGTAAAAAAAAAGAAAATGTTTTAACGGGTTTGGTTCACAAACAGACTCTGTATATGGCGATTTTGGTCTCCATTACATTTGGATTTATGGCGGGGGCCATGTATACTTCCTTTAAATTGGCGGGGGATAAGCCAATGGCCCCAATAGCTCAGCAACCGTCAGATCCCCATGATCATCCTGATTCCCAGGAGATGTTGGCGGAGACGGGTTCCAGAATTTTAAAACTGGAACAATTCCTAAAGGAAAACCCAGATAATGTGGATGCCTGGAATCAACTGGGGAATCTGTTCTTTGATGCCAACCGGTTTGGAGATGCCATTGACGTCTATGAACGCTCATTGGCCCTGAAACCGGGTGATCCCGGTGTCCTGACCGACATGGGGGTGATGTACCGGCGGAATAAAAATCCCAAAAAGGCAATTGAAACCTTTGATCTGGCCATTGCCGCTGATCCTGCCTTTGAGACGGCCCGGTTCAACAAGGGCGTGGTGCTCATGCATGATATGGAGGATATGGCCGGTGGTATCCTTGCATGGGAAGGGTTGTTAACGGTGAATCCCATGGCGAAATCACCCAATGGGGAGTCGCTTTCCTCCCTGGTTGAAAGAATCAAACAGCAGAAGTGATGTTGGATTTTTCAAGGTGACGGACAATGGAATGGGCACACCATTTACAGGCTTAATCTGGAAGCCAGGACAGCTGCACCGATGGCCCCGTTTTCCTGGGGGAAATCGCCTACCAATATTTCAATGCCCAGGCGGTTTTTCAGGGCCTTGACCATTCCCTGGTTTTTGGCAACCCCACCGGTCATGATGACGGGGCTCTGTATCTTGACCTTGGTGGCAAGACTGCCCACCCGGGCGGCCGCAGATTCATGGATGCCGGCAATGATATCTTCCCTTTTCTGCTGCCCGGCGATCATGGAGATCACCTCTGATTCTGCAAAAACAGTACAAATGCTGGAAATTTTGGAGGGGGCATTGGACGTCAGGCTTATGCGGCCCAGGTCGTTCAATTCTACCTCCAGGGCCTTGGCCATGACCTCCAGGAAACGGCCTGTCCCTGCTGCGCACTTGTCGTTCATGGCAAAATTTTCCACCTGGCCTGCTTTATCCAGGGCAATGGCTTTGCTGTCCTGGCCCCCCACATCAATAATGCCCCGGATCTTGGGATTTAAAAAATGGGCACCCACCCCGTGGCAGATGATTTCGGTCATGGCTTTGTCTGCAAAGGCCACACTGTTTCTGCCATATCCCGTGGCCACGATGGCCGTGACATCCTGGGGGGTGATGTTGGTTTGGGCCAACAGGTCGGAAAAGACCTTTTCCCCCGCAGTCACAGGGTTGTATCCCGTGGGGATTACAAGGGTTCCTATCAGTTTTCCGTTTTGGATAAGGGCGGATTTTGCCGTTATGGAGCCGATGTCGATGCCTGCAAAAATCATATGTTTAACCTTTTCCTTTATTTTTTTTGTTTGATAATTTCCATGAAGGCATCAATCCTTGTGTCTGCCTGGGAAAGGGAAAAATTCCGCGGATCCACCATGTCTGCCTCGAGCATGAGCACGGGAATGCCGGTTTTTTTTCGGACAATTTCCATGATGTCCAGCTGGCCAAAGGAGTAAGGTTTGCAGGACCTGTTGGAGTGCATGACAAATCCATCTACATCATAGAGGTGGATCATGTCAAGGACCTGATCTGCCATTTCGTCCACACCAATGTTCAGATAAATCCGGGTATAGGCTTCTGCCATGGAATCTAAAAATTTATTTTCATCAATATATTGAATGGCCGAGCACCAGGCAGAGGTATAGGTGTCTGCCACCAGGCATGCATTGTGATCAGAAAATTTTTGGGACAGCCATTTTAGCTGGTACCACACCGGTAAATTGTCCCAGAGCAGTCGGTAGCGTTCATGGGGAATGATGCTGATGCCCTTTTGTACCCGTTCTTCCATTTCCTGGGCCAATTCTTCGTAAAAATTCACGGCGATCTTTGTTCCCCTGAGGGTTACGATGAGGGCCAAAAAGAAAAAGGCATCAAAGGCGCTCATGGGCGAAGGTTTGTGGGTGGTGGTCTTGAGAATTTTCTGCCAGAGTTTTTGTCCCTGGAGGGCAAGATGTCCCACCTCTGTCATTTTATCGTGGTCAAGTTTTTCCCCTGTCACGGTTTCAAGAAAAACAATGTATTCGTCGATCTGGCGCCGGACATAGGCGGCAATTTCCGGAGAATATCCATTGTGGCAGACCGGGGTGTCCAGGATGAACAAGGGAACATTAAAATAGCGGGCCTGGACTTCATACCACTTGAGCACCGTGCCGCAGATGTTGTTGCAGCAGACCAGCATGTCCGGTCTGGGGAGCCCCCCAATGGGGCCGCCGTTGACCTGGGCACAGGAAATGTCTGACCTTGCATAGGAACAAAGATCTGAGCTGTATCCCATTTCTTCTGCCTTTACGCATAGGTCTTCCCCCATTTTGGAGGCCCCAATCATGGCGGCATGGTTTTCAGGATAGATGGGGATAATATCCATGGCGATGAGGGGTTCCACAGGCCCCCCTGAAGTGATCCATGCGATTTTTTTGTTGTTTTCCCGGGCTGTCATGGCTTCCAGGTAATAGGTGGTCATGATTTCCCGCATTTTTTTGGCGGATTTTATTTTCCGTTGATCCTTGTCTTTTTCCTTTTCCTTGGCCGTATCTTTGTTCTGGTTTGTATCCATCATGGGATGTTTCCTTAAATCATGTGCATAAAGGTTTCAAGGCGGGTGGAAAGCTGTCCCTGTCCCTGCTGCTGGTCATCTAATTCCAGGTGGAGACTCTTAATGGCAGCCTTGTCTAAAAATTCTTTCATATAGGGATAGTCAAAAGCATGGGGATCGCAAAATTTTAAGAGAGCAAAGATCACCCCGTCTGCCCTGTGGGTTTTGGCAAGGGCCAAAAGGGCTTCCCCCCGGACCGTATTGCCCGAGTGTTTGGCCGGACAGATGGCCCTGTCTGCATACCGGGCGGTTAAGGCTTCCAAGGGGTCGATATCCACAGGAATAAGCCCTTCAAACCAACGGTTGCCCGTGCACAGATCATCTGCCACCACAGTGCCGCCGGAAACTTCGATGAGACTGTAAATATCGACCATGTCACAGATGGAGCCGGAAAGAATGATCCGTTTCGCCGAAGAAGGAGGGGGGTCTTTTTTTTCAAGGAGGAGGACAATGGTCTCAAGCCTTTGGGCAAGTTCCTTTCTGTCCATGATCATGGCGCCTTTGACAATGGCGAACAGGTCAATTCCTTTGATAATACCAGGGGACTGGCTTTTGAGTTCGTAGATCCGGGTTAGATTTTTGCGGATGCGATTGAAAAGGCAAATGGAGGCCTCAAGATCTGCCGGGGTAATGGGATGGCCAATGGCCTTTTCAAGGTCGGTTTTGAACTTTTTGAGCACATCTGTCATATAGGCCCTGGCACTTGCGGTGTTGAGTTTGGCCGGCATGACCACATCGGCAAAAAAACCATAGTTTGTGTTGAGTCGCCAGATATCACTGAGGCGCTGGATGGAATCACAGGTGTGGGGGAAAACCGTACCGTCTAAATAATCCAGACGGCCGGCCAGGCTGTCTTCGAGCACTCCCCGGACCAGGGAGCAGCAATAGGCCTGGAGATGGTTTTCCGCCAGGCTGATCTCTGATTTTGAGGAAAATAACCGCATGGGGTGAAAACCGGCGGCATGGATGAGTTCTTCCGGGGCATAGGAACACATATACCCGATGATCTTGCCGGATTTTTCCCGGATGCCAGCAGCAAGGGCGGCTGGATCCTTTATGGCAATGTGGAAGGGATCGATTTCTTTCATCTTCAATGGTCTCCTGTGTATTCGCCTCGTTGGCGTAAATTCTCTAATTCTTGGTCTTCCAGTGTTTTAAAGGCCACTTTGCCCACCAGGGTGGTGGGAAGGGTCAGTCTGAATTCAATGGTTCGCGGACAGCTCCATTTGATCAGATTTTTTTGACAGTGAGTGATAAGATCCTTTTCCATGGCCGCATCGGGAAACGCTCCCTCCTTGAGTACCACAAAGGCTTTGACCCGTTCAACCTGTTCTTTGTCCGGCACTCCAATGACACAGGCATCTGCCACATGGGGGTGCCGGTAGAGGACATCTTCCACCTGGGCCGGGTAAACATTCATGCCCGAAGATTTGATCATGCGCTTCTGGCGCAGTTTAAAATAAAAGAATCCGTTCTCATCCTGACTTGCGATATCACCGGTGTGGAGCCAG
>CAYWNB010000095.1:0-11069 GCA_964459195.1 uncultured Desulfobacula sp.
AAAATCGGTAATTCAAGCGGCAGTACGGGGTTCAGTCTTGGGCTCTGTCTGGCAGTCATTTTAGCGGTTATTTTGGTATTTCTATAGCGCTCAGCAAAACTGATACACCTATACTCAGATAAATTGATACACCATAATATTCAAATTTTATAAATCGTCATGATGCCTTCATGGCATTCTATGAAGTATTCGCAATAATGACCTTTGGGTGGGCCCAATAGGCTCATCTCCGAACAAAGGTCTTTTGAATTCACTTGCTTGTTCGAATGAATCTCCCCTCATGGATTATCCCTGTTGTGCATTTTAAAAAGCAGAAAAACCCCCAGAAAAGCAGTGATGCCCATGGCCCCGAAAGTCAGTCCCCAGGAAACGAGGCTGTTCCCGCCCCCTGTTATATCCAGGATAAATCCCACGGCTACAGGGGAAAACGATGCGGCTACAAATCCTGCCAGGGACTGAAGAGCCATGGTGGTCCCCCTCCGGTCTGGATCGGCCGCAATGATGACGCCGGCGTGGATGGCTGCCGAATCCCCCTGAAAAAAAACAGTGTAAGCAATGCACAGGAAAACCAGGACCGGGAAAGGAACATTGGCTAAAAATCCAAGGCTCAAACCGATCAGGCCGGAAACCATCATTACCAAGGAGACGATCCTGCGTCGGCCAAATTTTACAGCCAGTTCACCGAACAGGATGCTGGCAATCATGCCAAAAATCCCGGCCACAGCCATAACTGTGGTGGGCGCCACGAACGGGGTGGGGTCGGCTTGAAGTGTGATGGCAAAGGTCAGGAATGCTACCATCCAGGAACGGGCGGCAAACATTTCCCACATGTGACACACGTAGGCAATGATATAGGTTCGTACCGAATAATTCTGCCAGACCGGCCTGAAATCCAGGGTGGCCAGAATACCTGGCAATGAAGGTTCAGACCTCTTAAGCGGCTTAGGAACCAGGATCAAAAGGCACAGCAACAGGACAAATCCCGAACATCCAGCCGCAATGAAAAATACGGGTTTCCATCCAAACCACTTGAAGATGACGCCTGCATAATAAAAGGAAACGCTCATGCCAAGCCCGAAACAGGCGGTATAAAAAGAAATCGCCCGGGACAGGAACCGTATTTCAAGGCGGTCAATAAGGGCTTTCAGGCCTGGAATAAAAGTGCCGGCAAGGCCGAGGCCGCACAAGGCCCGGAATACCAGGGCAGACCAGAACCCCTGGCTGAAAACGGCAAACCCTATGTTGGCAATCACACTGACAAAGCAGGAAGCAAGGTAAATTTTTCGTGAATCCATGCGGTCCGTCAGGCTGGTCAGCACAGGGACTGCAATGGAATATCCGGCAAAATAGATGCCGCTGATCCAACCGGCCTGGCTGTTTGTCAGGCCCCAGAGATCGATAAAGTGAGGAAGCAGGGCGGGAAAGGCAAACACGCCGAGCATGCCAAGAACCTGTGCAAGACACATGGACAGAACGAGGAAAACAGCGTTTGCTGGTGTTGACCCGGATGCTTGATTCATCAATCTTAATTGAGTCCTATCGTATTGGCCGACATCACGACGAAACCTTATTCTCTGTTGTAATCATCAGGATTAAATTTGTGTTTTTTTAATCGATATTGAAGCGTGGATTTTGGTATAGATAACAAATGAGCAGCCCCGTTTGGTCCACCAACAATCCCCTTGCATTTGATAAGGGCTCCTTCGATGCACTGATGTTCAGATTCTGCCAGAGTGCGGTTGTTCTTATTGTCTGCCTTAGTTTGAGTCTCCTCTGTGCGAATGAAATTTTTTATGACTGATAAGGATATGGTTTCACCCGGTTTGAGGATAACGATTCGCTTGACAAGATTTTTAAGCTCTCTTACGTTTCCCGGCCAATGATATGCACTCAAAAATTCGATTGTCTGATCTGTATATTGAGGTGCGGACCGGTTCATTTCATCGGAGACAAGCCTGTTAATTTGTCCGATTAAAAGCGGGATATCTTCCTTGCGTTCTCGTAAGGGGGGCATATGAATCTGAAAGATATTTAACCGATAGTAGAGATCTTGTCTGAATTTTCCTTTCTGAATGCTTTTGGATAGATCTTTATTTGTAGCGGCAATCAATCGGAAATTAACCGTGATGGGTCGACTGTCACCGATACGTTCAAATTGACTCTCCTGAAGCACTTGAAGCAGTTTTGCCTGCAGGTTGACCGGAAGTTCAGCAATTTCATCCAGAAAGATCGTGCCCTTATCCGCCATCTCAAATCGCCCGACCCTTTTAACTTCGGCACCAGTGAATGCCCCTTTCGCATGCCCGAAAAGCTCACTTTCAAAAAGAGTCGCTGGCAAAGCCGGACAGTTAACTTTTACAAAAAGATGCTCCTTGCGGAAGCTGGTATGATGAATATAGCGGGCAAGGTAATCTTTTCCTGTTCCTGTTTCTCCGGTAATCAAAATAGGAGCATCTATATCTGAAACCCTTTCCACAAGTTTCATGATTTGAATCATTGCAGGGGAGGTGTATAAAAAATTATCAGGCTGGTAATCTTCAGACGTATCCATGAGATACTTTTTTTCTCGTTCGAGATGCTTTTTTTCATGTTTTAATTGAGTGTAGGCAACCATATTGCCGACGGCAATGGCAATTTGCTGGGATACGTCGTTAAGCATTTCGGATAATTCTGAAACATGATCCGGGGTCTTTTTAAATGAAACATGAAGCGTCCCTAAAAGACGATTTCTAACGATCAAGGGGAATGCCATGGTCATTTTTAGACCTGATTTTACCATGGAGCCAATAGAAGAATGGTCTTCATAACGGGTCAAGTCATCAATGATAATCGGTTTCAGGGACTGTATTACCATATTGGCAATAGCGCCAGAAGCCAATGGCCGCACTTTGGCGGAAAACCCTTCGGGCTGGATTCCATCGGCCACTGTAAAATGTTTTAAAGACTGTGTTTCATCCTCGTAAAGAAAAATGCTCAAGCGATCATAATAAAAATGTTTTTTCAGCTCCTTTGATAAAACCTTAAAAAAATCATTTCTGGAAGTGTTGCTAATCACAGCATTGTTGATCTCTAGTAAAATTTTATACCGCGTTGTAAGATCCCAGTGCATTTGCCTCTCCACATTGTGAAAAAATATTTAAATCTGTTTGTATCCATACTTGTTCTGCATGTAAAGTCAAGCCCAATTTAGAGCCCAAAAACCATTATTGGGTTCTAAATTGGGCTTGGGCTTGGCTTTACTGACGATTTAAAATGATAAGATACTTTAATCATAGATAGTTACAATTCTTTATCAAGAATAGCACATATGTTGCTATTCTGATAAATTTGGTAAATTTGATTTAAACCGGTTGCAGACTGAAAACCAAGATGGATTTTTTATTAAAAAGGAAAAGTACCCATAAGATTACAATTTTTAGCATGAGGTGATTCTATACCATTTGGGTATAATGAAAAAATATTGCACATTATTAAGGGGCAAGAGTTGCCTCTGCACGATGGCCGAGGAAAGACCGGCATGGCAATGGGATTTGCTCTGTCACCAACCGATGCCCAGCGGTCCTCTCAAGGGACAGTACATCGACCCGGAGGAATTACAGGAAGCCGTCAACCTCTATTATGAAATCTCCGGTTGGAGCAAAGAAGGAAAACCCACCCGCGGCAAGTTAGTGGAGATGAACCTGGAATGGTTAATTGATGAGGATTAATGTACCCGCGAGGTATTATTTTTCTCGTTTAAAATGCTTTTTTTTATTTTCCAGCTGGGTACAGGCATCCGCATATCCTATGGCGATCGCCATTTTCTGGGATTACCCATAAACGATCAAGCCCAATAACGGGCCGAAAACCCATTATTGGGCTTGGTATTGGGCTTATTGTTGGGCTCTTCAGCGACTATAAAATTATAAAATTTATTAATTACAGATAGTTAAAAAAATTTTCCGGTGATGGTACATATGTTGCTTTTAAGATTATAGTCTTGATTTAAGACGATTGCAGGCCGGGACCAAGATGGATTTTTTATTCATAAACTTAGGATACGGATTTAAAAGGCATTGATGAAAACCAATATAACATACAGAAAAGAATTACTGTCGGACGAAATATTGGAAAAAGTCCGAGTAACCGAGCTTCAGCCAGCAACTTACCCGGTTTTAAAATCGCTTCACAACGAATTGAAAAATGTATTGGAAAATCCAATCAACTCCAAACCGTTTTCAGCCCTGCTCCAGTTAAAACAACCCAAAACCATCGCGATTGCAGTACCAGATGATACCAGTTCAGTACCCATAAAAGATATTCTTCCATTATTATTGGAGCATATTTTCAAGGCTTTGCCCCGAATAGAGAGTTCTTGTGTAAAAATCATTGTTGGCAGTGGACTCCAGTCACAGCCAACAATAGACAATTATCATCAAGCCCTGGCCTCTGCCATCGCTATGGGCTGTGATGTTTCGGCCCATAATTCTGTCACCTCTGAAATAATGGATTTAGGTAAGACCCACCAAGGAACCCCAGTTCGCGTGAACAAGACATTTGCACAAGCGGAATTTAAAATTTGTATCGGTCAGATGGATCCTCATCATATGGCAGGTTTTATTGGCAGTTCAGAAGAGGCAACCATCGGCTGTGCAGCTTATGAAACAATTGAGACTGCGCTGGGTCTATCCATTGGTAAAACCGCCGGTATGGGACGAATAGATGGTAATCCTGTGCGCCAGGATCTGGATGAGATCGGCCGTATGATCGGGTTGAATTTTACGATCAATCTTGTTTTGAATATAGACAAAAAACTGATCCGGGTTCTTGCCGGTCTCCCCGAGAGTATTTTCCGCCAGGGAGCAAAAATTTGTGCTGACGTTTGCGGTGTAAAAATAGAACATAAATTTGATATCGTTGTTGCCTCTTGCGGTTCTGATTTAAAAAACAATTACCATCTGGAAAAAACCTTTAATCTTATCGCTCAGGTCATCCAAAAAGGTGGTAAAAGTCTGCTCTTAACCGCTTTGCATCAAAGTATTGGAGACGATATTTACTTTGATCATGTCTGCCATGATGCTGATCCAGACACGACACTGGCAGCGGTTAAAGAGTTTGAACACCAAATGGGTCCGAGGAATGCATATCTTTTTGGAAAAGCCAGCACGGATTACAATCTTCAATTTGATTTAAATTCCACAATATTGAATGGTTGTCATCTTCGGGCGGCAGATCCTTCAACGATAATCAAGGAATGGGTTAATAATTACGAAAAAAAACCAGAATTGGCAATTATGCGCAATTCAAACATTTATATTAAATGACAGCGTCATTTTCGCTGTACGGATTAAAAAAACGATGAAGCAATTAACAAACAACATGTTTTCAGGCAAATGTACTTACCCAGATAAGGAAAATAAATTAATGAGTAAGGTGATATTATGACTTTTGAAAAAATAAAACCAGACATTCTGATCCTCGGTATGGGGGCTGCTGGCATGTTGGCAGCGCTGTATGCCCATGACGCTAACCCGGAGCTTGATATCGTTATTGTAACCAAAGCGGTGCATGGCAAAGGGGGATGCAGCCGGATGGTGCAAGGCGGCTTCAATGTTGTCTTAAATGATGCGGATTCCTATGAAAAACACCTGATGGATACCCTTAAAGGGGGTCAGTATGTCAATGATCAGGAAATGGCAAAAACCCTTGTTGAACAAGCAACCCCAACCATTAAAGAAATGGAAACACGGTTTGGGTGTTTTTTTGATCGCAATGAAAATGGAACGATTCACCAGAAACCTTTTGCGGGCCAATCCTTTGATCGCACGGTTCACAAGGGAGACCTCACCGGCATAGAAATGATCAGCCGAATGGCGGAACAGGTCATGAAACGGGGTATCCGGGTTCTGGAAGAATGCCGTGCCGTGGATCTGCTCAAAGATGCATCCGGCAATGAAGTAACCGGTGCACTGCTTCTGGACATCAAACAGGGAAACTTTATCGTGGCCGAAGCGTCTGCCACCCTGGTGGCAACCGGTGGTGGTCCCACCAATTATCGATTCCATGCACCGGGACCGGAAAAATCTTGTGATGGACTGGCGATGCTTTATCGAGCCGGGGCACTCATGCGGGATATGGAAATGGTTCAATTTCATCCCACCGGCCTGATCATTCCCGGCAGTGTTGTGGCAGGCTCTCTTTTGGAAGAAGGTCTTCGCGGGGAAGGTGCCTATATGTACAATGGCAATGGTGAGCGTTATATGAAAAAGTATGCTCCAGATGTTGCTGAACGCGCCACCCGGGATGTGGTAAGTCGTTCCGCTTTTTTAGAAATGCTGGCCGGCCGTGAATGTAAAGAAGGGGCCGTGCAGATTGATGCCTCTCATCTGGGTGCTGATTTTGTCCTGAAGAACTTTCCAGGAATGTGCAGCCGCTGCGCTCAGTTTGGTTATGATCTTGCCCGGAAGCCGGTTCCAGTATCTCCTTCGGCGCATTTTGTTATGGGCGGTGCCCGCATTGACAAAGATGCCAAAGCACTTTCTTTAAACCGACTTTTTGTTGCCGGCGAAGACGCTGGTGGGAACCATGGTGCCAACCGGTTGGGTGGCAATGGTATTTGTGAATCAAGTGTTTATGGCCGGCAGGCCGGCAAGGCACTGGCACAGTTTATGAAGACTGAAACCCGCCAGCGTCTGGAAACTGCCCCTGGAATGGTGGAGGAACTGGCAGCCAAATATACTGCCCCCTTTGAGCGGTCCAACGGGGAAAACCCCTTTCGTCTGCGTACACAACTACAGGAATGCAATTGGGTCAAGGTCGGGGTGGTGCGTAATGGCCCGGATATGGAGGCTGCCCTAGAAGAAATTGCATCCATCCGCAAAGAGGCTGAAAACATTAAAATTTCCGGACATAAACTTTACAACATGGAATGGACTGCCTATCTCGATTTTTTAAGCATGCTGGATATGTCGGATATGGTAGCTGCCTGCGCTCTTATGCGAAAAGAATCCAGGGGAGCTCATTATCGAACCGATTTCCCGGAACAGGATGACGCCAACTGGGCGATCAATCATTTTTTAATCCGTGGCCAGGATGGACTGCCCGAGATTCATCATGAACCGGTCGATTTCAAATATAAAACACTCATAGAGTGTCAGAAATATAAAAAATAAAAAGTTAAATAAATTTAAACACAATTTACAAAAGAGGGAAAAATGGAAGAAAATAGCACTACCAATTATCGGAAACCCCTTCAATGGGGAGAATTTGACCCCAATCGGCGTAAAAACATGTTCGTTGGAATGTGGGCATGGATGTGGCAACGGATATCGGCCATTGCCATCGTATTTTTGCTCGCCCTGCATGTGACCCTGACCTACAAACCCTGGCTGCAGTTTCTTTTGCTGCTTGCCGTCACCTTTCATGCAACCCTGGGGCTTCGTGTGATTTTGTTGGACTTTAATCTGGTCAACGTAAAATATCAGCGTGCATTGATTTGGGGATTGACAGGCCTGGGACTGGTTGTGATGGCTCTAATCTGGCGATCAATCTACTAGCCGGACATGGCTTTAAATATAAAAAAAAGGAGGTATCCCATGTCAACCGGGCAAGGGGGTAAACGTAGAATTGAAATATATCGGTACGATCCGGTCGAAGGCGGGGACGGACATTTTGATCATTTCGATTTGCAGATTGAAGATGAAACCAATACTACTATTCTGGACGTGTTGCTTCGACTCCAGAAAGAGCAGGACTCGTCATTGGCATTTCGTTATGCATGCCGGGTTAATATGTGTGGCTCATGCGGAATGGTCATTAATGGGCGGGAAGGCCTGGCCTGTAAAACCAATGTTTCCGATTTTTCTAAAAATTTGACCATCACCATCAGACCCCTAAACCATTTTCCTGTGGTTAAGGACCTGGTGGTGGATATGGGTCCTTTTTTTAAAAGCTTTGAAAACACCCTGCCGTTCTTCGAACCCAAGGAAATAAAGGAAGAGCCTGAAATTATTCGACCGGATTCCAGGGAGCGTCAGGCCATCGGTCTTGCCACTGAATGTATTGCCTGCGGCTGCTGTGTGTCCAGTTGCACAATGGCCAATTACCATGAAGACTATGCAGGACCGGCACCCCTGAACCGGGCGTTTACACTGTTGATGGACAGCCGGGATTCCCTGTTTGACCCGCGGATGGAGAAGGTGCTTGAATCCTGTTATAACTGCCGGACTGAATTCAATTGCACGGAAGTCTGTCCCAAGGATATCAGCTGTACCCGGGCAATCAAATATATTCAACGTCTGGCCGTCAAGGAGCCATTCAAGGCTGTACCTGCCACAAATACTGTTGTTTCGACAGCAAGTGTTCCCCAGCCAGCAGTTGATCATATTCATGAGCAAGAGCGAGTTTCCTCTGGAATCATAACCTCTCCAGCCGTTGCAAAGGCCACGGAACAAGAGGACATGGGTCGAAGAAAGTTCCTCACCAAGCTGACGTTTGGTATCGGTGCAGCTTCCACACTGGCTGTTGGAGGT
The DNA here is from genome assembly GCA_964459195.1 of uncultured Desulfobacula sp. GTDB lineage: Bacteria > Desulfobacterota > Desulfobacteria > Desulfobacterales > Desulfobacteraceae > NBML01. Next base: position 8,511 of record CAYWNB010000095.1, read on the forward strand.
GTTTTAGCATCTGCCTTTATCGGGCCCACGGATAAAAAGCCAAGCCTTTGGGTTCCAGCCGGAAAACTTGAAAACTTTCCCGTCGGAAAAATATCCACGGTTAATTTAAGATACGAAGAAAAAACTGCTTTTTATCGGCAACAAATTGTTAAACCCATACTGATCTGGCGCCAGCCAAACGAAAATAAGATTGTGGTCTACAATACTGCCTGTACACATCTGGGTTGTACCGTCCATTGGGATGAAACCCAGCATCTGTTCCTTTGTGCCTGTCATGGAGGCGCTTTTGATATAGAGGGTATTGTAAAAGCCGGACCGCCGCCTCGCCCACTGGACCAGTTGGCGTTTCGAATGGATAGTGGAAACCTTTTAATAGAGATGGCGTGATATGATACATATAAAAGAAATAATCAGTCAACGTATCGGTTGGGAAACCCATTTAAAACCCTTCCTGTACAAAAAACTTCCTTCAAATCTGGGCTGGTCTGCTACGCTTGGCAGTCTGTGTGCCATTCTTTTTGCTGTCATGGCAGGCAGTGGTATGGTATTGGCAATGTATTACAGCCCTTCTCCTGACAAAGCATATCAATCCATTGCCTATATCATGAATGACCTCCCCATGGGATCAATTCTTCGAGGCCTTCATCACTGGGGTGCAGGGGCGATGGTCCTGGCGGTTTTCATTCATTTGGCATCGGTATATTTTTCCGGTTCCTTTAAAAAACCCCGGGAATTGACGTGGATACTGGGCGTCTGCCTGTTTCTTGTCACGCTGGGGCTTGGATTTACCGGGTATCTGCTGCCCTGGGATCAAAAAGCATTTTGGGCAACGGTTGTCAGTTCAAATATTCCCAAGGATATCCCTGTGATGGGCCAATTTTTGACCAATCTATTATTATCAGGCAATAATATTTCAGGACTCACGATTACACGGTTTTATGCCATCCACATGCTTATTTTGCCGAGCCTGATGGTTTGCTTGATGGTCGGTCATATTTACCTGATACGCCTGCACGGTGTCTGTGAACACGCTACCAGCCCAAAATCTGACAGGGATGATACGTCATCCATGGTAAAAAGAAACAGAATTTATCGGTTTTTCCCGGAACATCTTGCCCGAAGTTCAGTGGTTTTTCTGGTGGTATTGACGATCCTTCTTTTATTGTCTTTTTTTGGAAAAATTCCAGGAGATGAGATTGCCGGAACCATAGATGAAAGCTATCTGCCGCGCCCTGAGTGGTATTATATGTGGCTTTTCCAGATGTTAACCTATTTTTCAGGCTCAGCAGAGGTGATCGGCAGTTTGGGGATTCCAACCATCGGTATACTGATATTGTTTGCCATACCGTTTTTAGAAAAAACAAATTTTATGAGCGCTGCCAAAAGACCTTTGTCGTCGGCTGTCGGTGTTACCAGTATTGTCTGCATCGTCTACCTTACATTAACCGGATTTTCCGGAGCACGCCCCTACGGCGAAATCATTCCGGTTCCGGATCGGCAACTCACCTCGACTGAAGAACTCGGCCTGACGGTCTATGTAGGACAAAACTGTGCCTATTGTCACAATATAGAGGGCCAGGGTGGCCACAGGGTCGGCCCCGATATGGTAAACATTAAAGATAAAAATCGAACCCAGAAATACCTGGCCGCGTTTATAAAAGATCCGCAATCCCAGAGTCCCTGGTCCATTATGCCTAAATATGAGCTTAAGCCGGAAGAGTTGACGGGTGTGGCCGATTTTATTTTATCACTTGATTTTGACAAACATGGGAAAAAAATAATCAAAAAGGAGGATGTGACAGGCAAAACAATTGATTCAAAAGACCCATAAGTACAAAGATATAAAGTTGCAAGAGGCCTTGCATGGCAATCCTAAAGACCCCCTATAGGGGTTTAAACAAAGACTGGTTTTGTCATGCAGAGAAAATAAGAGCGAGTCATATTTTTTAATACACTCCCATTCCTTTTTTGTAACAACGGCTGCTGGCATATCTTCTCAAGCCTCAAAAAATGGAATCGGATAACCTTTAGGAGGATTAATAATGGCTGATTTTGATTATCAAATAGTTGAAGATGCCGCTAAAGAATTATACATCCGCGCGTTATGCGACCTGCCCCCGGATGTGCGGGCAGCACTGAAGCGTGCGTCTGAAAAAGAAACAAACCCAACTGCCCAGGAAGTTTTCAAGACAATTTTTAAAACCATTAAGGTTGCAGATGAAAATAAAACCCTGATCTGTCAGGACACGGGGCTGCCAATTTATATGGTTAAAATCGGGTCTAAGTTCCCCTGGAACGGATATGAGATTAAAACCAGTCTCGGAAACGGTGCCAGGCGGGCTACCCAGGAATTTCCCTTCAGGAGCAGCTCCACACATACGCTGACTCGAATAAATCCGCAGACATCTGTGGGAGAAGGGCTTCCCGTCCTTCATTGGGATTACATCGAAGATGCCGATCACATTGATATTTTGATGGTCCCGAAAGGATCTGGATCGGAAAATATGAGCAAGATGAAAATGTTTTATCCGGCTCATGGTATTTCCGCGCTGAAAAAAT